>JAFZAP010000018.1 GCA_017557185.1 Prevotella sp.
ATGAGAACTACTAATCTATTCAAGCAATTGCTCCCTTCTCTGGGACAGCTTCTTTCTCCCTCCCTACGGGGGAGGGCTAGGGTGGGGCTTTCTCCCCTCCATTTGAATCGGGTCTGGGGTTGGCTCCTCCTTGCCTTCTTTATTTTCTCCTCTCCCTTAGGGAGGGGCTGGGGGTGGGCTGTCACCGCCTCGGCACAGGAAGCGTATGCCTGCTACACGTCGTCGAACACGACGCTGACGTTCTATTACGACAACCTGCGGAGCACGCGCACGGGAAGTACTCTTCTCTTGAATACAGGTACTGATGCACCTAAGTGGAATGGCCCTGGTGCTACGAATATTACTTCTGTCGTCTTTGATGCTTCGTTTGCCAATGCCCGCCCGACAAGCACTTTTGAATGGTTTTGTTCTATGACAAATCTGACCTCCATCACGGGCATCGAATACCTAAACACCAGCCAGGTAACGAACATGAGTGAAATGTTCACTTCGTGTAAAAAATTGACGTCAGTCGATCTTAGCCATTTCAACACCAGTAATGTGACATCAATGCACCATATGTTCCAGGATTGTATAGCCTTGTCATCCCTTGATCTGACTTCTTTCAACACAGCGAACGTGACGGCTATGTACTGTATGTTCTTGGATTGTTCCAACCTGACCTCACTCAATCTAAGTAGCTTCAACACCGCAAGGGTAACTCATATGTATAGTATGTTCTCCGGTTGTAGCAACCTGACCTCACTCAATCTAAGTAGCTTCAACACCTCTAACGTGACCAGTATGTATCATATGTTTAATGGTTGTAGCAGCTTGACCTCCCTTAACTTGAGCGGTATCAATACCACCCAAGTGACCGATATGAATGCTACGTTCTCTGGTTGCAGCAACCTGACCTCCCTTGACCTGAGCGGCTTTGACACGCATAACGTGACCAGTATGAATGCGATGTTCTCCGGTTGTAGCAACCTGACCTCCCTTGACCTGAGCGGCTTTGACACGCATAACGTGACCAACATGTACGCTATGTTCTCTGACTGTAGCAGCCTGACCTCCCTTGACCTGAGTAGCTTCAACACTGCTATGGTAACCAACATGAGTTATATGTTCAGTAAGTGTTCCAGTCTGACCTCCCTTGACCTGACCAACTTTAATACGGCACTGGTGACTAACATGGATAGAATGTTCTTAGATTGCAGCGACCTGAAAACCATCTATGCCAGCAGCCTTTGGAATGTCAACAGGCTTACGAACGACGTCAACAACCATATGTTTGAAGGTTGCACAAATCTGGTTGGCGGTCAGGGAACGACATACAAAAGCAACTATACCGGCATATCCCGCGCCCACATCGACGGAGGCGGGGCCGACCCAGGCTATCTGACCGATCCTAATGCCAACGGGGCATATGCCGTGTTGAACGATGGTACGCTCACCTTCTACTACGACAAGCTCCTGCCCACTCGCACTGGTACGATCTACTCGATGCCAGCTTCAACAAAAAGTCCAGACTGGCCGACATCCTCTTCTGTAACCGCAGTGGTGTTCGACTCTTCGTTTGCCAACTACCAACCGACGAACACAAATAATTGGTTTAAAGGTATGGCAAGGCTTCCCTTCTTCATTTCTTATATGCCAATCCCATTTATAATTTCAGAAAATACTTTCCCTGATCGCAGTAATCAAACTCTCTTCGTTCCTGTGGGTTGCCTTTCAAACTATACCACAGCCGATTACTGGAATGAATTTAAGGAAATCAAAGAACCAAACAGGATTACTTTCGAGGATTCAAACGTGGAGGCTATCTGCGTGCAGAACTGGGACACAGACGGAAATGGCTATCTCGACCAGGTCGAAGCATACATGATCACCGACTTAGGAACCATCTTCCGTGGAAAGACCCAGATAACCAAGTTCAACGAGCTGCAGTATTTCACGAACCTGACCACAATCAGCAGTCAAGCCTTCAGCGGCTGCACGGGCCTGACCACTATTGCTATCCCCAGCAATGTGACTACCTTCGGTGATCATGCCTTCTCGAACTGCAGCAGCCTGGCAATCATCACCAATCTTAACAATGTGAACACTATCGGCGCGAGTGCCTTTTATGGTTGCACCAGTCTGGCGAGCGTCAGCATCGATGTCGCTACGGTGGAGAGCAACACGTTTAGTGGCTGCAGCAACCTGAGTCAGGTGACATTCGGCAGCAAGGTCGCCAACATTAAGGAGGGAGCGTTTAAGAACTGCACGAAGCTGACCACCATCAGCATTCCTGGTGCGGTGGTTTCCATCAATAGTAACTGCTTCGAGGGCTGCACCGCCCTGAATACGGTCACCCTGCATCAGGGCACGAAGTATCTTCTTCCCTCGGCTTTCAAGGGCTGCTACAACCTGCAGACCATCAACCTGCCCGAGGGATTGCTTTCCATCGGTGAGAGTGCCTTCCATACCTGTCAGGCTTTGAAGAGCATCGACATTCCCTCGACGGTGACGAATATTGAAGGCAACGTGTTCCTTCAGTGCACGTCGCTCACGACCGTCACCGTGAACTGGCAGACGCCCCTTACAGTACCCGCCACCGCATTCCCCAACCGCACAAGGCAGGGGCTTGTCGTGCCCAAGGGCACGCTGGCCGCCTATCAGGCTGCTGACGTGTGGAAGGAGTTCAAGTACTTCCGCGAAGTGGGTGCCGGTTCAACGACAATCAAGTTTGCCGATGCCAACGTGGAAGCCCTCTGCGTGCAGCACTGGGATCTCGACGGCGACGGTAAGTTGCAGATCGACGAGGCTGCCTTGGTGACGTCGCTGGGCTCGGTGTTCTCAAGCAATGTCAGCATCACCTCGTTCAACGAGCTGCAGTACTTCACAGGACTGACGGCGATTGGCAACAGCGCCTTCACCTACTGCACACAACTGACATCGATCGTCATCCCGGAAAACGTGCAGACAATCGGCACGTCGGCCTTCGACGGCTGTACGCAACTGCCAAAGATCGACATCCCTGCCAGCGTGACTTCCATCGGACAATATGCTTTCCGCAACACGCCGCGACTGAAGACGGTGACCGTGAACTGGACGACACCGATCTCGGTGACCGCCGATGCCTTCCCGAACCGTGCCAACCAGGGACTTTATGTTCCCGCAGGCAAGAAGGCCGCCTATCAGGCTGCCGACGTGTGGAAGGAGTTCATGTGGATTCGCGAGGCTGGCGAGACCCCGCCCTTCATCGTGTTCGAAGACCCGAAGGTGGAAGAGATCTGTCTTGCGAACTGGGACACCGACGGCGACGGATACTTGCAAATGGACGAGGCTGCTGCGGTAACGTCACTTGGAAATAAGTTTAAGAACTCCGAGATTGCCACCTTCGACGAGTTGATTTACTTCACAGGCTTGATCGTCACGGGTGCCCAGAGCTTCCGCGGCTGCACCAACCTGAGATCCATAGTTCTCCCGTCGGGTTTGTCGACCATCAGCGGCCAGACCTTCTACGGCTGCACCAGTCTGGCTAGTGTCGAAATCCCGACAAGTGTTACAGCCATTCAAGGCTCGGCGTTCTCGGGCTGCACGGGCCTGAAGCGCATCGATATTCCCTCGAGTGTTGAGAGCATCGGCGGGTCTGCATTCAACGGCTGCACCAACCTTGAAGAGGTGACTGTTCACTGGACGACACCTATCACGGGTGTTGACGAAACGGCATTCCCCGACCGCGCCAGCCAGTTGCTCAATGTTCCAGCAGGCACGAAGGCAGCCTATCGCGCCGCTAATGTATGGAAGGACTTCCTGATGGACTACGGCATTGCAGTGAAAGGTGTCGACGTGAGCTTCAAGAATAACACCGACATACTGGGCGACGGAAAGGTGAGCTATGACCCCGAAACGCACACGCTGACGCTGAACAATGCCAACATCTCCACCGATGCGGCTCCGGGCGTGCAGGTGACACCATACTATCTATATGATGACCTGACCATCAACCTCGTGGGTAGCAACACGCTGACCATCTCCGGCTACATCGCCATGCCGCTACGCTGCAACACCACCATCAACGGAACGGGCACGCTGACGCTGACCGGAACGGGCGGTTATATAGATATGCGTGCCGCAAAACAGCTGACCATCGAGGGCGGCTGCATCATCAATGCCACCGACATCAGCTGCAATACCGACGGAGCGTCGCTGGTGATCAGGGATGTTGACACGCAGGTGAATTTGACGACAGGTATCAGCGGCTTCGACAGCGTAACGCTGGAAGACGGGCTGACCTTCGCGAAACCGGTGGGCGGCTACTACGACACGACAAACAAGTACGTGGCAACAATCTTTGGTAGCCAATGGAACAGTGGTGTTACTATCAGCTCGCGCGGAGACTACGGTTTGAGCGTGAAGGGCATATCCGTGAATCCCACCAATCAAGACGACGTGCTGGGTGACGGTACGGTGAGCTTCGATCCCGCAACCCTCACGCTGACACTGAACAACGCCAGCATCGTCACCGAGAGCGGCCACGCCATAGAGACGATAGCCGACTATAGCGGCGAACAGCTGATTATAGAGCTGTTGGGACAAAACTATATTGATAGCGGTGACGACTATCAGGCGGACATCTTGCTGAGCACGAACACATTCATCAAAGGCCCTGGCGAGCTGACGCTCGAGGATAATAGTAGCAGCGCGATTTGGATAAACGGCGGCCACCATCTGTTTATTACCTACGGCTGTACCATACGCGCCCGCTTCATCGATGCCATAGGCTCCGACCCGGGCAATCTCTTTGTGACTGGTGCCGACACCCGCATCATCCTGAGAGCAGGTGACGAGACGGAGGCCAACATCTATGGCTTCAACGATGTTATCCTGGATGAGGACAGCGGTCTTGAATTCACCTATCCCGCCGGTGCCTGGTACGACGGCTACGAACTGTGTGTCATGAACAGCGAAGGCGAAGCCTATGGCGTGACCATCGAATGTCCTCCATACGTCGTATTTGACTCTAGCACTTCGACGCTGACGTTCTACAACGACAGACAGCGGGCATCGCACAACGCAACGACGGAGAAGGTGTACTTCTTGAACCAAGGAAGCACTGTTCCCGCTTGGTATAGCGATAATAGCAGTGCGAGTGTCACCAATGTGGTGTTCCACGAGTCATTTGCCGATGTGTGGCCCACGAGTACCTATGGTTGGTTCACCCAAATGAAAAACCTGACCAATATCACCGGTATTGAATATCTGAACACGAGCGAGGTGACGACTATGAGAAGCATGTTCAATAACTGCAGCAAGCTGACGAGCATCGACCTAAGCCACTTCAATACGGCGAAAGTGACCAGCATGAGGCTTATGTTCTACAATTGCAAAGGTCTGACGAGTCTCAACGTGAGCAGCTTCAATACGGCGAATGTGACCGATATGAACTCTATGTTCCAGTATTGCAGCAGTCTGACTGGCCTCGACGTGAGTAACTTCAATACGGCGAATGTGACCGACATGTCGAGTATGTTCCACACTTGCAGCAGCCTAATGGAGCTCGACCTGAGCAACTTCAATACGGCGAACGTCTCCGACATGCAGGTTATGTTCGTTGATTGCAGCAACCTGACGAGTCTCAACCTGAGCAGTTTCAACACGAAGAAAGTGACCGCTATGAACGGCATGTTTTGGGGTTGCAGCAGCCTGACGGAGCTCGACCTGAGCAGCTTCAATACTGCGAACGTAACCAATATGAAGAATCTATTCATTGATTGCAGCAACCTGAAGACCATCTATGTCAGTGACAAATGGAGTATGGAATCCATAGTTTCAGGTAATTCAACTAATATGTTCCTGAATTGCACGAGTCTTGTGGGCGGACAGGGCACGGTGTATAGCCCCGATCACGTTCATGAAGGCTACGCCCATATCGACGGGGGTGCAAGCAATCCGGGTTACTTCTCGGAGAAGCCTGACGTCCTGCTGGGCGACGTGAACGGTGACGGCAAGGTGGATGTGGCTGACATCACGGCCCTGACCAATTATCTGATAGCCTACCCCCAGCCCCTCCCTGAAGGGATGGGAGATGGGTACAACCTCCAGGCGGCGGATGTGGACGGAAGCGGAACGGTGACGAGTGATGATGTGCCGGCGCTAGTGAACATGGTGCTTGGAAAGGAATGACCCCTTTACCAAGAATGGAAAATTGATAATTGGAAATTGATAATTGATAAAGGAAAATTGAAAATAAAACATTAACGCTCCTTAACTCACTGAAAATGGGCAATTCTGAATAATAAACAGAATTGCCCATTATATTTGGACACTGTGTAACACAGAAGACCTGCACCCGCTGCACCCACTGCACCGGTGCAGCAGGTGCAGAGTGAAAAGTGCGCTCGACCCGAAGGGGCGCTTGCGTAATAAATGGAGCAAGAATAGTGAAAAAGACATACGGAACAAACGTGACATAAGTTTTTTGCGGTGTATAGCGGGGAAAGAACAGTGCGAAGCACATTGAACCTTTTGAACGTGACAAAGTCACAGTTGAACTTCTTGCGCTCGAGCTTGCTCGCTTTCGTAGTGTAGCGGAGAAAGAACTCGACCGTAGGGAGACAGTGGGCTCTTGTTTTTGATCAGAACTCTATGCTTTACGCATCAAAACTCTATGCTTTGTGACTCAAAACTCAATGCTTTTCAGCGGTCACCGATATGCAGTTATTCCGCTACCTTTATACGGTAGGGTCACTACCACATAGTGGTAGTGAGTACACCAGATGCTGGTAGAAACATTACCACATAGCGGTAATGACATTACCAGCATGCGGTGCCATTCTGGTAATGAATTTTGCAATCATTAACAATTGACAGATGAACAGACAAGCAGGAAAAATCTGCGTGATCAGTGGAATCTGTGGGAAAATACTTCTGTCCGTTTGTCTCGTATGTCTTAACCTTGTTTTTTCACTATTTTCATAGTTGTGTCTACTTTCTTAGGAAAGATGTCTACCTTTTCAGGAAAGTGTCTACAAAGTCAGGAAATAGAGTGTCTACAATATCAGGAAATAGGTAGAAATGTGTCTACCTAAATTAGGAAAAGACACTATTCCCGGTGTCGCCGGTGCAACGGGTGCAGGTCTTCTGGGTTGCATAGTGTCCAAATATAGTGCGCTTTTGCGTAATCCGTGCAAAAAGGTGTGTTTTCGGAGAGTTAATGTTGGTTAAGGCTCTCTGAATTGATATGAATTATCCGGGCAGACACAGGGGTCTGCCCCTACGGCTGGCATTGCTCCCAAATACTTTGGGGCATCTCCAAAATCATTCCCACAATAAAAGCGCCAGGATACGAGTTGTATCTGGCGCTTTGGGTTGTGTTGTAAATCCTTATGGATGTTTACTTCTTGTTGGCTACAGCTGCCTGCTCGATAGCGAGACCTTGCTTGTAGGCTTCGATGTAGCGGTTGAAGCCTGCTACGTCGTTGGCGGTGGGGGCAATCTCGGTGCCGGTATTGCCTGCGAAGACTACGTCCTCGAGGTAGTCGGCAAGGTTCTTACCCTGTTTGTTCACCAGATAGCCTGCGAGCAGGGCGATACCCCACGCTCCGCCTTCGCCAGCGGTCTCCATAACGGAGATGGGCGAGTTGAGGGCGGCAGCAAGCATGCGCTGTCCTACGCCTGCGGTCTTGAAGTAGCCGCCGTGACCGGTGATGCGATCCACCTTGATCTGCTCTTCCTTGAACAGGATGTCGTTGCCGAACTTCAGCACGGCGATGGCTCCGTAGAGCTGTGCACGCATGAAGTTGGCGAGCGAGAACTTGTCGTTGGCAGAGCGCACGAAGAGGGGACGGCCCTCGGCAAGACCCGTGACGGGCTCACCAGAGACATAGTTGTAGGCCATCAGGCCTCCGCAGTCGGCATCGCCCTCGAGAGCTGCATTGAAGAGCTTGGTGTAGATTGCACCCATGTCGACGGGCACACCGAGCAGCTGCTGATACTCCTTGAACAGGCCTACCCAGGCGTTGATATCGCTGGTGCAGTTGTTGCAATGAACCATTGCGACGAGCGAGCCGTCAGGAGTGGTGACGAGGTCGATGGGCTCGTAGGGCTTCGAAAGAGGCTTCTCCAATACGATCATCGAGAACGATGATGTACCTGCCGAGACATTACCCGTGCGCTGCTTCACGGCATTGGTGGCCACCATACCCGTTCCTGCATCGCCTTCGGGCGGGCAGAGGGGAACGCCAGCCTTCAGGTGTCCGCTGGGATCGAGACTCTTGGCACCCTTCTCGGTGAGCACGCCAGCAGCTTCGCCAGCGTTCAGCGACTTGGGCAGGATGTCGAGCAGCTTCCACGAGTAGCCGCGCGGAGCGATGAGCTCGTCGAACTTGCGAACCATCTCAGCATCGTAGGTCTTCGTGGCGGGATCGACGGGAATCATTCCCGAAGCATCGCCGACGCCGAGCACGAACTCACCTGTGAGCTGCCAATGGATGTAGCCAGCCAGCGTGGTGAGATACTTGATGTCCTTCACGTGCTCGTTCTCCTCGAGGATGCACTCATACAGATGGCTGATGCTCCAACGCAGGGGGATGTTGTAGTTGAAGAGCTTGGAGAGCTCGGCAGCAGCCTTGCCGGTATTGGTGTTACGCCACGTGCGGAAGGGCACGAGAATCTCCTGCTGCTCGTTGAAAGCCATGTAGCCGTGCATCATGGCAGAGATGCCGATGGCGGCGAGGTTTTCGATTTCGCAGTCGTATTGTGCCTTCACGTCCTTGCGCAGGTCGGCATAGCAGTCCTGCAGTCCGTTCCAGATGGCCTCGATGCTGTATGTCCAGAGTCCGTCGACGAGTTGGTTCTCCCACTCGTGCGAGCCCTGTGCAATGGGCTTGTTGTCCTGGTCGATGAGGACGGCCTTGATACGGGTAGAGCCAAACTCGATGCCGAGAATGGCCTTACCCGATTCGATTACATTCTTTGCATTCATAAACATAATTTATTATGCACAGAGAGCACAGAGAAGACGGAGAGCACAGAGTTTTATTAGACTTGTTGATTGGTCTTGTTGAATAGCTATCTTGATTGAATCTGTTGATCAGCCTTGTCGATTAGCCACTTACTCTTCGTTTGATACCGTCAACGAGACGGGGGACGTTGAAGTTGATGAGCAATCCCAAATTCATTTGGGTTAGCTTGAGGTAGGTCATGAGCGTTCAAGTGTTCTAATCTCTCTTTGCTTATCATCCTCCACTTAACAATTCATCTCTGTGTCCTCTGTCTTCTCCGTGTGCTCTGTGATTAGGTTACTTCAAAGCTTTGTTGAGCATGAAATACACTTCGTTGTTGCGGAGAGTCTGCTTGAAGTCGGCGATGTTGGTCTTCTTGTTGATCTTGATGTACTCGATGCCAACCATCTCGGCGAAGTCCTCCCAGTACTCCTCGTTGATGTCGTAGGAGAAGGCGCTGTGGTGAGTACCACCTGCGAGAATCCATGCGGCAGCACCAATCTCGAAGGTAGGCTGAGGAATCCACAGGGCGCTGGCAACGGGCAGGTGAGGCATGGGCTTCGGCTCGATGCACTCTACCTCCTGCGAGATCAGGCGGAAGCGATTGCCGAGGTCAACGACGGTAGCCTTGATGCCAGGACCGGTCTTCGAGGTGAAGACGAGGCGTGCGGTCTCCTGCTTGCGGATGCCGATGCCGAGGAAGTGTACCTCGAGCTTGGGTTTGTCGACAGCGATGAGCGGGCAGATCTCGAGCATGTGGCTCTGCAGGCACGAAGAGCGGTCGCCGGCGAAGTTCAGCGTGTAGTCCTCAAGGAACGAGCAGCCTGTAGGCATGCCCTGCTGCATCACCCAAAGTGTGCGGAACAGGCAGGCGGTCTTCCAGTCGCCCTCGGCACCGAAGCCGTAGCCTTCTTCCATGAGGCGCTGTGAGGCCAGTCCGGGAATCTGGTCGAAGCCGAGGAAGTTGGGATCGTCGATGTCGGCACCGCCGAGGTCGTCGAAGTTGGTGGTGAAGGCAGTAGCGCCCTCATCCTTCAGCACGCGGCGCAGGGCAATCTCAGCCTTTGCTGAGTTGTGCACCTTCTCCCAATAAACCTTCTCGCCGCACTCATCGATCTTGATGGTGTAGAGCTTCTTGTACTCCTCAACGAGTTCGTCGGCCTCAGCGTCGGTCACCTTCTTGAAGTACTCCATGAGGCTGGAAACGGGATAGTAGTCAACATGATATCCCATGCGCTGTTCGAACTCCACGCGGTCGCCATCGGTCACAGCAACGTTGTTCATGTTCATACCGAACATCAGGCAGCGTACGTTGTGAGCATCGGCAACACCGGCAGCAACGCGAGCCCAGACGGCAATCTGCTTCTGAGCCTTTTCGTCCTTCCAGTAGCCGCAGACCACCTTGCGAGCCACGCGCATGCGAGTGCAGATGTGTCCGAACTCGATGTCGCCGTGAGCGCTCTGGTTCAGGTTCATGAAGTCCATGTCGATGGCGTCCCAGGGGATTTCGGCATTGTACTGTGTGTGGAAGTGGAGTAGGGGCTTCTGCAGCTGCTGCAGACCCTTGATCCACATCTTGGCGGGCGAGAAGGTGTGCATCCATGTGATGATACCGATACACTTCTCGTCGTTGTTGGCAGCCAGCATCACCTGCTCGACTTCCTTCGAGCTGTTGGCTGTGCCCTTGTAGACAATCTTCACGGGGATGTTGCCACCATCGTTCAGGCCAGCTACCATTTCCTTGCTGTGGGCGTCGACGGCAATCACGGCATCACCACCATAGAGCAACTGTGCGCCAGTCACCCACCAAATTTCATAATCTTTAAACATAATTTAGGCCCCCCTCTTATCCCCCCAAGGGGGGAAGACCATATAGGGGCATGGGTCTTTAGTTATTTAATAATGTTAGTAATTCGATTTTCGGAAGTTAAAGGACGATAGTTCTCTTTCTCCACATATCATTGACTACTGATTTCCTAGCTCCCCCTCTTTTTGGAGGGGGTAGGGGGAGGCTTTATTTCTTCTTCTGACCGTAGTAGGCGTTGGGCCCGTGCTTGCGCGAGAAGTGTTTCTCGATGAGCAGCGGGTTCATCGTGGTGTGCGGGTTGACGGCAAACGACACGAAGGCCATCTTTGCCACTTGTTCCATCACCACAGCGTTGTAGACGGCGTTGTCGGCGTCCTTGCCCCACGAGAAGGGTCCGTGGTTCTTCACGAGCACGCCTGGCGTGTGGACGGGATTGATCTTGCCGTAGGTGAGGCGCTTCACGATGACATTGCCCGTTTCCAGTTCGTAGTTGCCTTTCACCTCAGCCTCCGTCATATCGTCGGTGCAGGGGATGGCATCGTGGAAATAGTCAGCATGTGTAGTGCCGATGTTGGGGATGTCGCGCCCGGCCTGTGCCCATGCGGTAGCATAGGTGGAGTGTGTGTGCACGACGCCGCCTATCTCGGGATATGTCCTGTAGAGCACGAGGTGTGTGGGCGTGTCGGATGACGGGTTGAGGTCGCCTTCCACCACTTCACCTGTCTGGAGGTCGACGACGACCATGTCGGAGGCCTTCATCGTGTCGTAGTCGACACCCGATGGCTTGATGACCACCAGGCCCTTCTCGCGGTCGATGCCTGAGACATTACCCCAGGTGAAGATCACCAGGTTGTGCTTTACCAGGTCGAGGTTTGCACGGAATACTTTTTCTTTCAGTTCTTCAAGCATAATTGTCTTTGTGATTTAAGTTTGGTTTGCGTATTACAGCTTGAACGTCGGATCGTCGGCATAGAGCTTCTTGTTGAAGCGGTAGAGGGCGGCTCCGCGCTTCGAGGTCTTCTTGTCGATAAGTTCAGTCTTCTCGATGAAGTCGATTTGCTTGATGCGCTTGCGGAAGTTGCGCTTGTCGATGCCGTCGCCGAGAATGGCCTCGTAGACGTGTTGCAGCTGTGTGAGCGTGAAGAGGTCGGGCAGCAGATTGAAGCTGAGCGGCTCGGTCTTGATGCGGCGTCGCAGCAGGCTGATGGCCTTGCTGACCATCTGATTGTGGTCGGAGTATAGCTTCGGCAGCTTGTCGAGGTCCACCCATTCCACTCCGTACTGCTGGCGCAGCTTGTCGTCGTAGTCGGCGACGTTGATCAGCGCGCAGTAGGCCACCGAGATGACGCGCTCGCCGGGGTCGCGGTCGATGGCTCCAAACGCGCCCACCTGCTTCATGTAAGTCTTTTTAAGTCCCGTGAGGTCGCGCAGCACACGATAGGCTGCGTCGTCGAGGCTCTCGTCGTCTCTGACGAATCCTCCGTAGAGTGACCATTCTCCGCGTCCGGGGTCCATCTGACGCCGCCCGATGAGCAGCTTCAGATGGTTGTTCTCGAATCCGAACACGATGCAATCCACCGACACCCAGACCTTCGAATGTTCACGATAGTATTGAGTCATTTCTCAAGACTTGATTACTGATTACTCACTACTCACGATTACCAGAAGTAAGCATAGAAGCAGGCGCAGAGGGCAATGACGCCAAGCGTGGCGACGATGTCCCAGAAGCCCCAGCTCTCGCGAATCTGCTTGCGGTACTCCGGCGTGAAGGTGATGGCTTCAACCTGTGCCTTCGACGGAGCAGGTGTAAAGAAGCTGACTACCACCATGAGAGCCACGATGAACACGAGCAACCAGCACTCGAAGACGAGCCAGTTGGTCTGCCAGAACCAGGCGGTGTTCTCCCAGAAGGCACCTTCCATAACCTTGCTGCCCGTATCGGTGATGACATTGGTCACCAGGCGAAGCATACCGATGACGAAGCCACCGATAAGACCCCACTCACCAGCCTTCGGGCTAATCTTCTTAGACAGGATACCGAGCGTGAACACTGCCACCATAGCCGGTGCCAGCAGCGACTGGATGCCCTGCAGGTAGCTGTAGAGGTTGCCCATTCCCATCATTACAGGGAGCCAGAGCAGACCCAGAATCACCACCACAACAGTAGCGATACGGCCAACGAGCACGTAGTGAGCTTCGCTCAAGCCCTTCTTCATGGGTTTGTAGAAATCCTCAGTGAACAGAGTGGCACAGCTATTGAAGAAGGCGGCGAGCGAAGTGACGAGAGCGCAGATGAAGCCGATGGTCACAAAGCCCTTGATACCGGCAGGCAGGATGTTCTTCACCATCATAGCAAAGGCACCGTCGGTCTGATCGTGGTTGTTAATGTCCATGAGGATTCCGCTCGATGGATCATTGGAGAGTGCGATGGCCACCATACCGGGAATGAGGAACATGAACACGGGCAGCAGCTTGAAGTAACCTGCAGCGATAGAACCGCGGCGTGCACGCTTCATCACTACGCTGTTGTCCTCGCCCTTGGTTTGTCCGAGTACACGTTGCACGATGTGCTGGTCGGTACACCAGTACCAGAAGCCGATGATGGAGGCTCCGATGAATACAACGAATCCCGGATACTCATGGTAGAGTGGGTCGGGTTTACCAGAGGCGTTGATGTCGGCCCAGTGGAACATGTGTGTGGTACCGTATCCGTCGTGCAGACTGCGGCAATAGTCCATCATGATGCTCCATCCCTCGGTGATGCTTCCATGACCAAGTGTGTTCAATCCGAGGAACAGCACGAGGAAGGAACCTATAATAAGAATAGGTGTCTGGATGGCCGACATCGTCATCACACCCTTCATGCCGCCGAATACGGTGAAGATGGCTGTGATGAGGATTAGGCCGAGAGCACCCCACCAGAACGGCAGGCCAAGCAGGTATTTGAAGAAGATACCACCTGTGAATGCAGTCACACTGACCTTTGTCAGGATGTAGGCTACGAGGGTGATGATGGAGAGCCACGAACCCGTGCGCTGGGTGTAGCGGAACTTCAGGAAGTCGGGCATCGTGATAATCTTGCCCATCTTGTTGTTGAGCAGCTGATAGAACGGTACGAATAGCCAGCCGAGGATGAGGATCATCCAGCCCTGCATCTCCCAGTGGGCCATACCCACACCGTCCTTAGCACCGGTACCGGCGAGACCTACGAGGTGCTCCGATCCGATGTTGGCGGCGAAGATAGCCATACCGATCACATACCAGGGTTCACCCTTGCCGAACAGGTAGTCCTGCGAGTCGGCACCTTTCATCTTTTCCTTGTCTTTCTTGATTGCGCGATAAACCAGCCATACTATTGCCAGAATGCCAATGGCCATCACCAACCAGTCGACCCAAATAAATTCTTTTGCGTTCCAGTTCATAAAGATATTTACTATTTAATGATTGACTATTTACAATTGTTTATTTTGTCGAGAACTTATACACGCAGTGGCTCATGTACTTCTCGCCCGGCTTCAGATACGGGCTGGGCCAGCCTTTGGCCACCTTGTTTGGTGAGTCGGGATACTTCTGAGTCTCCAGGCAAACGCTGACGTGCTTCGGATACTTGATGCCGTGCTTGCAGGCGATACCCGTGCCCTGGAAGTTGCCTGTATAGACCTGGATGCCAGGCTCGTTGGTGTAAACCTGCAGGAAGATACCGGTGTTCTTGTCGTAGAGGCTGGCAGCCACCATCTGGTCGTTGCCCTTGCCGTCCTTATAGGTGTTCAGCACGTAGTTGTGGTCGTAGCCGCCGGCATACTTGATCTGATGCTCGGTGGTGTCGGCAATCATCTCGTAGAGGGGACGGGGCTTGTTGTAGTCGAGCGAAGAGCCGTAGACGTCGCGCAGCTCGCCGGTGGTCATGTAGGTGGTGTCCACGGGAGTCATCTTGGCAGCGTTCACGTAGAGCTCCATGTTCGTGCCAGGCTGCGAGGGATCGCCCGTCAGCGTGAAGTACGAGTGGTTGCACATGTTGATCACGGTTTCCTTGTCGGTCGTGGCCTCGAAGGTGCAGTCGAGAGCGTTGTCGTCGGTGAGCTTGTAGGTTGCAATAGCCGTCACCGTGCCGGGGAAGTTGTTGTCGCCATCGGGAGATACGATGGTGAGCTTCAGCGTCTGGTCGTCGATCTGCTCAGCGTCGTAAACCTGATACTGCCAGCCCGAAGGACCTCCGTGCAGACAGTGTCCGAAGTTGTTCACCGGCAGCTGGATCTTCTCGCCGGCGATAGTCAGCTGGCCCTTGTTGATGCGGTTGGCATAACGGCCGATGGTAGCACCGAAGTCGCTCGGTGAGTTCACCGTGTCGGCATACTGGGCGATGTTGTCGTAGCCCAGCACCACGTCGATGAAGTTGCCCTGACGGTCGGGAACCATCAGCGACACCACGCGTCCGCCGAAGTTGGTGATGCACACCTCGAGACCCTTCTTGTTGGTCAGCGTGTACAACTTGACGGGCTTCTCGTTGATGACGGTGTCAAACTTGGCAGGATCAAGACCCGAGAGAGTCTTACCGCCGTTACCACACGAAGCAAGCAGCATCGTTGCCACGCCTGCTCCAATCAATAATGTTTTCAAGCTTGTCATAAATAAATGAAATTAAGTTAGTGTTTCAATTTTTGGTCTATCAATAAATTTTGGTGTAAAATTACAACTTTTTCTTGAAACTCCCATCATTATTCCTCAACTTTTTTCCAGAAACTTGCAGTTTTTAGATTTTTTATGTTTTCCCCTTCTGCATTCGCAACTGCTTCAGCATAACCCCAGTTTATATGGAGCATGCCTCCGTACCCTCTGGAGCATTGCTCCATAGGTATATAGAGCAGTGCTCCGTAACATACAGAGGCGTGCTCCGTAACATACAGAGGCGTGCTCCGTAGGGTGTAGAGCAATGCTCCGTAGTATTTATTACGCGATAGTAACCATTTTGACTTCAGAGAGTGTTTTCTTTTTTATGATGTTTAGGCCTTTTCCTTTTGCCGTTTCGGAAATAATCGCTATCTTTGCAGCATTAAAACGGTAATGGTTTTTCATACGATATCGTTACAAGATATGGAGAGAAGCAAGCAGATTATTCGGACGAGCGTCGTGGGAATAGTGGCGAATGTGCTGCTGGCGACGTTTAAGGCTGCGGTGGGACTCATCGCGGGCTCGATAGCCATCGTGATGGATGCGGTGAACAACCTGAGCGATGTGTTGTCGTCGGTAATCACGATTGCCGGCGCAAAGCTCTCAGAACGCCCTGCCGACCATAATCATCCGTTCGGTCACGGCCGCATCGAGTATTTCAGCGCTATCATCATCGCGGTGATCGTGCTGATGGCAGGTGTAGGCTCGCTGGTGGCATCGGTGAGAAAGGTCATTGAGCCGACGGTGCCTACCTATACCACCGCCACGCTTATCGTCATCGTGGCAGCTATCGTGGTGAAGCTGTTGCTGGGCCGCTACGTGAGGAGTGAGGGCGTACGGCTGAAGAGCGATGCGCTCATAGCCAGCGGTGCCGACGCGCTGTTCGATGCCGTTGTGACGCTTGCCACGCTGGTATCGGCAGGCATTATGCTGCTGTGGGGCGTGAACCTCGACGGCATCTTCGGCATCCTGATCTCGCTTGTCATCCTGAAGGCGGGCTGGGAGATGCTCTCGTCGCCCGTGAACGAACTGCTGGGAAGCCGTATCTCGCCAGAGTTCGTCGCACAGCTGAAGGAGGAGGTGATGAGCTTCGACCAGGTGCACGGGGTGTTCGATATCATCATGAACAGCTACGGCCCCGACACGATTATCGGCTCGCTTCACGTGAATGTGCCTGACACAATGACAGCCCGCGAGATACACGGGCTGACACGCGCCATTTCACAGCGCATCTACGAGAAGTTCCACGTCATTCTGACCGTGGGTATCTATGCCATCCACACGGGCAACAGCCTGCATGCCAAGCTGCAGAGTGAGGTGATGAAGGTGGTGAGCAGCTATGAAGAGGTGATGCAGGTGCATGCATTCTACTACTATGAAGACCAGCGGCGGGTGACCCTCGACATCGTGCCGAAGGACACGGTGAAGGACGAGGCGGCCTTCATGAAGACGTTGAATGATGACTTGCAGAAGCGTTTCCCCGACGTGACGTTTGCACTTGTGATGGACCACAACTATAGCGAGTGAGTTCCCACGCATCGGTAAACACACAAACCGGAAATACTACTTACGCAGCTCCCAGTCGACGTCGAAGTCGCTACCCTCGTCGTTGACGGTGACATCGTAGACGACGCTCTCGCCGTTGAGCGTTCCCTTCAGCACGCCCTTATAGTCCTTGCCGGTCTTCTCGCCAAGGTCGAACTCAGTGATTTCCAATGTGTTACCTTCTTGCTTCTCGGCATCGATGATGGCTTCCTGCACTTTGTCGGTAAGCTTCTTCTCCGACACGACGCATGCGTTGAACGTGAACAGAGCTGCGCATGCAAACAGCAAAGTGATAATAGTCTTTCTCATTGTTTTTGTTGGTTTTATAGGTTGATAGTCTGATGATGTTGCAAAGATACACATTTCTGGCGAAAAAGCAAAAAAAACGCCAGCCCATTTCAGAGGGCCGGCGTAAATAATGTGGATTACAAAGTTCGGCGGATTAGTCCACCTTGATGTCCTTGTTGACGTTCTTGCAGCCGATGAGGGCGTAGAACAGGATGTAGGCCACCATTGCCACCTGCAGCCAATAGCTGGTGATGGCACCGCTCGACTTGGCGATGATGTCCTGCAGCCAAGGCATCAGACCACCACCGACGACCATCATCATGAAGATACCGGAAGCAGCCTCGGTGTACTTGCCCAGACCTTCGACAGAGAGGTTGAAGATTCCACCCCACATGATGGATGTGCAGAGTCCGCAGGCAGCAATGAAGAATACCTTCATCGGTACGGCGTGACCCTTGATGGTGACGGCTACGCTCTCGGGCAGGAAGATGGCGATGAGCAACAGGATGATGGCTACGGTTGCTACGGTAGTCATCTGTGTCTTCGTGCTCACCTTACCGGAGATCAGCGTCGACGAGAAACGTCCGATAAGCATCATGAACCAGTAGCTGGCGGCGAGTGTTCCACCAAGTGCGGCAGAGCCGTCGAAGCCCATATCGGTGACATAGAAGTTCAGCTCCATAGGAATACCGATCTCAATACCCACATAGAAGAAGATGGCGATGACGCCGAGGATGAGGTGACGGAAGCGGAGTGCGCCCTTCATGGAATCCATCAGCGATTCACTCTCACCGAAGTTGGGCTCGGGAATCTTCACACGGCTGATGATGATGAACGAGATGGCGAACACAGCAATACCGATGAAGAGCAGGGGAGAGACGTCGGTCATCGACGTGTTCTCGGTGACGGTACCCACGAGCACACCGGCAAGCAGCGGGGTGAGGGTAGCGGTCAGCGAGTTCAGCGTGCCACCGATCTGGATGAGCTGGTTACCCTTGTTGCCACCGCCGCCCAGCATGTTGAGCATGGGGTTGACAACAGTGTTGAGCATGCAGACGCAGAAGCCGCACACCAGTGCACCAAGCAGGTAGATGTAGAGGTTCAGTGCCACAACGGTGCCACCGACTTCGTTCACCTTGATGTTGTCGCCATAGATGCTGGAGAGGTACTGCAGGCCAAGACCTACGATACCCACGAGCAGAGCGGCCAGAGCAGTCTTCTTGTAGCCGATCTTCTTCAGCAGCATACCCGAAGGAATACCCATGAAGAGGTAAGCCACGAAGTTCATGAGGTTACCCCACGAAGCAGCAAATTCGTACTTGAAGCCCCAGATGTTGCCAAATGGTGCGCCCATGTTGGTAACGAAGCTGATCATGGCGAAGATGAAACACATGGTGATAATCGCCACGAGATTGGTATTTTTACTTGTACTCATTGTTGTTGATTTACGATTTACGGATTTATGATTTACTATTTACGGTTCCTTGGCTTAGCAGATCTTGCGCGAACCATCGCTGATCACCACGTCATAGACCTTCGGAGCCTTGCCGTACTTGTCGAAGTACTTCTGGCAAGCTGTCTTGATGAACTCGTCGTAGAGCTCATCCTTCACGAGGTTGATGGTGCAGCCGCCGAAGCCACCGCCCATGATGCGCGAACCGGTGACGCCACATTCCTTGGCTACGTCGTTGAGGAAGTCGAGCTCTTCGCAGCTCACCTCATACTCCTTCGACAGTCCGTAGTGGGTCTCATACATCTTCTTGCCGACGGTTTCGTAGTCGCCTGCTACCAATGCGTCGCAAACGGCCAGCACGCGGTCCTTCTCGCCGAGCACGAAGTGTGCACGCTTGTAGTCTTCCTCGCCGACTTCAGCACGTACCTCGTCGAGCTGTTCCCATGTGCAGTCGCGCAACGTCTCGAACTTTCCTTCCGGATGCTTGGCGGCGATGTGCTTCACAACGTTCTCGCAAGAGTTGCGGCGGTCGTTGTAGGGCGAGCCTGCCAGCTCGTGCTTCACGCAGGAGTTGAGCAGAACGAGCTTGTAGCCCTGCGGGTTGAAGGGGAAGTATTCAAATTCACGGCTGCGGCAGTCGAGGCGCATGAGCTTGCCTTCCTGTCCGAATACCGAAGCAAACTGGTCCATGATACCGCAGTTCACACCGCAGTAGTTGTGCTCAGTGGCCTGTCCGGCAAGCACGATGTCCCACTTTGAAACCTTGTTGTCGCCGAAGAGGTCGTTCAGACCGCAGGCAAAGCAGCTCTCCATAGCTGCCGACGACGACATTCCAGCTCCGAGGGGCACATCGCCGGCGAAGGCAATGTTATATCCTTTCACGGGAACACCCAGCTTCTCCATCTCCAGCGTGATGCCGTAGATGTAGCGAGCCCATGAGGCGCGGGGGCCTTGTCCGTCGTGGAAGTCGAAGTCCACGCGGTCCTTCAGGTCGATAGAGTAAGCGCGGATGGTGCTCTCAGTTCCGTTGGGGCGCATCTCTGCCATGATGCCTTTGTCGACGGCACCCGGGAATACGAAACCACCATTGTAGTCGGTGTGCTCACCAATCAGGTTGATACGGCCCGGCGATGCATAGATGTTACCGGTTTTACCATCGAAGTGCTTGATGAAGCGACTTCTTACGAATTCAATGTCCATAGCTTTTTACGTTTTTAGATTATTGATTTGTGTAATTAAAGTTGTCGAAGATTATTTGTCGATGCCGAACTTGTAGATGGTCTTCTGGCGATACTCCTGGCCCGGAAGCAGCACAACGCTGGGGAAGTAGGGACGGTTGGGAGAATCGGGGAAGTGCTGGCACTCGAAGCAGATGCCCGAGCGGCGGGGGAAGGTGGCACCATGCTGGCCCTCATAGCCGTCGGCCCAGTTGTCGGAGTAGAGCTGTACGCCCGGCTCAGTGGTGTAGACCTCCATCGTGCGTCCGCTCTTCGGCTCCACGAGGCGTGCGGCAAAGCTCAGCTCGCCTTCCTCGTTCTTGTTGAGCACGTAGCAGTGGTCGTAGCCGGCACCGTTCTTGATCTGTTCGTCGTCGGCATCGATGTCCCGGCCCACGGGCTTCGGCTCACGGAAGTCGAATGGTGTACCCTTCACGAAGCGGATTTCACCAGTAGGAATAGAAGTGTCGTCGATGGGGAGATAGAAATCGGCGTTGATCTGGCAGATCTGGTCGTCGATAGTGGGAGTGGGGTTGGCAATTCCCTGCAGCGAGAAGAATCCGTGGCTGGTGAGGTTCAGAATGGTCTTCTTGTTGGTCTGTGCCATATACTCGATGACGAGTTCGTTTTCATCAGTGAAAGTATATACAACCGTTACTTTCATCTCGCCGGTATAACCCTCTTCGCCATAAGGACTTACGTACTTCAGGACGAGCGTCTTATCATTCATCTGGAGGGCTTCCCAAACCTTGGCGTTCCAGCCTTTCAGACCGCCATGAAGGGCGTTGGGACCATTGTTGATGGCGAGCTCATACTTCTTGCCGTTGAGCTGGAACTTGCCGCGGCAGATGCGGTTGCCATATCGGCCGATAAGTGTAGAGAGATAGGGTTCCGGACTGTTGATGACTCCTTCTATGGTGTCGTGTCCCTGAATGACGTTGGCATAGTTGCCGTCGCGGTCGGGAACCATAATGGCAACGAGGGCGCCTCCATAGTTGGTGATGGCAACTTCATTGCCCAGACTGTTCTTCAAAATGTAAAGATCGGTTTGTTTGCCGTTGACAGTGGTCTGGAAGTCTTCACGCTTCAGACCACAGAGATTCGCTGTTTCCATTGTGTTCATGATTGTTACAGTTTTTAGTTGAATGATACTATCCTGCAAAATAAGCAAAAAAAAATGACAATAGCAAACTTATTGTCAAAAAAGTGACTCTTCGCCTGCGTTAAAAACAATTAAAGGCTTTTTTGCCTAGCAAAAAACAACGTGGCAAGAAGAATGACCTGAAGTGGAAAAAGCAATGTTCTTAGACGCTCAAGGCATTGTTTCCAGCCTCTAAGAGCATTGTTCTCAGCCTCCTGGAGCATTGCTTTCGACCTCCCAAAGCATTGTTCTTGGACTGCGAAAGCATTGTTCTAAGCGTCTGAAAGCATTGTAGTTAGCCTCCAGAAGCATTATTCTTGGCTTGCGAAAGCATTGCTGGAGAGCAAATCAGCGACGACATAGCTGCTTCCGCCGATGAAGATAAAGTCGTCGTGATGAGCATCGGCAAAGGCTGCCTGATAGGCTTCTGCTACAGAGGGGTATGTGTCGCCGTTGAGCTGATGACGGCGGGCGAGTTCTGCAACGTGTTCTGCTGGAATGGCTCGGTGTGTGGAAGCCTGCGTGAAATAGTAGCAGGCGTGCTTGGGCAACATGGCGAGTACGGTGTCAATGTCCTTATCGTCGACCATCCCGAAGACGATGCGCAGCTGCCGACAGGGTTGCGATGCGATTTGTGGGGCAAGGTATTGCCAGGCGGCTGGGTTGTGGCCTGTGTCGCAAATGACGAGTGGCTGCCGCCGGAGCGTCTGCCAACGTCCCATCAGCCCGGTGTTTTCACAGACATGGGAAAGAGCTGAGGCGATGTTGCCATCAAGTTGCAACAAACGAGACAGCTGGCTGGCAGCGCAGAGGATGGTGCGGAGGTTTCGTTCTTGGTAATTGCCTTTGAGTTCGAAGTCGGGCAGGGGAGAGGGCATCGGGTATTCCTCGGCAAAGATAATGGGTGCCTGTTCTTGAAGTGCCTTTTGCTCAAATACGGGCCGTGTCTCAGGTGTTGTCTCGCCAATGACGACGGGTACTCTTGGCTTGATGATGCCTGCCTTCTCGGATGCGATCTCGGCAAGTGTCGAACCGAGGAATTGCGTGTGGTCGAGGGCGATATTGGTGATGATGCAGAGTTCCGGACTGATGATGTTCGTGCAATCCAGTCGTCCGCCCAAGCCTACTTCGATAACAGCCACATCCACATGAGCATCAGCAAAATATTTGAATGCCAAAGCTGTTGTAAGCTCGAAGAATGATGGATGAAGAACGTCGCTATTCTGGTCAGCGTTGTTCCAAACGATGAAGTCCTCTACAAAGTCGATGACGTATTGCTCGGGTATGCACTCGCCGTTCACGCGGATGCGCTCGCGGAAGTCAACAAGGTGAGGCGAGGTGTAGAGCCCGACGCGCAAGCCAGCTTCCTGCAGGATGCTTGCCAGCGAGTGGGAAACAGACCCCTTGCCATTGGTGCCTGCCACATGGATGGTCTTGTAGTGCTGATGGGGGTGTCCGTAGTGGGCGTCGAGGGTCTCGGTGGTCTGCAGACCAGGCTTATAGGCCGCCGCCCCGATGTGTTCGAACACCGGTGTGGCGTTGTAGAGATATTGTATGACTTCCTCGTAGGACACTCCTAAACTCCTTAACTAAAGTAGTTCTTGAACTTCTCGAAGATGGACTGCTTGGTTGAGGCATCACCCTTGAAGTTGTCGCTGTCGCGCAGTTGCTCGAGCGTCTGGCGCTCGTTGCGGTCGAGAGTCTTCGGCACATAGACGCTCACTTGCACGACCAGATCGCCGCGCCCGCTGCCGTAGCCTTGCACAGCCGGCAGTCCTTTGCCGCGCAGACGGAGCGTCTTGCCGGGCTGAGTGCCTGGCTCAATTTTGATTTTCACCTTAGTGCCCTCGATGGTTGGTATATCTATCTCACCGCCCAGAGCAGCTGTCGGGAAGTCGAGCAGCAGGTTGTAGATGATGTCCTGACCATCGCGGACGAAGGTGTCGTTAGGCTCCTCCTCAACAAAGACTTGTATGTTGCCGGGAACTCCGTTGTGCGGAGCTGCGTTTCCCTTGCCCGGCACGTTGACGACCATTCCCTCGGCAACGCCTGCGGGGATGTTGATTTCAACGACTTCCTCGCCCTTCACGATGCCCTGGCCGCTGCAGTGGGGGCACTTGTTCTTGATGACAGTGCCTTCACCGTGACACGTCGGACATTCGCTCTGCGTCTGCATCATGCCCAATATGGAGCGCACGGTGCGCACGGTGTAGCCTTGTCCGTGACAGGTAGGACAGGTCTCGCTGCCGCTTCCTTTCTGGGCTCCGCTGCCGTTGCACTCGGAACACACGATGTCCTTTCTGACTTTGAACTTCTTGGTTACGCCTGTGGAGATCTCCTGCAGGGTAAGACGTACTTTCAAACGAAGGTCGGTGCCGCGATACTGGGCTTTCTGGCTGCCGCCAAAACCGCTGAAACCACTGAATCCACCGCGTCCGCCGAACACATCACCAAACATCGAGAAGATGTCATCCATTGAGAATCCACCTGCGCCAAAGCCTCCGAAGCCGCCGCCCATGTTGGGTCCGTCGAATCCGAACTGGTCGTACTGCTGGCGTTTCTGCTTGTCGCTGAGCACACTGTAGGCTTCGGCAGCCTCCTTGAATTTCTCTTCGGCTGTCTTGTCACCAGGGTTGCGGTCAGGGTGGTATTTGATGGCAATCTTGCGATAGGCTTTCTTGATATCGTCTTCGCTGGCCTTCTTGTCTACACCAAGTACTTCGTAGTAATCTCTCTTTGCCATTCTGTAATTGGTAATTTATTGACCTACAGCGACTTTCGCATGTCGGATTACTTTATCGTTGAGCATGTAGCCTGTCTGTACGCAGTCGATGACCTTGCCCTTCTTGTCGTCGCCCATACCGGGAACCATCGCGATGGCTTCGTGATAGTCGACGTCGAAATCCTGATCCTGTGTCTCGATCTTCTTGACACCGAGGCCTTCGAGGGTTTTAATGAACTTCTTGAAGATGAGGTCCATTCCTTCCTTGATGGCGGCAGGGTCGTCGGTGTGCGTGTCAGCAAGTGCGCGCTCAAAGTCGTCGAGCACGGGCAGGATGGCGGTGATGGTCTTCTCGCCGCCGTTGAGGATGAGCTCAGCCTTTTCCTTCAAAGTGCGCTTCTTGTAATTCTCGAATTCAGCGATGGTGCGCAGAAGCTGATCCTTGAGCTTGGCAATCTCGTCGAGAGCAGCGTCGAGCGGGTCTTTTTCTTCGTCCTGTTCGTTGTCGGCGTCTGTTTCCGGTGTGTTTTCATCGACTTGGGCTTGCTCCTCGGCAGCCTCTTCGCTCTGGTTCTCAGTAGCCTGCGAGGCATTCTGTTCTTCCTCCAGGCTTCCGTCTTCGATATTGATGTTTCTTTCTTCGTCCATGATTTTTTGTTTTTTGTTCCTAAACAGCCTCATACAAATAACGTGCCAATGTCAGTTTTGAGTTGAACCATTTCTCAATTTCCATACATGCGAGCCTTCTGCTCCTTGATTTGCTCATCGTAGATGTAGTCGTCGTAGTCCATCAGTTTGTCTATGGTGCCGTTGGGCGTGAGCTCGATGATACGGTCGGCTACGGTCTGGATGAATTCGTGGTCGTGGGAAGCAAACAGAATGTTTCCCTTGAACTGTATGAGGTTGTTGTTGAAAGCTTGAATCGACTCAAGGTCGAGGTGGTTGGTGGGCGTGTCGAGGATGAGGCAGTTGGCATTCTTCAGCTGCATGCGGGCAATCATGCATCGCATCTTCTCACCTCCCGAGAGCACGTTCACCTTCTTCTCTACTTCCTCCTGCTTGAACAGCATGCGGCCTAAGTAGCCCTTCATCACCACTTCGTTGCCGGGACCGTATTGCGAGAGCCAGTCAACGAGGTTCAAGTCGCTCTGGAAGAACTCAGTGTTGTCGAGTGGGAGATAGGCTGTTGTGATGGTGATGCCCCATTTGAAAGTACCTGCGTCAGCCTGGCGGTTGCCATTGATAATCTCGAAGAGTGCCGTCATCGCCTTCGGGTTGTGGGATAGGAACACAGTCTTTTGTCCGTGTTCGATGTTGAACGACACGTTGTCGAAGAGCACGGTGCCGTCAGTATCGACAGCCTTCAGGCCTTCCACCTCGAGAATCTGGTTGCCCGGTTCGCGCTCCATCTGGAAGATGATGCCGGGGTATTTGCGGCTTGAGGGACGTATCTCCTCAACGTTGAGTTTCTCGAGCATCTTCTTGCGCGAAGTGGTCTGCTTCGACTTTGCCACATTGGCAGAGAAACGGCGGATGAACTCTTCCAACTGCTTGCGCTTCTCCTCAGCCTTCATGCGCTGGTTCTGAGCCTGACGCAATGCCAGCTGTGACGATTCGTACCAGAACGAATAGTTACCGGAGAAGACGGTCACCTTGCCGAAGTCGATATCGACGGTCTGTGTGGAGACGGCATCGAGGAAGTGACGGTCGTGACTAACCACGAGGACACATTGCTCGAGCGAACTCAGGTATTCCTCCAGCCACTGAACGGTATCGAGGTCGAGATCGTTGGTGGGCTCGTCGAGCAGCAGGTTGTCGGGATGTCCGAACAGCGCCTTTGCCAACATCACGCGCACCTTCTCGTTGTTCGAGAGCTCTGACATCAGTTTATAGTGCTGAGCTTCTTTCACACCGAGGTTCTGCAGCAGTTGGGCAGCTTCACTTTCAGCCTCCCAGCCGTTCATCTCTGCGAACTTCAACTCCAGGTCGGCAGCGCGATTGCCGTCCTCCTCGCTCATCTCCGGCTTCGCATAGAGGGCCTCGCGTTCCTTCATGTTCTCCCAAAGCGGCTGGTGTCCCATGAGCACGGTGTCCATAACGGTGAATTCGTCATACTTGAAGTGGTCCTGCGAGAGCACCGACAGACGTTCGCCGACACCCAGTTCTACCGTTCCCTTGTTGGGTTCCAGCTCGCCGCTGATGGCCTTGAGCAGCGTCGATTTGCCCGCTCCGTTGGCACCAATGATACCATAGATGTTACCACTCGTGAACTTGATGTTCACATCTTTATACAGAACGCGCTTTCCAAATTGGATGGCAAGGTTTGTGACTGTTATCATATTGTTTTATACCTTATTATTATTTACGGGTGCAAAGTTACGAAAAGTCGAGTGCAATACAAAAGAAATCACGATTTATTTTGCATTGCTGCAGAATACTTTATGAAGAAAGGACGGTGAAGCCGTCCAAAATCAATAACCGAGGGTACGAGCATGGCGAGCACCCTCGGATTGCTGTGATTGAGTACCATCGACCCTGACGGGGTCGCCCATCTGTTGGGGCACTCTGTTAGAGTGCATGCTCACATCTACCCATTTATCCGTAGGTCGTCGACCTACGGTTATTGAGCGATGACCGCTTTGCGGTCAATTTCTATTTTTCAAACCCCCAAACAATGCAGAATAATAAATTGAGAGTTTGTAGGAGATAAATACAAAAAACCGCCAGGTCTTGGACCCAGCGGTATTCTCTCACTTTTTCAGTTCGAGCTTTTTTGTTAACTGATTACTCAGCTACAGCAGCAGTGTCAACAGCGGCGGTGTCAACAGCGGCAGTGTCAACCATTGCGGTGTCAACAGTTTCCTCAACAACCTCGGCGGGCTTCTGAGCGTTACCACAAGATGCGAACGAGATAGCTGCCATTGCTACGAACATAAAAACTAATTTCTTCATTTTCTTTGCTTTTTTAAATCTGTAAAACAATCATTTGTTTATTAAAACGCTGCAAAGGTAAGCATTTTTTTGATACGTTGTTCTTTTTTTTGCGACTTTTTTTTGCTGTTTTTGTAACTTTTTTGTAAAGTGTTGATAATCAATAGGTTACAAATAGTGAAAAATAGTTAAAGATTTTGTGCTCCCACACAATTTAGCAAAAACAGGTATTTTTTGCGTTTTCTTCACTCTTGTGCCGATGAGATAATTCCAGCGTTTGATGGAAGTCATCGAAGGTACTTTCGCTCGGGAATGAAAAGAAAAACGCTTTTTCTTTTTGCATTTCGCTCGCTTATTCGTACCTTTGATGGTACCCATCGAAAGTACTATCGCTCGGAAAAACCTAAAAAAATTTGGTTTTTCGCTCTCTTAATCGTACCTTTGCAGATGGTTTCAATGATGGCATATACTATTATATATAATAAGGTGTAAAACAAGATGATAGATTCTTCTGCCTTTCAAGGTAAGACTGCGGCGTACTACACGCTTGGCTGTAAGTTGAACTTCTCGGAGACTTCGACTTTCGGGCAGTTGCTGCAACAGCTTGGCGTCAGGACGGCTGGTAAGGGCGAAAAGGCTGATCTTTGTCTTATCAATACCTGTTCCGTCACGGAGGTTGCCGATCACAAGTGCCGGCAGGCTATTCATCGGATGGTGAGAAACCATCCCGATGCATTTGTGGTGGTAACGGGTTGTTACGCCCAGTTGGAACCTTATACGATTGGTAAGATAGAAGGTGTCGACTTGGTGTTGGGTGCCAACGAGAAGGCAAATCTGATTCAGTTCCTGAGCGATGCCTGGTGTAGCGGGCAGAAGGAACCCGTTGTGCATGCCGTCGAGAAGACACGTGACATCAAGACTTTTGCACCATCATGTTCGCGTGGCAACCGAACGCGCTATTTCCTGAAGGTGCAGGACGGCTGCGACTACTTCTGCACCTATTGCACCATTCCCTTCGCCCGAGGTTTTTCGCGCAATCCCAGCATCGCATCTCTTGTGGAACAGGCCCGTCAGGCGGCAAGCGAAGGTGGCAAGGAGATTGTTCTCACAGGAGTGAACATCGGCGACTTCGGACATACTACAGGCGAGTCGTTCCTCGATCTGGTGAAGGCCCTCGACGAGGTCGAAGGAATCAGCCGTTATCGCATCAGCAGTTTGGAGCCGAACCTCCTGACCGACGAACTCATAGAGTTCTGTGCAACCAGTCGTCGGTTTATGCCTCATTTCCATATCCCCTTACAGAGCGGAAGCGATGAGGTGCTTCGGCTGATGCATCGCCGATACGACACAGCGCTCTTCGCCCATAAGATACAACTCATCAAGGAACGTATGCCCGATGCCTTCATCGGCGTTGATGTGATGGTGGGTACACGAGGCGAGACACCTGAGTATTTTGAAGCGTGTTACGAGTTTCTTAGTGGCTTGGATATTACGCAACTCCATGTGTTCCCCTATTCAGAGCGACCGGGAACGGCAGCCCTTCGCATTCCCTATGTTGTTTCCGATCAGGACAAGAAGTTGCGTTCGCATCGTCTGTTGCAACTCTCCGACGAGAAGACGCAGGCTTTCTATGCGCGCCATATCGGTCAGACGGCCGAGGTGCTCTTTGAGAAAGCTCCTCGAGGCAAGGCTATGCATGGATTTACGAGAAACTACATCCGTGTGGAACTGCCGCCTCAGGAAGCACGTGTAGAGTATGATAACCAACTGATGACTGTCCGTTTGGGTGAGTTCAATCACGACAAGACAGCGTTAAAGGTTGAAATGTTGAAAGGTTGAAATGATGAAGACAGCCATAGTTATATTGAATTGGAATGGGCGGAAGATGCTGGAGCAGTATCTGCCTTCGGTGATTGAGTATTCACGTGACGATGCTACGATCATCGTTGCTGATAATGCTTCGAGCGACGACTCGCTGGCATTTCTGCAGACACATTATCCCGAAGTTCAAACGATTGTCCTCGACCAGAACTATGGTTTTGCCGATGGTTACAACCGTGCGTTGAAACAGGTCGAGGCGGAGTATTATGTGCTGTTGAATAGTGATGTGGAGGTGACCCACCATTGGCTGGAGCCGCTCGTGGAATATATGGATGCTCACGAGGAGGTTGCTGCTTGTCAGCCGAAGTTGCTCTCGTATGTTGACAAGGGAAAGTTCGAGTATGCCGGCGCTTCAGGCGGTTACATTGACCGTTATGGCTATCCCTTCTGTCGTGGGCGTTTGTTCGACTCTGTTGAAAACGATAATGGACAATACGACTATGCCACAACGGTACTTTGGGCGACGGGCGCTTGCTTGTTCATTCGCTCCAAGGACTATTGGCTGGTAGATGGTTTGGACAGCCGCTATTTTGCCCATAACGAGGAGATCGATCTTTGTTGGCGTCTGCATATCATGCGTCGGCAGGTGGTCTGTCTGCCCGATAGCGTGGTGTATCATCTGGGTGGCGGAACGTTGCCGAAGGGAAATCCGCAGAAGACGTTCCTCAACTTCCGCAATAACCTCACGATGCTCTACAAGTGTTTGCCTGACGATGAATTGAAGCATGTGATGCGGTGGCGCTGGTTCCTCGACTATCTTGCCGCTTGGCAGACTCTCATCCTCAACCGCAACTATGGCGATTTCAAAGCCATCTATCGTGCCCGCCGGGCCTTCAAGCATTGGAAGCAGGATTTCGCTGCCGATCGTGAGCGAATCCAGCAGTCGCGCGCTTTAGCTGAGATTCCCGAAAGGAAGCGCTACTCCTTGCTTTGGCAGTACTATGCCAAACGTATCCGCCGCTACTCCGATTTGCCTTGACTGCAATATGGTTTCATGAAGCGGCCTGAAAGGCCAATAAGCAAATAGCCCAGGGCGTCGCCCTGGGTTTTGTGTGTTTAGGTGTGTTTTCGCGCTGTAAGTGCAAAAGCTTTGGTAATCATATACAATTAGACCCTGAAACTTTTTTTGATCCCGAAAACCATTTGTTTGTAAAGACTATCTAAGTAGTGGATTCTTAAGATTTAAGACAACATATACAACGTAGGACAACTTTATGTTGTCCCTTGTTGTTCAAGTTGTTTTTGGATTGATGAGCTCTTTGTAAAGACTATCTGAGTTGTGTGCTCATGAAGACCGCTCGACCCGCAGGGGCGCTTTCAGAGCGGAGCGGGGAAAGAACTTAGACAACTTTTGGACAACTTTACGTTGTCCCTTGTGGTTCGTGTTGTTTTACCTTTCCTATATCATTCCCAAGAAAAATCGTCCAAATTCTTGGAAGTAAATAAAATATTCACTATCTTTGCAATCGATAAAGACAACAGCGGCTTTGCCGCTTACCTCTTGAACCGCGCATTTACGCATTGAACCGCGGCTCTGCCGCTTTGAACTAGAAACTTGAAACTTGAAACTTAAAAACTCAGAGTTATGACATAAACCTAAAGAACAAAAGACATATAGGATGAAGCGTTAGCTTTGATTCTTGTTCTTTTCGAAATCTCCCAAATTGACAAAAGAGCTACAGGAGCAAAAGTTAATGCTCACGCCGGATGGCGTGGGCTTTTACTCGTAGATGTAGCTCATGGTGTTTGGGAGATACCTGAAAAGAACGTAGACGAAGTAATTAGTCCACGTTTTTTTGTGGCCCTACCTCTTAACTATCTAACTCAATCATTCAGAAACTAATCAACTTAAATTTTATTTTAAAAACAAACGATATGAAAACTATCAATCTTTTCAAACATCTACTCCCATCCCTTCAGGGAGGGGTAGGGGGTAGGCTCCTTCTTCTGCTCTGCCTCATTGTGGCAGGAGTACAGAGTGTGTGGTCGTGGACCAACTATCATCTTAGCTTCGAACAGAATCTAACTATTAATGGAGTTACTTATGAACTATATTCTGTACAGGAATATGATGCCTGGATTCAAGATGCTGAACAATTATTTGGTCATTACGTAAGTATTATCGGTTCTGTAGGCTATAATGAATTTCCAACTAGTAATGTATCCTATTATGCTACAGTAGTAGACATCACCGCTACAGGAGAGGTCGTGATTCCTGAAATTATTACCAATGGTGGACATTCCTATATCATAAAAGGCATCTCGCATCTCGAACAAGCAGTTAGGACTTGGGAAGGTACATATAGAATCTACGAGTCCGGCGAAGGAGCTCAAGGGCCTGACTATGATAAAACTACTTGTTACGAATATACCATTGCAGAAACTCCCGTTGACATTTCTGCTAACGACATCACCAAACTGACGGTTAATGGAAAAGCTACGTTTAAGGGGAACTTTAGTGCTCCTTCATGTACGAGTGTGGAGTTTAAGGATGATGTTACGTTTAAGGGAAACTTTAATGCCCCTTCATGTACGAGTGTGGAGTTTAAGAAAGATGTCACCTTTGAGGCAAATGTGTCTTTCCCTGCAGCCACGAATATCGTGTTTGATAATTGTGCATTCATAAAAAGCACCGCCACACTTGTGTGTAGCAATGTGAGTGAACTGAGGTTTAATTACCTATCACACGAAGGAAAGATACAATGCAATAGTCTGACAGACATCTATTACCAAAGCAACATACCTGGTTATTCAGGTGCGGCTAGCAATTACTTTACGGGTGTGGCGCTTAATCAAGTAACTGCCCATGTGGTCAACAAGACTGAAGAAGAATGCGCTACGATGCATTCCACTTGGGCTGTGTACAGTGAATTTGACAACATAGTACCCTGCGATACCCCGGTTCAGGGACACGCTGTGAACTTTGTGTTGATAGCAGGAATGTGCGACAAAGGCATTGAAGTGTGGAAGAATGACGAGTTGTTGGGTTCTATCTCCGAAGAGGGTGGAACGTTCTTTGAAGCAATAGAAGATGCGATATACCTGCAGCTTCGTGTCCCCAGCGAATATCTGAAGAAGATTACCATCAATGGCGAGGATATGACTACATCTTTGTCTGCCACCACGCCTGACGACCCCGACTACGAAGGCTATATGTTCTATATCATGAGCGGCTTGTCAGAGACGTCAATCGTCGAAGTCAAGTACGACTATTCACTGTTTGCAACCTCGTCAATTCGTTTTGAAAGTTACAATGGAACGGGAAGTATAGATTATTCAAAAATATGGTTCGATAATGGCAGATGGGAAACAAATCATGGAGGTGTTACCTGGGAAGAAAAGAAGACTATCTCCAAGATTGAGGTCACAATGAGGCCAGATGTTGATGACTTTGATTGGACGCAAGGCCACAACACATTGGGTACGTTGACCAACAATGGCGATGGAACTTACAACTATGTCTTACAAGGCACGGACCTGACAAGTTCTGTCATTCCTATTTGGTTCCCAACAACTGATTACGGAAATGTGAAGACCTCTGTCAGCTCTCGTAACGATATTCCTTTGGGCTACTACTTCGGAGAATACGTCAATGCAGAACGCGAGTTTATGTCAAACTTTGACCAGACGAAGGAACAGTTCATAAATACAAATGTAGTCGTATACCACTACGATGCTTGGAGTTCGAGCCAAGGCGGAGGTTACTCGACAGGCATCATCTACGTGCAGGTACCACAAGGCACTACGTTCCGCATTGTTGAGAACGGCAGTGACGAAACTTCGAAATGTTATTGGCACAATGCCAACGAGCTATTCTCGGAACTTCAGAGTGTTTACAACGTCGATTCCTACCTCCAATACACTTGCCCCGTCGATGGTTACTACTATCTGTTGCAGGATGTAGAGCATGACTCTTACATCATTGTCGATGACGGGACAACACTACTTAGTGAAATTGAGTCGCCCTTCCAGATTGTTCAGACAATTACGGCTTATGGCGATGCAACCCTGTCGTTGCATAAGAGCAACGGGGACGTGGTGGAAAGCGTGAGCAACGGTGAGTCGAAGACCGCAAGTATGGAGAAGGGTGCAAACATGCAACTTGTAGTAACCCTGCCCGCTAATGCTTCTGCTGCCAACTACGAAGCCCACTTGATTATCGACGGCATTGATAACATCCTGACCACAATGACAGGCGATGGTGGCGTCTTGACGTTCCAAGCCTTTGACATGGAGAACGTCACATCTTCACACAACATCACCCTGATAACGAGGCAGACGGGAGGGCTCGCTGCTACCGATGTCATCGAGTTTGCCGATGCTAACGTGAAAGCCATTTGCGTCGCTGCGACAACAGGTTGGGACACCAATGGCGACGGCGAACTCTCGAAGGCAGAGGCTGCAGCAGTAACATCGCTGAAGGTGGATGGTGCAGAAAATACTGTATTCTATAACAATACGACAATTACTTCGTTTGATGAGTTCCAGTACTTCACGGGGATTGAGACTATTGAAAGTAAAGCTTTCTATAACTGCCAAAGCCTGAAGTCAATAGTATTGCCCAATAGTATTACTCAAATAATGAGCAACGGCTTCTATAATTGCAAGGAATTGGAGTTTGTCGACCTGCCAGAAAATCTCTTGTCGATATCCGATTTAGCTTTTGCGTACACGAAACTAAAGACCATCTTTATACCAAAGAATGTAACTACAATCCAAACCCGTGCATTTATGTCTTGTAACAGCTTGCAAACTATCGCAGTCGATGAAGAGAATACGAAATTCAAAGCCGGTGTCGGATACAATGTGATAGTCGAAAGTGGAACAACGGTCAAGGTCGGATCTAAGTATTCCCAGATTCCAGAAGGTGTAACGGGTATTTCTATGTATGCTTTCAATGGTCTTACAGGGCTAACTACGATTACGATACCAAGTACAGTTACTTCTGTGGGCCTCTCCTCATTTGCTGGATGTACTAACCTGAAATCTGTTGTCTCCAAGAATGAAAATCCGCCCACGATGGGTAATAACGCTTTCTCCAGCATCAATGCCAATTGTGTGCTCACAGTTCCTTATGGGACGAAAGGGGCATACATTGGTGCCGGCTGGACAACAGACATCTTTAAGGGCGGTATTGTGGAAGATATGTCGCAATATGATGTGAATAATGATAGCCAGGTCAATATTGCCGACGTGACGAAGCTGGTGAATAAGGTTGTCGGCAAAGAATAGAGCAACAGACTCTCCCCCCTGCCCCTCTCTATAAGCGAGGGGAGTAGATGGCCTTTATTGATCCTAATAGAAAGTGCCCTGCTGCTAGATGAGTGGTGGGGTGCTTTCTGTTATATTGATGACAGTTATGACAGTTATGACAGATGACAGTTTATTTATGAGAGGAAAAGAGGAGAAAATAGTATATATATACTATAATCTATAATATATATACAATATATAAT
>JAFZAP010000019.1 GCA_017557185.1 Prevotella sp.
GTCATCTAGAGTTTCCCTCTCCAGCAGGCCGGTTCCTCCTTCTTACAACAAAGGTACGGAATCGAGCCTGACTAAGCAAAAGAAATCCTATCTTTTTCTTAGACGCTACAAACTTAGAGCGTCATCAGTGGAATCTGTGGGGAAATATTATTCACTTTTCACTGTTCACTTCGCGCTTGCGCGGAGGTTATATTATTTATCTTTAACAAATTTTAAGGGGGGGGTAATAATGACAATCCCGATTTTTTTTGTAATTTTGCACACGAAAAGCAAGCGAAGTCCCCGTTCCGCCTTTTCACCCCCTTCCTTCTCAGGAAAGAGGCGAAAGATTGCGTGAGGCACCATATTGAAGTAAGACGCTCATAATCGATCTTAGTAAACAACAAATAGTCTTATTTCACCCAGCCTGAGTCGAGAGACTCGGGCTTTTTCTTGTCTGCACGTGCAATATATCTTTAATACCTATTAACATTCCAATTCAACCCGTTTTTGCACACGTTTGCCCAAAAGCCATTATATTTGGACACTGCGCAACCCAGAAGAGTTGCACCCGCTGCACCGGCTACACCGAGCCTACCCCCAGCCCCTCCCTGAAGGGAAGGGAGTGAAAGAGCACTTGTTTTTGGTCAGAACTCTATGCTTTTCGCATCAAAACTCAATGCTTTGCAAGTGACAACCCATAGAGTTCTGAAATTCAACTCATAGCGGGTGCAGCAAACAACTGGCTGCAAAAGGGAAAGCAAAAAAAAAAGAGAAGGAAATAAAATAGTTTCAAGTATATTGTTCCTAGTTCCGAGTTACTAGTTTCTAGTGTATGGCACCAAAGACTACACAGGCTGATATTTTTTTTGACTTGAAACTTGGAACTTTAAACTATTATTTGTATATTTGCAGCTGCTATCCGCCCTATGCGGCTGTGATGTCCTTTGAGAAGGTCAGAGCCGATGGGAGGAGCACTACATATTGAAAGGCGTTACTGACGCTTTGTTTTTGGTCTTCGAAACTTCCACTATCGAATACAGGACAAGAACATTGCAGATGTGACTCCACGGGGTGTATTATATACTCTCCGTAGTGTGCTGCGAGGGTCTAGTATCCTCAACGCACACTTTACGGGTGTTTATATACTCCAACGTGGGTGTTTACTCTGTCTGTTTTCCTGTAAGGCTGTGGAAGGCCACGAAGACGAACGGACGGAAGTTAAGCACCCACTTTTTTTATGTAGTCAATATGTGAAACAGAAATGATTCCATCTTGGTGCTTGATGGATATGCTTTGTAAGGTGCCATGAAAGAATCAAATAGACGTAAGCACTTCACAACTCTTATTAGGTGACTGTCTGAAAGTCATGAAACAGCTTCCAGACAGTAGTGTGGATTGTATCATAACAGATCCTCCTTACAATCTTGGACAATTTATGCATGACAGGAATACAAATCTTGTCAAGATGAGAGCCAACCAGTTTGCATATGCCGGTTGGGATAATCTTGATTATAAGGAATGGAGAAAGTCTATGAAGAAGTTTCTTGTGGAATGTTCACGCGTATTGAAAAATGGTGGGGCTTTAATAGTTTTCATGGCAGTTATAAAAGTCTCGGATATTGTAAAACTCACCAATGGAACCAAACTATACTACAAAACAACAGGTGTTTGGCATAAGACTAATCCTATGCCAAGAAATATGAACATCCACTTTGTTAACTCTACGGAATCTTGGATTTATTTTGTCAACAATGACACCTCTGGCACTTTCAACAACGAAGGAAAAGTAGTTCACGATTACCTTGAATCTCCTGTGTGTCCACTTTCGGAAAAGAAACATGGCAAACACCCAACCCAAAAGCCGCTATCTATCATGAAGCGACTGATAGAACTGGTAACAAATCCCAAGGATATTATACTTGACCCTTTCATGGGAAGCGGATCTACCTGTGTTGCTGCTGCAGTTTTGGGAAGGAATTATTTGGGAATCGAACTGGACGAGAAATATCTTAATATAGCGAAAGCTAGAATAGAAGAAATATGATGAAGATTGGAGATTTGTTTGCAGGAGTCGGCGGAATGTCCCAAGGTTTCAAAATGGCAGGAGATTTTGAAATTGCCTTTGCCGTTGAATACGACAAAGACATTGCAGCTGCATATAAGAATAATCATTCCGAAACAGATGTCTATGCAAAAGACATAAGAGATATTAATGTGAAAGATTTACATAAAAAGCACCCTACAATAGACGTAATTATCGGTGGTCCCCCTTGCCAGGGGTTCTCGCAAAAGGGCAAACGCCTAAGTCTTAATGACCCGAGGAATTATCTCTTTCAACAATTTGTGAGGTTCGTGGATGAGTTTAGACCAAAGTACTTTGTTTTGGAGAACGTGCCTACAATTGTAACCACTGCTAATGGATTCTTTAAAGACCAAATAGTTGAAGCATTCAACAGGTTAGGCTATGATGTAACTTATGGCGTGCTTTGTGCTGCCGATTTTGGTGTGCCACAGGATAGGCATCGTGCCGTTTTCCTTGGACAATTGGGCAAGTTGCAGGTTTCACTTCCAAAACCATCAGACAAAAGAACAACTATCAAAGAAGCTATATATGATTTGCCTTTCATCGCTTCAGGTGAAGGCAACGAAGAAATGGATTACGACAAGCCAGCTACGTCTGACTATCAGAAGATAATGCGAAAAAATAGCAAGACTCTCTTTAATCATTCAGCAACCAAACATAATGCCTCTGCTTTACGAAGATTGTCAATGATTCCCAAAGGTGCAGGAAAAGAAGTGTTGCCACCAGAAGAACGGACAAAATCAATATATAGCGGAACTTGGTCAAGAATGATAGAGGATGACATTTCTGTTACTATAACAACGAGATACGATACACCTTCTTCAGGAAGGTTTACTCATCCTATCTTGGACAGATGTATAACAACAAGGGAAGCGGCTAGAATCCAATCCTTCCCTGATACCTTCAAGTTCTATGGCACTAAGACTTGTCAAATGAAGCAGGTTGGCAATGCCGTTCCTCCATTATTAGCTAAAGCAATCGCAGAACAAATAAAAAACAATGAAATATGAACTATCCAAAACAAATTAAAGCAAGGAGGAAGATTGATGCTTTGACAGGCATAAAATCTTCATTAGATCAAATTCGTTCAGTTATCGCATTAGTGTACTTGTTATACGTTGCCAACGGACGAAAGTCATTAGTAAAATATTGCATACCAAATGGTAATAAAATTATAATTGCGCCAAACTTGCTAAAAGCAATAGAGAATTATCTTGGGCGTGGCAATTTAGAAAGCACGATAAATGGCAACCCACTTATTACAAATCAATACGAGCCTCTTTATGTGGGAGTTTCATTGCTAATGAAACTGGGCTACTTAAAGATGGAGGGCAAACAGAATACAGCAGAGCGTACAGGAGGTGTTCGCTTTCCTAAACAACTATACTTTGCCAATAACACCTTTGTGTTGGATCTTATTTTAAAAGGATTTTCTGAAGAAGTAAGAAAGACATCATTATATGAATGGTTGCGTAACACTAAAGCTTCGGATAGAGATTTTGAGGAAAGAGTCTGTATGTTCTTGTCAACTTGTACTATCTTTACTCAATTTAAACTGCGCGACAATAACAATAATGAAATATTCTTCCAGACAGAAGGAATTTACAAAGTATTAACTCAAAATGAAGAAGTCCTTTTTTCTGATAGCCATGAATTCGTTGGCCCAACACGAATATACAATAACGTCTTGAAAGAGAACCTAGAACCTTGGATAGGAATTAAAAAAGCAGTCTTAAATCTTAAAGGGAAAGATATGCCAGATGCAAAATCTATGTGCGGTATGTTTTCTACGACGTTAGATATTTATAACGTAAATGATGATTCGAGTCAGGTGGGCAACAATATAGAGGAAGATTATTATAATGAAGAAACAGATTCAGAAGTAGCAATTCAAAATTACACATATTTCCGTCCCTTCATCACCGCCATCAAATCTAAGCCATTCCTCCTGCTTGCTGGTATCTCTGGTACTGGTAAATCTAGAATTGTTCGTGAGTTAGCTCATGCTTGTTGGGAAAAAGGAACTAAAGAATACAATGACCCCAAGCCAAGGAACTTTGAGATGATTCAGGTAAAGCCGAACTGGCACGATTCAAGCGAGCTGATTGGGTATGTGAGTCGTGTTAGTGGAGAACCAATATATGTAGCAGGAGATTTTCTCAAGTTTGTTGCGAAAGCATGGGAAGAACCTGATTTGCCTTATTTCCTCTGTCTTGATGAGATGAACTTGGCTCCCGTAGAGCAATACTTTGCGGAATACCTGAGTGTGATAGAAAGTCGAAAAGCAGATAAAGATGGTGTTATTTTAACAGATCCTTTGTTGAAAACAGTCAGTTCGGAATGGTATTGGAATCTGTGCAGAGAATTGACTTCTGACGAGGATTTAAGAGAACAATTCCGTGACGAAGGAATAAGTATCCCTCAAAACCTTATCGTAATCGGCACAGTCAACATGGATGAAACCACATTCTCTTTTAGTCGTAAAGTACTTGACAGGGCAATGACCATTGAGATGAACGAGGTTGATTTGTCGGGAGGACTATACAAGCGCCACGAGGACATTGGTAAACTTGGAGCAGACGAACTAATAGGAACTACTGTCGAAGGTGTAGATGTTTATAATCAAAACAAAAGTATATGTGATACAGCTATCAACTACCTCGAAAAAATAAACAAGGTGCTGGAAGGGACTTCTTTCAAGATTGCTTATCGTACTAGAAACGAGACTTTGCTTTATGTAGTGAATAACTTGCCATATCGACAAGATGAGGATTTGGATGAAGATGAAGTACTCAAAGAAGAGTATGTTATTGCTCGAGCCTTGGACGAAATAACAAATATGAAGATTTTATCGCGTATAGAGGGCGATGAGGCTAAGGTGAGCAAAGCATTCCTTGAAGAGTTGGGTAAGGTAATCAAGGAAGAATTGAAAGAAATATCCAGCTGTACTTTTGACATAGAAGAAACTGATGATGCATATAAATCAGTCTCACTTGCAAAGTTGGATGAAATGAAGAAACGTCTCGATTCTGGATACACTAGTTTTTGGAGCTAATATGATGAATAAAAGAAATATTACAAGATTCTTGTTGGCAACTGCCTTATTGGCTGTCCTTATTAGTGTATCTATTATTGTTGTCAAACACCAGAAGGAAAAAGAGACCGAACGGCGATTAGAGGCTCGTTTTGACAAGTTTATGGGGTATTACTATCCATATCTTAAGGAAATTTCTAATGCTGCAAGAATTTATGAACGAATGCAGATTAGCTTGATGTATGACTACCTTACGAACCACAAGGGAAGATACATTTATGAAATCGTCAATTATCACGATGGGGGGGCTTTCTCGATGAGCGAGGAATTTAAATTAGGACGTTTTTTAGATCAGTCATCAATGCTTTGTTTTGGTAGAGCTTCTGCACCAATAAACTCAGCTCCATTATCTAGGGAAAATGAAAAAATGCATTTTTATAAGATACTTGATACAACAAGCAAGTTGATTAAGGTTGATATATATGATGACAATATCGGATTAAATAAAACGGCAGAACAGACACGGGAGTTCTTAGATAGTTTAAACTTGGAAATCCAAAGTAATTTCCATAGCCTTGTCAAATACAGGGATTCAAGCGCCAAAATTGATCTGAACACAATCAGTGAGTCGGACTATGACATAAACAATTACTAACTATGGAACTGCTGACGATACACCATGAGGACTTCACGATGTATGTGGAGTGCTCGAAGTATGAATCCATTTGGGGAAAGGCTGTAAGGAATGTGGGCAAAGAAAATCTGCTTACCACTTACACCTGGACAGATGGCGTAAAGTCAGCAACGATAAATGATGAGCCTATTGAAAACGGAGGACAGGCTAAAGCCGTTTTCTTCGATAATACAGAATATCCCATATGGGTAGAGTTTGGCTCACACGTCAGCAAGGCGCAGTTCGGTTCAATGCTTCAAACCGACAACGACCGATTTAGTTTCAGAGGACATACGTTGGCAGGATTTATCAACTATGGCAATGAAATCGGCCGTAGTGAACTTCAGATTACATATAATATAGGTAAGGAGCAGAAGCTCTTCAAACTTGGTTACGAGGTGCTGAGCACCAAGCTGAACTACCACGAACATTGGAAGAAGATTATCGAGGACATCGAGGCGGAATATCGTATGTTGTCACTCGATTACATGAAGCGCACGTTTCATGGTTTCTCGCCAGATACGAAGGGGGATACACCAGAACTGATATGGTGGAGCATCTTCGCTGGGGAACAAGAGAAGTTTGTGAAGGCTTGTCGCAGTATTATTGAACGACCACGTCACAGGTTGAGAGGCTATGAGGTGTATTTGAGAGCGGACAAGTTGAAGCGAGTGCCGACAAACATTGAAAACGAATTGGCTGAGCACAGACGTGAACAGGCTCATCTATATCGAGTAGAGGAGCATATACAATCGAACGACACACAAGAAAACCGTTTCTTAAAATATGCGCTGAGTCAAATAGCCACGAAATACGAGATGCTGAAAAAACGCATCGAGGCCATCAAGAATACTTCGGCATCGCTGAAGCAGGAGATGGATGAGGTAGAAAAGACGCTGAAGCATCTGCAGCGGAATCCTTTCTTCCGTACTGTTGGCAAATTCAAAGGAATGAACCAAGAGAGCTTGGTTCTTCAGAAGGCAACAGGATATAGTCAGGTTTACCGAACATGGAACCTTCTGCGACGTGCATACTCCTTGAATGATGGTATCTATCGCCTACAATCAAAAGACATTGCTACTCTGTATGAGATATGGTGCTTCATTGAAGTCAGCCATATCGTGAAGGAACTACTTGGGGAAGAGGTCGATGTTGATCACCGTAACCGCATGGAGATGAGTGGTGTCTTCACATGGGAATTAGGCAAGGGAGAACACTCTCGAATACTTTTCCGAAAAGATGGCATTGAATTGGCGGAATTGGTCTATAATCCTAAGCATACAGACAAGGAGAACGACTCCATCAGTATGGAGCACCTTGTGGTGCCGACTGTCGCACAAAAGCCTGATATAGTGTTGCAACTGACAAAGGACGACATCGAGAAAGGAATGAAGATGACTTACCTCTTCGATGCAAAATACCGCATCAATGACAGAACAGATGCTGGCGTAGATACTCCTCCTGACGATGCCATCAACCAAATGCACCGCTATCGTGATGCCATATATTACAAGGACAATAAAGGTGGCGATACATCATTGAAGAAAGAAGTGATAGGCGGTTACATCTTGTTTCCGGGAAATGGAGACCCAACGGAAGTGGCAAGAGCAAAATTCCAACAATCACTTGACGAAGTTAATATCGGGGCCTTTCCACTGAGACCCAATGACGAGGAGAACAGGAAACTATTGGTGCATTTCATTAACGAACTGATAGACAAGGCTTCTACAGAGATTCTCGAAGACACTATTCCTCAGAAGGGGTTGTACTATTCAACAGATGAACCCAAAAATGCTGTTTATATGATTCTCACTATTGACAAGGACGTAAACGATGATGAGAATGCCATTATGAATGGAACGGCAGAGTCAATCATCATGGGTAGAAAAGGAATGGAGGAAGCTAATGACATCCAAACGATTCGATATATAGCACCCATCATTCCTGGTGGTCATATAAAGGGTTACTATAAGGTGGCAAAAGCCAACTTAAAGCAAATTGAAGATTCCGATTATCCTATTCGAATCAAATTCGATGTTACTGAATGGCAACAATTGGAAAAACCAGCAAAGTTCGGTATGGTAAGAGCCGCCTATCGTGGTTTCTGTAAAACACGTGAAGAATTCTTCAAACTTTGTAAAGAGCAAGCCATTAATGTGACGGGTGTAGCCGGTGCTACGGGTGCAACTTGTTTTTGATTAACATAGTGTCAAAATATAGTGGGTTTGGAGCAGACCACCAAAGAAACCGCAATTTCCAGCGAGTTAATGTTGGTTAATGTCATAACTCCCAGACTCTAAAAGCAATGGTCTAGACATACTAAAGCATTGCTCCCAACATTCAAGAGCTATACTCTAGTTGTCCGAAAGCATTGCTCCAGCTGTTCGAGAGCATTGCTCCAGCTGTCTGAAAGCATAGATTCAAGGGCCCCGGCCGCGCAAGCGCGAAGAGAAAAGTTAAAAGTGAAAAGTGTAAGCGCCTATGTCGGTTAAAGCCACGCATCTAGCGTTGTTCCTTCGTTCTACCTCCATCTCCCTTATTGTTCCCCTCGCCCTTTGGAGAGGGGTTAGGGGTGAGGCCTGGGACGGGGTGGGGCTTTTTTCATTTTAACCTAACATACTACCGTTTTGCTTGTAACTCATTCTTTATCAAGTACTTAGAAAACCACCAACCTACCGTCACACCTAACGTCCCTCAAACCCTTTGTACAAAGGTGTTTCAGAAGAAAACGGTAGCATGTTAGGTCAAAACGGGAAAACACCCCAGCCTACCCTTCGTCGCATTCGTTGAAAAACGTGTGATAGCCGCTCTTTTACTTAATCACGACAGTCTGGCCATTCTCGATGTATATGCCTTTGGGGAGAAGCCTACCCCCAGCCCCTCCCTCAAGGGAAGAGAGTTTTCTGCCACTGAGGTCGTAGATAGCGCCATTCGCCATTTTCCATTTCCCATTCGCCATTTTCCATTCTCCATTTTCCATTTGATGGATTCCGTCGGTGGTGCCGTAACGGACGAGTTTTACCTTCGAGGCACGGAACTCTTGTTCGGCGGCACCGCTGGCGAGGTCGGCCTGGAAGCCGAGCATGAGCTCTTGCGGCTCGTCGAGTTCGAAGTAGATGCCGCGAAAGGTTGTGTTGTCCTTCCCCGCATCGGAAATCGCGTCGTAGGCCACCGACTGCGAGGGGATGTCGGCGGTGGCGAGGGTTTCCGAAGCCGCGAAAATGTAAGCCTCAGCCAACTGGTAGTTCGCTTCGTAGGCGGCGCCGAAATAATAGCGGCCGGCATCGAGGGCAACTTTTCGGTAGACGCGCGCATTGGAGAGATTGCCCCCGGTATTGTTCTGGCGGTCATCCCATACGCCCAGTGTCAGACAGTCGTAGCCCGGATAGCGGTCGAGGCCGTTGCGAACTCCGTCGTTGCCGGCTGGGATGCGGTAGTTCTCCACCGTCCAGTTGGCGGGTGTTCCGTAGCGGGTGGAGGTAGACTGTCCGCTCACACGGGAGAAGCTGCTTGCCTGAACGAGGAATTCCCTGGTGATGTCGGTCTGCAGCATGGCGTCGGCATCGGTGCTATAGAGCAGTTTCACTTCATCGACGCGGAATTCCTGATTGGCATTGCCGCTTTGCATGTTTGCCTGAAAGACGAGTGCCACATCCTGTTCTTCCTCGAGGTTGAAGGAGATGCCGTAGAACTTTCCGTCGGTGCTGCAACGGCTCATGGCCAGTCGGGCGATGGACTGTCGCGCGATGGCCGAAGTGGCAAGGGGCTCGGAGGCGGCGTAGATGTAGGATGAGCCCAGCTGATAGAGGGCGTTGAAGGTGGCACCGAAGTAATAGTGTCCGGCCGGTAGATGCACGGTGCGATAGATGCGCGCATCGGTCATGTTCGTCGCGGGGGTTCCGTCCTCACCGCTCCACTTGCCCAGCATCAGGTCGTTGCGTCCCGGGTAGTTGTCGATTCCGTTCTTCGTGCCTTTCGACGCATCGAGCTGCGGAATGGAGAAGTTCTCGACGGTCCAATAGACCGGCTTTCCGAAGCGGCTTCCCATATCGGTTGCCGAGAAATTGTTCTTCTCAACGAGATAGTCGAGCGTGACATCCGTCTGCCCCACTTCGTCGGGCGTGCCGGCGGGGTTGAGACCTGTTTTCTTCAGCGTGGCATAGGCTTCCTGCAGTTGCTTGATGATGTCAGCCTGCTGCTCTTCGCCTGCCTCGAGATACTGGCGGGCATCGGTGAGCCGCTGCATGAATGCCGCCACCTTCATGGCGTTGGGCTTACCGGTGTTGTTGGAGGCTTGCTGCGCGAGTTCCTGAGCCTTCAGCTCATAGACCTCGAGCAGTTCGGCCAGCGTCATGCTCGTCGGGGCATCGGGGTCGAAGGTGATTGCCACAACTGGCGCTATCGCATTGGGCTTCACACCAGGCAGCGTGACCTGCAATCCGTCGATGTCCTGTTTGAATTCCACATCGCCGTAACCCAGCAGGCGCACGTTTTTCACCTTTCCCGAATAGGACGGCGAGGCTTTTCCCAGACTCTCGAAGGTGAAGCTATTGCCCGACGGCCAGCACATGATGGTGGCATAGACGACCCCGTCGGAAGGCTTCACGACGTAGCGCACATCGTTGGCAGAGTAGTTGATGCCTTCGTTGAAGCCCTGTGCGTTGAGCGGATTGGCGCTGTCGAACAGCGGTCCTTCGCCGTACACCTTCCAGGGGCGGGTGCCGTAGATGCTCTCACCGTTGATGTCCATCCAGGCCTTGATGCCCGCCACGATGCGCTTCTCGTTGTTGTCGAGTGTGCCGTTGCCGCGAACGGGAATGCTCAGCAGCAGGTTACCGTTCTTCGACACGATGTCGACCAGCATGCGGATGACTTGTTCGGCAGGCTTGTACATGTTGTTATCGCCCTCGTACTTGCTGTAGTGCCAGCCGCCGATGCAGGTGCACGTCTGCCAAGGGAGTTCCTGACAGCGGTCGGGGATGCCGCGCTCCACGTCCCAAAGCATGGCCTGCTTGTGGCGGTCCTCCAGAATCTTTCCCGTCACGACTACCTGCGGCACACCGTCGTTCTGGGCAGCGCTGTGGTTATAGAAGTGCTGCAGGATGTTCAGACTGTACGCGTCGTTCTTGTTCGTGCTCGCACCGTAGAAGGGGAGCACGGTGTCGTCGAAGTAGAGCATGTCGGGATTGTACTTGTCGATGCACTGCAGGACGCGGTTCTGGAACTTCTGCATGTAGGCCTTCGAGGGCGGACAGACGCCGTTGCCCCACGCCCACTGGTTGTGGATGGTGCCCCAGTCGCTCCAGTTGGCACTATGAGCGTGGTTCTGTGCATAGAGCTCCTGCGGGTCGTAGCCGTGCCACCAGTATTTGTAGCTCCCGTCGTCGTTCGTGGCCAGGCCGTCCTCCTTCGTCATATGAACGTCGTAGGCATCGGCAACCTCGAAGAATGTCCAGGCGTGGGCTCCGTGCATCGACACGCCTAACTTCAATCCGTGACGGCGGCAGGCCTCAGCCCATCCGCCCACGATGTCCTTCATCGGGCCGATGCGCGTGCTGTTCCACTCCTGATAGGGGCTGTCCCAGCAGTCGAAGTTGTCGTGATGCTGCCCCATCGCCATGAAGTACTTGGCTCCGGCGTCGGCATACAACTGGATGAGGGCTTCGGGGTCCCACTTGTCGGCCTTCCAGTGGTCGCAGAGGTCCTTATAGCCCAACGTCTTGCTGGGTGGCGCACCGAAGATGTTCCGGAAGGTGTTCCACTGACTGCTGTTCGCACCGTACATGCTGCGGGCGTACCAGTCGCCGTCCTCGGCCTCGCACTGCGGGTCCCAGTGTGCCCAGATGCCGAACTTCGCATCGCGGAACCATTCGGGACACTCCCATGCCGACAAGCTCTGCCAGTCGGCTGTGAATTGTCCGGTTTCTACGGTCATGTCTTCCTGCTGCGCGGTTGCCGTAAGTATGCTCATGCACCACAAGAGCAGCGTCACAATCTGTTTTCGGCTAGTAGTAATCATGATGTTTCTCTATTAATAGGTTTATATTTTCGAATAAGGGGAATAGACTCCTATCTCGGCAATGGAGAGGGTGGCGTCCTGAGCGGTGAAACGAACCCGCACCGCCTCTGCCTCGACGGGCGGGAAGCGGCAAATGTGCACACGGCCGGAGGAAACGACCGACGGTCCGCCGACTGATTGCCAGACCCCGCGACGGAGGATTTCCAGCGTGAACGACTGCATGCGGCTACGCTTCCCTTCGGTGATGACGACCATTCCCACAGGGGTAGCCTCGTCGAGTTCTACCTTCCACCAGGGGTGTTCGACTTCGGGACTCGAGTCCCAGCAGGTCGTGAAATCGTCGTCGTTGGCAAAATCCATCAGCATCATATCGTCGGACCACGACGAGTCGCACTTCCTTCCGATGGCGATATTGATGTCGGTGATGGGCTCAGGAGCCGTCGGCACCTCGATGATGTGACCGGTGTTCTTCCAAATCTCGCCGATGTGCCGCATAGCCTCAACGGCATTTGCGTCGATGAGTCCCTCGCGGTTGGGGGCGGCATTGAGGATGTAGGTGCAGTAGGCGTTGTTGTAGGGAATAATGTTCTCACGCACGATCTGTTCCACATCCTTAAGCTCGTCGGTGGGGAACGACTCTTTCCAGAACCACGTGCGCTGGAGCGGATAGCACGCCATCGCGGGCAGCCGGTTGTCGTCGGCCGAGATGCGCTGTCCGGCACCCTGCTCGTAACAGCTGATGTCGCTGTAGAACAACGCATCCTTTGGGTATTTGGCGCCGTTGAGGTCCATCACCAGACAGTTGGGCTGAAGGCTTTTCACGAACGAATAGATCTCCGGGAAGGAGATGTCGGAGTAGGAGATGCGGCCCCACGGGGCATCCCAGCCGTCGCACATGATGGTGTTCACCGGCCCGTAGTCGGTGAGGAGTTCGCGGAGCTGCGCCTTGATGAACTCGGTCTTCTCGGGCGTGAACGGCCATGTGTGGCGTATGCGGTGATGAGTGTCGAGGATCGAGAAGTGGAACATCACCTGCATGCCGGCTTCGCGCAGGGCGGTGGTGAGTTCTTTCAGTACGTCCCTGTGGAGCGGGGTATTCATTACGTTGTAGTCGGTGGTGGCGGTGTTCCACATACAGAATCCCGCATGGTGCTTGACGCTCACGCAGATGAACTTGCAGCCTGCGCTCTTGGCGGTGCTGACCCACTGGCGGGTGTCGAGGCGTGTGGGATTGAACACGGCGGCATCAAGGTCGGGGTCGGTCCAATCGGCATTCTGAAAGGTGGGGAGTCCGAAATGGACAAACATGCCGAATCGCAAATCCACGAATTCCTGCTGTAGCTGATGCAGGCTCTTTCCCTGAGCAAGCAGCATCAGCGGAAATGCCAATAAAAGTAGTGCTAACAATTGTCTTCTCATACTCTTCATGATCTCTGACGGGGCTCTCATCAAATCAAGAAACTCCCTGATGTTGTTTAGGTTAGAAATGAAGTCGGTTATCGCTTGCTGTAGGCCTCGATGGCATCATAGTAGATGGCGACGGGGAGCAGACGGCGCACGGGGCGGTGCTCGCGGATGCGCTGCCGGATGTCGGTGCTGCTGACGCGATAAAGGCGGGTGTTGACCAGGGTGACGCCCTCGGGCAGCGTGGCGGCATCGACGGGGTATCCCTCGCGAGGATAAATGACGACGGGATAGTGTTGCAGGATGTCCTGCGGATGTGCCCAGCGGTCGAAGGCTGCCCAGTTGTCGGCACCGATGATGAGCGTGAACTGGTGGCCGGGATAGTCGCGCGAGAGGGCCTGCAGAGTGTCCCAAGTGTAGGATGGCCGGGGCAGGTGGAACTCGTAGTCGCTGGCAACAAGCTGCGGGTCGTCGGCAAGGGCCTTACGGGTGAGGGCGAGGCGCTCGTCATCGTCAAGGAGATCGCTGCTGGCCTGCTTGAAGGGGTTCAGCGGCGTCACGAGGAACCACACCTCGTCGAGATGTGCCTTGCGGAGTATCTGCCGTGCAAGGGCGATGTGTCCGCGATGGATGGGGTTGAAGGACCCGCCGTAGATGCCGACTTTCATAATTGATAATTGATAGTTGATAATTGATAATTATTATCCCCTCAGCCCCCAACCCTGCCCACGAGAGGGGAGAAAGGAGGAGGGGACTGCAAGGGTGGCTATGATTATTTTTCAACTAAAAAATCGGAGACGAGCTGCAGCGCTTCGGCCTCGGCGACATCGAGGTTGTCGTTGACGAGGATGCGGTCGAACTGCGGAGCGAAGGTCATCTCGTAGGCGGCTTTGGCAAGGCGTTCCTCGATGGCTTCGGGGCTGTCGGTGGCGCGATTCACCAGGCGACGGCGCAGTTCCTCAATCGATGGTGGCTGGATGAAGATACTCAGAGCCTCATCGCCGTAGTGGCGCTTGATGTTGATGCCTCCCTTCACGTCGACGTCGAAGACAACATTCTGTCCGGCTTTGCGCTGACGCTCTACTTGATCCTTCAGGGTGCCGTAGAAGCGGTCCTCATAGACTTCCTCGTATTCCAGGAACTCATTGTTCTCAATCTTCGCACGGAACTCCTCTGGGGTGAGGAAGAAATACTCCACTCCGTTCTGCTCAGTGCCACGCGGCGCACGACTGGTGCACGAAATTGAGAAACTCAGCTTCAGCTCCGGATGCTCCTGCATCAGCCAGTTCACGATGGTGGACTTGCCCGAACCAGAGGGTGCCGATACAATCAGCAATTTCCCTTTTCTCTTCTGTTTCTTTTTCGTATTCATATTTCAACAATTTAAATTTTTATCGGAAAGAAATTAGCAAACGGGGGAGGTTTTACAGCGCGTTCAGCACTTGTTCCTTGATTTGTTCGAGTTCGTCCTTCATCATGACGACGAGGTTCTGCATCTCGGCCTGATTCGACTTCGAGCCAGTAGTGTTGATTTCACGTCCCATCTCCTGTGCAATGAAACCAAGCTTCTTGCCGATGCCACGCCCTTCCTCCTGCATGGTCTCGCGGAAATACCGCAGGTGGTTGGCGAGTCGCTGCTTTTCCTCGCTGATATCGAGTTTCTCGATGTAGTAGATAAGCTCCTGCTCCAAGCGGTTCTTGTCGTAGTCGACCTCGGGAATGTCCTTCAGGCCGTCGACGATGCGCTGACGGATCTTCTCGACACGCGACTTCTCGTAGGGCTCGATCTGCGCGAGCAGCGATGCGATGTTGTCGATTTTCTCGGTGAACTTACGCTGCAGGGCGGCACCCTCTTGGCGACGGAATGCCTCGAGCTGAGCCAACGACTCCTCGATAGCCTGACGGGCGGCTGCCCATTCTTCATCCTCGAGCACTTCCATTTCCGTGCGTGTGGTCACATCGGGCAGTCGCATGAGGGTCTGCAGCCAGTCTTGCGGCTCAGGGATTCCCGTCTGCTCGATGAGGTTCCGCAGCTGCTGGTAGTAGTTCTCGACGATGGCGGTGTTGATAGGTGTGGCATCGGAACCGCTGTCCTTCTCTATCCAGATGGCGAAATCCACCTTTCCTCGTTCCACACTCTTTGCCACCATCTGGCGAATCTCCATTTCCTTCTCACGATACAGGGGTGCGATGCGTGTTGAAAGGTCAAGTTGCTTGGAGTTGAGCGACTTCACCTCGACGTTGATTTTTTTGTCTTTATAGGCCACAACAGCCTTGCCGTAGCCCGTCATTGATAGGATCATAATGGTTTTTATGCGTTAAATTTCTGCAAAAGTACGAAATTCCGACGAAAAATCAGTAAATTTGCACTTTATTTAAGAAGAAATTTCAATTATGTCGACAATATTGCATATTGAAACGAGCACCGACGTGTGTTCCGTAGCCGTCAGCCAGGATGGGAAATGCATCTTCGAACGCGAAGACAGATCGGGTCTCGGCGGCAAGGACAGCGGTGATGCGAAGGGTACTGAGCGACGCGGTAGTGCGGTGATGGCAGGCGTTTTCATCGACGAGGCGCTGTCGTTTACCGATGCCCACCTCATCGACCTCGACGCTGTAGCTGTGAGCAGCGGACCCGGTAGCTACACGGGGCTGCGTGTCGGCACTTCGGTGGCGAAGGGTATCTGCTACGGACAGGACCTGAAACTCATCAGCGTACCGACGCTCGAACTGCTGTGCGTGCCTGTGCTGCTGGCCGAGAAGGTGAAGGAAGAGAACGCGCTGCTCTGCCCGATGATCGATGCTCGCCGCATGGAGGTCTACGCCCAGCTCTTCGACCGTGCGCTACATGAGGTTCGCGGCATCCAGGCCGACATCGTCGATGGCGATACCTATCGCCAGTACCTCGACGAGCGACCTGTCTACTTCTTCGGCAACGGTGCCGCAAAATGCATGGAGGCCATCAACCATCCCAACGCCCGCCTCATCGAGAACGTCGTGCCGCTGGCGAAATGGATGTTCCCGCTGGCCGAGCGCCGCTACTTCCAGGAGCAGTTCGAGGACGTTGCCTACTTCGTACCGTTCTACCTGAAGGACTTCGTGGCCAAACAGCCAAAGAAACTATTGTAATAAAAAGCAACATAGCAAGCCTGCGTATCCCCCTGAAACCGGCAGGCACTCCCCTCTTCAGGAGGGGTCGGGGGAGGATTCATGAACATCGAAGGATTAGATTACAACACACAACGTGAGAAGCTGGCACTGCCAGAGTATGGCCGTGAGATTCAGCGTATGGTGGATCATGCCAAGACACTTGCCGACAAGAAAGAGCGGCAGCGCTGCGCTGAGACCATCATTGCCATCATGGACCGCATGTTCCCGCAGAACCGCCAGAATGCCGACTACAAGCACAAGCTCTGGGACCACTTGGCTCTGATGAGCAACTTCGAACTCGACATCGACTGGCCGTACGACATCGATCAGGCAGCCACTATCACCACACGGCCTGAACCGATGGCGTATCCGATGAAGGACATCGCCGTGAAGCACTACGGCTACATGGTGTTCGAGTTGTTCGACAAGCTGAAGCAGATGGAGCCTGGCAAGGAGCGCGACGAACTGACCCGCGTCACCGCCAATCAGATGAAGCGCAACCTGATGCTTTGGAGTCACGGCTCGTCGGACGATGAGAAGGTGGCGAGCGATCTGGCCCGTTTCACCGACGGGAAGATACAACTCGACCTGAGCACGTTCAAGTTTGAAAAGGTCTCCGTCAGAGACGTGGAAGTACGCAGCAAGAAGAAGAAACGCTGACACAGCATCCGACTCCTTTCACCTTATACAATTACCAAGAAACGCCTATGGAATCATTCATTATTGAAGGAGGCCAGTTGCTCAAAGGAGCCATCACGCCACAGGGTGCGAAAAACGAAGCCCTGCAGGTGATTAGTGCCTGTCTGCTCACCGACGATGAGGTAATCATCAAGAACGTGCCTGACATCCTGGACGTGAACAACCTCATCCGCCTGCTGAAGGACATCGGTGTAGCAGTGAAGAAACTTGCGCCCAACGAGTATTCGTTCTGTGCATCGAACGTGAATCTCGACTATCTGCAGAGCGACGAATTCGTGCGCAAGTGTGCCTCGCTGCGCGGATCGGTGCTACTCATCGGCCCGCTGCTCGGACGATTCGGCAAGGCTGTCATCGCCGAACCCGGTGGTGACAAGATTGGCCGTCGCCGACTGGACACCCACTTCCTGGGGTTCAAGATGCTCGGCGCGAAGTTCGTGCATGAGGAAGAACGCAACGTCTACGACATCGAGGCGAAGAAGCTGAAAGGATGCTACATGCTGCTCGACGAAGCCTCTATCACGGGTACGGCCAATGTCATCATGGCTTGCGTGATGGCTGAAGGCACCACGACTATCTACAACGCAGCCTGCGAACCGTATATCCAGCAGCTGTGCCACATGCTCAACGCTATGGGCGCACAGATCAGCGGCATCGCCTCGAACCTGTTGACCATCGTCGGTGTAAAATCGCTGCATGGCACGAGCCACACGATTCTGCCTGATATGATTGAGGTGGGCTCGTTCATCGGAATGGCTGCGATGGTGGGCGACGGCATCACGATCAAGAATGTGTCGCTGAAAAACCTCGGCATCATCCCTGACTCGTTCCGTCGACTGGGTATTAAGATCAAGGAAGAAGGCGACGACCTCTTCATCCCCCGACAGCCACACTATGCAGTGGAATCGTTCATCGATGGAACCATGATGACGCTGGCCGACGCTCCTTGGCCCGGACTGACTCCCGACCTGCTGTCGGTATTGCTTGTCGTAGCCACACAGGCCCGTGGCACCGTGCTTATCCACCAGAAGATGTTCGAGAGCCGACTGTTCTTCGTCGACAAACTCATCGATATGGGCGCACAGATCATCCTCTGCGATCCGCACCGCGCCGTCGTCGTAGGCCACGATAGGAAGATCCGACTTCGTGCCGGCCGCATGACGAGTCCTGACATTCGCGCAGGTATCGCCCTGCTCATCGCCGCCCTGTCGGCCAACGGCACCAGCCGCATCGCCAACATCGCACAGATAGACCGCGGCTACGAGAACATTGAACACCGACTGAACCAGCTCGGAGCAAAAATCACTCGCGTCAATGATTAGAAGAGAGGACGTCTACCAGATAGGACGCATCGGCAAGCCTCACGGCGTTAAGGGCGAAGTGCTGTTCCACTTCAGCGACGACGTGTTTGATCGCGCTGAGTCGGAATACCTTATCCTCGAGGTAGATGGCATCCTTGTGCCGTTCTACATGGAGGAATACCGCTTCCGTAGCGATGAGACGGCACTCGTGCGCTTCTGTGATATCACGACACAGGAGCAGGCTCGCCAGCTCACAGGCTGCGACGTCTACTTCCTGCGCAGCGATGTGCCGGCCGACGACGATGGAGAGATGACCTGGGCACAGATCGTAGGCTTCTCAGTCGTCAACGCTGCCAACGGAAACGTCATCGGAACCATCACGGCTGTCGACGACTCCACCATCAACATCCTCTTCGAAATACGAACCACCGATGGTCGCGACGTGCTGTTGCCCGCTAGCGAAGACCTCATAGAAGGGGTCGATTCGGATAGCCGCACCATCACTTTCACTATTCCAGAAGGACTTTTAGAACTATGAAACAGCAGATATGCATTCTGGGCTCCACCGGCTCCATCGGCACACAGGCGCTCGACGTCATCGCACAGCATCAGGACCGCTACGAAGTATATGCCCTGACAGCCAACAACCGTGTGGAACTGCTGGCTCAGCAGGCACATGAGTTCAACCCTGCCGCTGTGGTCATCGCCAACGAGGCTCGCTACGATGAACTGAAAACTCTGCTCAGCGACCGCCCCGACATCAAGGTTTTTGCCGGAGCGCAGGCTCTCTGCGAGATTGTGGAGGCCGACCCCATCGATATGGTGCTTACCGCTATGGTGGGTTTCGCAGGTCTGGAGCCTACCATCCACGCCATCCGCGCACGGAAGAAGATCTGTCTGGCCAATAAGGAGACACTCGTCGTGGCCGGCGAACTCATCTGTCAGCTGGCACAGGAGCACCACGTGCCCATACTGCCTGTCGACAGCGAGCACTCGGCTATCTTCCAAAGTCTGGTGGGCGAAGGCGACAACGAGATTGAGAAAATCCTCCTCACCTGTTCGGGCGGCCCGTTCCGCAAGTTCACAAAGGAACAACTGCAAACCGTCTCCGCCGCCGATGCCTTGCGACATCCCACGTGGGACATGGGCGCGAAGATCACCATCGATTCGGCAACGCTGATGAACAAAGGATTCGAGGTGATGGAGGCCCGCTGGCTCTTCGGCGTTCCTGCCAACAGAATACAAGTACTCATCCACCCGCAGAGCATTGTACACAGCGCCGTGCAGTTCGCCGACGGCAGCGTGAAGGCACAACTCGGCGTTCCCGATATGCGGCTGCCCATCCAGTATGCCTTCTCGTTCCCTGAGCGGCTGCACCTGAACGGACCGCGCCTCGACCTCTTCCAAAGTCACGACTTGGAGTTCTTGGAGCCCGATGTCGAGAAGTTCCGCTGTCTGCAGCTGGCCTTCGACGCCATCCATCGCGGCGGCAACATGCCCTGCATCGTCAACGCTGCCAACGAAGTAGTGAACGAGGCCTTCCGCCACGACCGCTGTTCGTTCCCGCAGATGGCCGATATCATCGGCGAAACCATGCAGCGTGCCACCTTCAGCGCTACGCCTACCCTCGCCACCTATCTGCAAACCGACGCCGAGGCCCGCCGCATCGCCACAGAATTATTAAACGCATAAAAACATCTAGACTCATTTTTCTAGAATAAAAAACAGAAAACAAACATGGAAATATTCCTGATTAAACTTCTACAATTCCTGCTGGCCATTTCGCTGCTCGTGCTCCTGCATGAGGGCGGCCACTTCTTCTTCTCCAAGCTCTTCGGCGTGCGCGTCGACAAGTTCTACATGTTCTTCGATATCGGCATCGGCAAGTGGGACGGCTCCCTCTTCAAGTTCAAGCCGAAGAAGAGCGACACACAGTACGGTATGGGCTGGCTGCCGCTGGGCGGCTATTGCAAGATTGCCGGCATGATCGACGAGTCGTTCGACACCGAACAGATGAAACAACCCGAACAGCCTTGGGAATTCCGCTCGAAGCCCACATGGCAACGGCTGCTCATCATGATCGGCGGCGTGCTGGTGAACTTCCTGTTGGCGCTGTTCATCTATTCCATGGTGCTCTACACATGGGGCGACGAATACATCGCCACGAAGGATATGACGATGGGTATGAAGTTCAATCAGGAGGCAAAAGGCTACGGATTCCGCGACGGCGACATCCTACTCGGCACCGAGGAAGGCGACTTCAAGGATTTCTCGGCCGACCTCTTCCGCGACATCAGCGTGGCTCACGAGGTGCGCATCATTCGCGACGGCAAGCCGATGACCATCTCCCTGCCAGGCGACATCAACCTGTTGGGCATGCTGAAGGCAACACCAAACTTCTGCCGCCCGTTTATCCCTGCCGAGATTGACAGCGTCCTGCCGGAGTCGCCAGCCATGAAGGCCGGCATCCGAAAGGGTGACAAGATTCTTGCCATCAATGGTACGGCCGTTGATTCATGGAACGAATTCACCCAGCAGACAGGGCGTCTGGCTGACCAGATGACGGAAGCAAAAATCGCTGCCGACAGCCTTCGTCTGCGCACGGCAACGGTGGTCTTCGCCCATAAGGAAGCCTTTACAGCAGCCAACGATTCGGCTGCAGCACCCGTCGCTGCCGACACCGCTACCATCGTCCTCACTCCCGAGCTGCAGCTCGGTGTTGGCATGACCAGCATCCTCAACTACTACGAGCCCACAAAGATCAAGTACGGATTCTTCGAGAGCCTTCCCGCCGGCATCATCTACGGCTGGAACGTGCTGGGAGGATACGTGGGCGACCTGAAGTACCTGTTCTCGGCCGACGGAGCAAAGTCGCTGGGCGGCTTCGGAGCTATCGGCAGTCTGTTCCCACCCGTTTGGGACTGGCACATGTTCTGGCTGATGACGGCCTTCCTAAGCATCATCCTTGCCTTCATGAACATCCTGCCTATCCCCGCTCTCGACGGCGGACACGTGTTGTTCCTCCTCTACGAGATGATAACTGGCCGCAAGCCGTCGGAGAACTTCATGATTCGAGCCGAGTATGTTGGCTTCGGAATCCTCATCCTATTGATGGTCGTAGCCAATCTGAACGATATTCTACGCTGGCTGGGCTATATGTAAATCGGCTATAGAAAGGCACCCTTTTCCGAATAAGCAATGCTCCCGCTCCTGTAGGTTATATTCCTATTGGAGCGGGAGCATTGTTTTTATGTAACTACTGCAATGATTTCAGACAGCAGGAACATTGATTTCAAACAGCTGGAGCAATACTTTCGGACAGCTAGAGCTATGCTCTAGAGGGACGGGAGCAATGCTCTAGACGTACAGGAGCAATGCTCTGGAGGTAAAGGAGCAATGCTCCATAGATACTGGAGCTATGCTCTAGCCACACCACTCAACATTTCGCGATGAGAGCTACTGCATAAGCAGCGATTCCTTCCTCACGACCTGTGAAGCCAAGGCGTTCGGTCGTGGTTGCTTTGATGGAGATACAATCAGCGGGAATGTCAATTACCTCGGCTATCGTCTGCTGCATTTGCGGAATATGGGGATTTAGTTTCGGGCGCTCGGCACAAATCGTTGCATCGATATTACCCACCTCATAGCCCTTTTCGCGCAGCAGCTCGACGGTCTTAAGCAGGATGATTTTGCTATCCATATTGAGTGTCTCAGCCGATGTATCAGGGAAGTGATAGCCAATATCGCGCAAGGCGGCAGCTCCCAACAGCGCATCAGAGACCGCATGAATCAGCACATCGGCATCACTATGGCCCAACAGGCCTTTCTCAAACGGAATCTTAATGCCGCCCAGCCACAAATCTCGTCCTTCCACCAAGCGGTGGACGTCGAAGCCGAAACCAACTCGGTACCCACCCCCAGCCCCTCCCGAGGGGAGGGGAGCTTGGTTAGTTTTGTATTCTTCTAATGCATCTGAGATCTCCTCTAAAACATTGTCGATATCGTGAAGTACTTCTTCATTGGTGAAACGCAAGACTGTGTAGCCTATCTCATTCAAATACCGAGTGCGTTCTGCATCCATTTCCGGCTGCTCACCTTCAAAATGGTAGCCTCCATCAACTTCGATAATCAGTTTTTTATTGATGCAAATGAAATCCGGAATATAGCCGAAAACAGGATGTTGCCGACGAAAATGATCGCCCATACGGTTCCCTGCGAGATAGCCCCAGAGAACAGACTCTGCCTCAGTAGGATTTTTTCTCATTTGCCGTGCCTTCTCTAACAGTAAATGATAAGTAGAAGCATCTGTCGTCTCGAATCTATTGTTCATATTTGTGGCGCTATAGTATAAAGAACAAACCAAGCTCCCCTCCCCTCGGGAGGGGCTGGGGGTGGGTTTCCCTATCTCCTAAACAAATCTTTGATTCCGTCCATGTCGAACGACAGCGTGAAGCGTAGCGTCTGGTCGAGAGGATTACTCTTTGCAGTAGCGATGACGTAACCGGCATCGAGCGAAAACACATTCATCTTGAAGCCGGCACCAAACGTGAAGTATTTGCGGTTACCCTTGTTCTCAGCCTCATGGTGATAACCGGCACGCAGGGTGAACTTGTCGTTGTACCAATACTCGGCACCCACACTCCACTGAATCTCCTGCAACTCCTCGCTGAAACCATTGGGGGCATCACCGAAGCTCTTCACGATACCGCTGATCGAAGAAATGTCGTAGTAGTCTTTCTGCACGCGCTGCTGGTAAGCCTCGGTCGACTCGCCCTCTTCCTGCTTCGGATAGGTAGGCACGAGCAGCTTGTTTGCATCGGCAGCCAATGTGAAGCGGTTGTAGTCGTCGATGGGAATCATCAGCGAAGCACCCAGACGAAGATTGGTCGGTATGAACTCAGAGTTGTCGTCGCCGCCAAAGGTGATCTTCGAACCGATGTTCGACACGTTCATACCCAAGCCCACCTGGCACTCACGGTCGCCCAGATTCAGGTAGTCCTGATAGTAAAGGGCTACGTCGGCAGCGAAGGCCGAGCCGGGAGAGGTGTCATCGGTGTAGTCGTAGGTGAGGTCGCTATAGATGAAGCGCAGGGCAGCTGCCCACGAGAACTTCTCAGAGAGCATCATCGAATAGGCCACATCGAGCGACATCTCATAGGGATTGATGGTCATTGCATTGTCTGTGGCCGAGATATCGCTGGTCATGAACACTTCACCCAGCGAGAAATAGCGCAGCGAACCCGAGATGGCCGAGTAGTCACCGATGCGGTAGTAGCCTGCCAGATAGGCCAGGTCCATGTCGCTGACGAGTTCGCGCAGCCAAGGCGTGTAGTTCAGCGACACACCGGCACGCGAGATAGCAAACGGATACTTGGCGGGATTCCAGTATTGCGAGTTGACATCGGCCTCTGTTGCCGCACCCACATCACCCATACCGGCGGCACGGGCATCGGGTGCTATCGTCTGCGAGGTCACCGATGCATTGACGGGGTTGAACAGATCTTTCTTGTCCTGCGCCCACATCATCGTGGCCGACAGACATAACATCAACGCCATCAGCGCTACTTTCCTGATCTTCTGTATTTCAATCATATTCCTTCTTTTCTGCTTTTTGATACTATATGATAACGTAGAAATCTGGCTTTTATTTTATCACTATGCGTTTACGGGGCAATGACGACAAGTTTCTTGGCCTTCGACACCTGCTTACTGCCGTCCGACGAGATGCTGACTCGATAGAGATAGACGCCTGTCTGCAACCGCTGACCGCCATCGACGGTGAGGTCCCACGTCAATGTGTAGGCACCATTGGTGGAGACACCGCTCTCGTTATGGCGCCACAGTTGGCGACCGCTGGTGTCGAAGATATCGAGTTCCACATCAACGGTGCATCCCGTGCGGTCGTGGCTAATGATGAAGGTGGTACTGGTGCGGGCGGGATTCTGCGTGCAACTCACGCTGAAGAGCCTGGGCGAGAGACCTTTCACGACGTTGAACGACAGCTGGGCCGTCGACGAGTTGTTGAGCACGTCCCACGCACGGAAGAGCAACGTGTGCATACCGGGCTCCAACTCAGGTATATTATAATAGGTGGAGCCTGTGGTGTAGCTGCCGAAGTCGAACTGAAAGTTTTCGTTGAGAACATAAGTCTTCGACATATCGCCATCGATGATGAGTTCCAGGTCGTGGCCTACTCCATTTCCTGTGGTGTTGATACCGTCTTGATCGGTGAGCTGGGCGACGAAGTAAGGCGTCGTGTTCACGTTACCGCCGTTGACGAACGACGGGGAGTTCAAGTAGCAGTAGATGCTGGGCCCTATGCTGTCGTTGCCCGCCGTAGCACTGCCGCCAACGATGAAATGGTCGTTGGCACCGTGAGCCAGCAACGTGTGGTCGTTGGAAACGGCGTGAAGATTGATAAGACCTGCGGCATCGGAGTAATTGATATCCATCGGTACGGCAAACGACAACTGGAACCGCCCGTTGCGAACACTGTCATTACCGTTGTAAAGAGTCTTCGTGCGATCGCGATAGGTAAAGGCGGTCTGCGCACCGTCTGACTCAGTATTGTTCAGCTTGCAGACGATGGTCTCCTCCGAATCGCGTACGGTAGCTGCTACTATTCCGTTAAAGTCGGCGGCATCGACAACATGTCCCACCACGCGGGCTATGCTGCCAGCCTTCAACTGGGCCATCTGAACACCTTCGCCACTGGCCGAAATGCCATTGATAGAATCAACGACAACAGTCAGGGTAGGAATATTCAGCGACAGCGCCGGATCGCCAAGCAACTGGTATTGCAGCATGTTCACGCTGGTGTCAAGGCGCTTCGTGATCATCTCGTTCTTGGCCAGCATCTGTGCTTCGCCAATCGTGATGGGCTTGCCATCGTCGCCAATGGTGAGCACGTGGCGCATAAAGGCCATGTTCATCACCTTGTTCTGCGCGACAAACACTGTGCGAGACGTGCCGTAGAAGGCAATAGCACCGCCTTTATTGTTGAGGACGGCCGTCTCGCCGATGGTGGCTGTAGAGCCGTCGTAAGGCATGATGTCGCACGAAGCGGTGATCCACAGCGGCAGATTCTGGTTGGAGAATTGTTGGAAATCGGCCAGACGCAACACATTCTCATGCGACATCTGGTCGGCACGTCCATGACCGGCATAGTCCATGATGAGTGCTCCCTGCTGCTGGTATTGCTTCACGAGCTTCGACACTTCAGGATAGCTGTTGCCTGTCGACGAAGTCTCGCGGGTGAAGGCATCCCACATCACCTTCTTAATTTGATAACCGGGATGACGCTGATTGGTCTCGATGGCGGCATCGTTGATATCGCGCATGTGGGCATTGCCGTTTCCGTCATCACCCATGAAGACAAGTGTGTTCTGCCAGGCGCCGGCATTCTGGTTGCTGACATAGCTGATGACCTTATCCACCATCACCTTTGCATCGCTCTCCGTCGTCACAGGGAAGCGCCCAACAGCCATATCGGCCAGTCCGGCAGGACGTTCGTTAGGATAGCTGCCCGTAGTGAGGGATTCGCCATCGTCGAGCATGCAGAAGAACTCGTCGCTGACGTAACAGTAGGTTTCGCTGAACGAGTCGTAGCTTTCATAGCAGAGCAGGTAGTCGTCGGGCGATGCCTGTCGCCAGTCGCTGGTGAGCATGCGGTTATCCCACGCACAGTCGCCAAAGAGCAACAAGAAGCGGGGACGGTCGGCCTCTGTTTCTGCACGGTCGTAAAGCATTTTCAGATAGCGCTTATAGGCTGTGGCATCAGGAGTTCCGCTGGAGAACTCGTTGTAAAGTTCGTCGGCAGGGACGATTCGCACGCGCAAGCCATCGTGGTTTTGATGGAAGTCGGCAAGTCGCTCGGCTTGCGAACGTAGCTTCTGCGATGCGGGAATAATAATCACCATGTCAACGGCACTATCGCCATGCAAGTCTTGATTGGTGATATTGTAAACGTATTCGGGTACGGCAAACTGATCCGTGCTCAAGTTGGGAGCGGGCTTCGGGTCGGAAAGCGTTAGCGAAATGAAGTCCAATCGCACAGGACCGCCCGACTTTGTCGTAAGAGTCACATTGTTTTGATCCTGCACATCGCTGAGATTGAAGACGCGATTGGTGGCATGACCTTTCTCATAATACGTGGAGGATACGTTGATGGTAATGGTGCCCAGGTCCTGTCCGTTGCAACTCACGTTGACCACACTGTTGACACCTGCCGACACCGTCACTGATAGTTTGGCACTTCCACCCTTCCCTTCAGGGAGAGCTGGGGTGGGGCTCAGCGTATACGTCTTCGAAGCACCGCTATTGATGGGGGTATATTCATAGAGATTGCGCCCACCTTGGAACCAAGCATAGCCGTCACTCTCATAGAGCACATGATAGTCATCAGCCAACGGATAGCAGGCAGCAAGGAAGTCGGTCTCGCTGATAGTCAATGGTTCGTCCTCGCCCTGTGTGAGGAAGTAGTAGCCATAATTACTATAAGGATTGCGCGCGCGCGAGGTGGCGGTATTGCTTTGCCAACTGACAGGACCGCGAGCGTAGAAAAGCCTGCGACCACCCGTCACACACTGTGCCACTTCTTGTAGGTCGTCGGTCTGTAGCAGATATTCCTGCGTGAGCGTTTCCGGCTGTAGATTTCCGCCATAGCCATACACCTTCACCTTGTTAACATCCGTGAAGCCAGCCTTGCGGATAAGCTCCTCAGTTATCTGGAACACGCCTGACTCTGACACGCGAATCTTCGCCCAACGGCCGTTGGCGAGAACAGAATGGGAAGCATAATACCCACCCCCATCCAAATGAAGTGGGGAAGCCCCACCCTCCCCAGTAGGGAGGGCTGAATTCTTACATTGGCTGACCAAACTTCCCTCCCTACGGGGGAGGGTTAGGGTGGGGCTTCTCTCCTCCCCTCGGGAGGGGTTGGGGGTGGGTGTTACCTTCAGCATAAAGCTAACGAGCCACTGATAGCGTCCCTCACGATACACCAATGGGCAGAATCCAATGCTAAGAAAGCCTTTCCCGCGGCTGGCCATAATCGTTTGTTCTATCAGCGGCAGCTCTGGCAAAGCACCATCCACCAGACTATTGTCTACACTCCTACCCTCCTCTACTCCAACACTCCTTAAATTCTCTTCTCCTACACTCCTCAAAGCCAAATACCTTGCCACATCAACTGAAGTGGCGTCAACAAACTCGGGATAGAGGATTTGCACGTCGTAAATGGAGTCGCGATAGTTCTCACCCAAAGGTACGCTGTAGCCGAAGTGTGGCATCACCGAGTCGATCTGCACTTCTTTGTATGTCAGGTTAAAGAAACGCTGCGACCAAGCCGAAGTGATAAAGAGACAAAGTAAGAAAGTAACAACGTAACGGAGCAGATGTAAACGTGTACAACGACAAATTGCGGCAGCAAGCAGACGTTGCCACCGCGCCATCACTCCGTATGACGTGTTCTGTTGGATCATTACAGAATTATAACGGAATGAAACAATTATTATTGTGTCAAATCATCAAAAAAGAAGGGCCCTGCCACAACTACCTTATCTTACCCAGAAGTCCAATAGCTTCTTGTCTTCAAGATAACCTTCCAGATGGTCATCAACATGCACGGGACCTACACCGACAGGGGTTCCCGTGAAGAGCATATCACCAGTCTTCAGAGTGAAGAAACGACTGATATAGCTAATCAGCTCATCCACTTTGTACAGCATGTCATCCGTAAAGCCTGTCTGTACCGTCTTCCCGTTGATGTCGAGGTGGAAGTGAAACCCACCGGTGGGTTTTAGGTCTACCCACTCCCCTATCGCCGCACTTCCATCGAAGGCCTTTGCAATCTCCCAGGGATGGCCGTTGTCCTTCAGCCGACGTTGCAGGTCACGAGCTGTAAAGTCGATACCCACGGTAACAGCGTCATAATATCGATGGGCAAAGCGCTCACTGACGTTCTTACCCAGCCGGCTTATGCGCACGACAACCTCACACTCATAATCCACACGCCCAAGATGCTCAGGCAGGAAAAATGGTTTACCATTCTTCAACAAAGCCGACTCGGGCTTCATGAACACAACCGGCTCAGCAGTCTTATATTGCCGGCCATCCATCTCCTCGTTGTGGAGCGCATAGTTTTTACCAATACAGAATATCTTCATATTTCTCACGTCATAAAACAAATTAGAACTAATTAGAATAATATCCGTTGTTGAATAATTACTACTAATTAGCTCTAATTATTTAATTCCCTAAAACTCTTGATTAAAGACCGTCGTCGGCTTCGCTGAGGTCATCGTCGTTCATGGCCCGATAGTCCTTTACCTTAAAGCGGAACTCGAAGCCGGCAAACAGAGAACTCAGGTAGAAGCCTCCACCTTCACCGCCGCCACCGCCAACAGTCTCCATGTCATCGTCGCCACCGAACAGGTTGTCGATCCACGATGTCGTGGGCGGCTCATACGATCCCACCTCCGTACCTTCGTTGCTCTTCACATAGAGGAAGATCAACAGCAGCACAAAGGCCGAGATGACGATGAATCCTTTTCCGTTTCCGTTTTGCATGACTGATATGAGCTCAAAGGAGTTAAAGAGAAATGATATGGCAAAAGGGGACTACAGCCTTCCCACCTCCCCTCCCTTGGGGGAGGGGTTGCGGAAAAGGCTTCTATTTGATTAGTCGTCCCAGAGGTTTTCGTTCCCCTGCATCTTACCGTTCTCAATCACTTGGGGGCCGCCACCACCCCAGCCGCCAGAGAATCCCTTGGCGTCTGCATGGTCGTACGACTGATCCATGAAATAATTCTCGTTCTTATAAGCTACCACTTCTGTGAGCGGCTTCTGATAAACTGCTTTCATATGGGTGGCCCTCCTTTATTTTACATTAAACTTAATACCCTTAACTACATAGATGCCGCGTGGCAGCTTCTTGCCGGCAATCTCGCGAACCGTTGTGGCAACCATACGTCCGTATACATCGTATACTGGTGCGTTCGGGTCAACCATCACGGGCTTGTCTTCCTCAACAGAGTTGATACCTGTCGTATCGAAGTTCTCACCATAGAAGATGTTCAGGCTCTTGGCAGCAGAACCACTGGTTCTGAAGTAAGCACGGAACGGATAGACAAACAGATTTGCTCTGTTCAGAGTCTGAATGTCAAGGAACATATTGTGTGCGAAATAGTAGACGTTATTGCTGGCCTTAGCAAGCTTCTTACCAGAGAACGAGCCCGTGGGAGTGAAGGTTACCGAAGCCTTATCGTCAATACCTGTACCTGCTGTTCCTGAGAACTCATAGTTGTCGTCCATGGTTGAAGTGGCCTTCAGCAAGGCACCTGTCTGCTTCACGATGAACGAAGGCTGAGCGCCCGATTCGGGTGTAGCCACACTCTCAACTTTCACCACATAAGGAACATTCGGAACGGTCTTCGTCATACCCTTAAGCGGAAGCACGTGGATATAGTCATCTTCTGTCAGCGGGTCTGTGCTCAGACAGTCACCCGAAGCCTGAAGCTGATATACAGAGAACTTATTGCCCTCACCATCATCATGCACACCTTGACTGTTAACAGCAATCTCAAACGGTACGATGATAGAGGCATTGGTCACATTACCGTTAGTCTGCCATGTGATATCGCGGACATAGGTAATATTGTTAGGAGAAGCCTGTACCTGTATATCATAAGGAGCATAGAACGGCTTGCGGTCGGTCAACACAATGTTTCTACCAGCCATGAACGAACCGCTGGTGGTCTTATAGGCAAAGTTGTCTTCAATTGAGGTTGAATTCTCTGGCAGATAAATCAGTGCATTGTCAGCAATAGCATTTTTCAGAGTCATCAGGTCATAACCCGAACTCGAAACAATGCTTAACATATCACTGAAGTCAACATAGAGAATCTGATCTTTCTTTGCGGGAGCTCCGGTTCCTCCGACAGCGACTCCATCGCATTCTTGAGTTGCCACGCCGTTGATTGCATCCATAATCTCCTTCATGGAAAGATAGCCACCGCTTTCCGGATCAATGTACGCACCTGCATCATTCTTATCTTTGGCTTTCACTTTCAAGCCCCACATCGACTTATTGGCATCAATAGCCTTTCCATCTTCGTCAACATCAGCGTAGCATGTTTCACCATCATCATAGACCTTTGTCCATTCAAGACTTGGAACATAGTTTCTTGCCACCAATTCGATGTCCATACGGTAGAAGGCGTAGCTGCGGTGCTCCAGAGCAGTGGAAGGAGCGATATTGTAACGGGTCTCATCGGCAGTAAACACAAAGTAGATACCACTCTTCTGATCTGTCTTAGAGGCATTCATGACAATATCTTTGAATTCACCCGTCTTTGTACTTCCATCGGGATCGGAAGATCCAAGGTAGGTGGCCACTGAGAAGGGATACTCTTGCAGTGTTTGAGTACCAGAACCAGAGCCTGTGAGTTCTTCCGCATTGTTGAACTTAAAGCGGATGTTACCAGCTCTCGATGTGTAAAGTTTAGTTGTGCAGGCAAGATCTGGATCGTATCTGGTATCATACAAGCCAGCGTCGCCTGAAGCATCTGCATGGCTGGCAGCATTGTTTGCCACACCGTCGAATTCCTGGAAATAAGGCGAAGTCACGAAACTGTAGCGAGCATTACCTGTACCTCCATAGGTTACATCACCATATTGGCTGAAAAGATCGCGGAAGGTAAACGTCAGGTCATGCTGGTTATAATCCGTCGGAATATAGAAAATAAACTTACCACCACTCACAGCGAAGTCATTGGCTGTAAATGTCTGGATAAGTTCCAGTTTGTCATGAGTAACAGGATCTTCCTCACTCTCACAGACAATGTCCATCTTGTTGATATAAGGATTCAGAGCTTCCAGCGATAACGAAACGTTCACCAGAGCCTGTTTACCCTCATCCAGTCCTGATATTTCAAACTTAACAGCGTCATTGTTAATACCGAGCAACTCGAAAGAATCAGCGTCAGCAGCACTATTTACCGTTACTGTTTTTACTACCTTATTCTTATCTGTTCCATAAATCTTCAGCGTATAAGCTCCTGGAGTGAAAGAAGGTATAGTAACTTGATGGGTACCTCCAACAGAAGTGGCTGTTGCTTGACTACCTGTAGCATAAGTGGTTGACACATAACCTCTCAGGTGATAGTCGCCTCCCTCTTGAATATAGTGATAGTTCAAATAGTAGTCATTATTGCCATCGCTATGATAATAGACTCTTCCATCAGTAGCGACTCTCAGATTCCATGTAGCTTCGTAACCAGAAGCTGCCGAACTCAGAGAGAGTACGCGCTGCTCACCAGATCCGAAACAAGCCAGATATCTCTTATAATCAGTACCGGTGTAGAGATTACCTATATCATCCATCGACCATACAAACGGATCAGGATTTTCATCCGTAAGTGCCACGAAATCCAAGTTGTCATTCAAATAATAAGTAGTATTTTGGCGAGTAACCGAAATCTGATATCCATTGGCTATATTAATTGTTCCACCTTCAGTTGCAGTACCCCACTTATAATCAAACTTGGCACCAACTACTCTGAAACCAATGGGTGATTGCCAACCTGAGGCTGTTTCAATCGTGGTAGGAGGCTCGATGAAATAGGTATCATTGCCATAAGCGAAAGCACCCTGTCCATCCATCACAATAGGATAGATATGCTTGTTCGTTGCCACATCGGCAGGCTTTCCTGCCTGAATAGCATCTTCTTGATACACCCAATTGTAAGCAATCAGGTCACGCACACCTTGATAGTTATAGGTGTAGAGGCCATTCTGTTCAACAATGGCACCAACGTCCATCTTACTTGTTGAGAAAGGAGATCTCACCATACTGACAGCTGGTCCAGACCCAGCAGGCATCACTTCCGAATTGAATGTTCCCTCTGCCGTAAACTGAATCTCAAACGACTTGATAGAGACAGCGTACTGACTGGTAGCTCTAGCAAAGAAGAAGTGGAGCTGGTTTGTCATGTCAGAATGGTCTTCTGCCTGACTAGTACGTGTAATGACAAATTCCTTTGCTCTATTCTCGGCAGTATTGTTCTGCATTATTATATTAGATGAGTTACCTACCTCATGGGCAGCGGCAATGGAATCAGGACATTCCAAACTTGTACTGTGAGTATTATCTCCATAAGGTGAACCTGAACTCCATGCTGGTGTCTCATAGAAACACATCTGGTCATCTGAACCGATATTCCAAGAATTTTTACCAGAATGAAGTTGAATGTTGTTACCATAAATATCAGGTTGCAACACCAGACGATAACCCGTGATACGATAACCCTTTGGCAGAGATACAACAATAAATGTTTGTGTCTGACCGGCACCAAGAATTAACTTCCCGTTATAAACGTCGATGGCACAGGAAGGGTCTGCCAGTTCACCAGCTGAGGTAAGGTTGGCAATATCAGATGTCGTCATCATCAGCGGCAACTGTTCATGACGCCACATGGAACCCATTCCTCTTCCGATACCAGAGTCTCCAGTATTACCACCGGCCTGACCGGTAATAATACTACCGTTGTTCGGGCCAATCGTCACATTCTGCGCCTGCACACTCGTTGCAAACGCAGCAAGGAAGAATATGGCGACGAGTGCGTGCCATTTCTTCAGGAATCGTTTAGTAGATTTTTCCATAATTAGTTATGTTTTAAGTTTATATAAAATTTTACACATTACAGACACCCCTACTTCCGTCTTGTTTTTCACAAACGGCATCAGGGAGTTAACGATCATAGCCATTGTTCGCACATAATGGCACTATATTACACTGTGCAAATTTAAAGAAAAAAAATAAAACGAACAAGAGTTTCTTAAAAAAATCTACAATTTTATCACATTTTGTTGCTATTTTGTTGTAAAAATCCGAAAAAATGCATGTTTTATCCAATTTATTTAAGGTATTTTTCACTTTTTAAGTTTTATAGTCGCAAAACTTATCCGCTTTCTTCAATAGAAATTGACAACAAAAAAACGTCAGCCTTTCTTCGCAGAGAGGACTGACGCCAACAAATAAAATTATGAAAAATAAAATTTAATATACCCTCACGGGCTATATCGATAAACAAAAGTTTTTCGTCGGTTTACTCAGCAACGAGAGTGAAGCGCTTGAAATCAACGATCTTCAGCTCCTTGTCCTGCTGAGCGAGCCACTGGTTGACAGTAGACTTGTCGCCATCACCGAACTGGAACTCCTGGTCGACGAGGCAGTTCTCCTTGAGGAACTTCTGCACACGACCCTTGGCAATACCTTCGATCATCGGCATCTTCAGCTGGGCCTCGCCCTCTGCCTTTGCGTCAGCAATGATCTTGCGGGCTTCGTCGGCTTGCTCCTGAGTGAGCCATCCCTTCGACATGTTCGACTCGATATGGTCTTCGCTGTCGACGAGGTTGGGGTTGATGCCAGCCTTCTTCAGCTTCATATCGACGAACTTCTGAACCTGCTCGAGCTTGGTCTTCTCGACTGCGGTCTTGTACTCCTCGTCGAGGATCTTCTGATCGACGCTCTGTGCGTTGAGTGCGACGGGCTTCATAGCAGCAACCTGCATGGCGAGCTTATGACCTGCATCGACGTTCTCCTTGTTGAGCTGAACCATCGTGCAGAGAATGTGCTTACCCATGTGGTCATAGACTTCGACGTTGTCGCCGGAAAGAGTGAGGTATCCGTCGAGTTCCATCTTTTCGCCGGTGATACCCGAGCGCTGTGTGACGACGTCCTGAGCCTTCTGGCCGTTGATGTCGAGTTCCTTCACCTCGTCGAGGTTCTGGCACTTGGCAGCCACAGCGGCATCGAGGATGGTCTGTGTCATAGCGATGAAGTCAGCACCATTGGCCACGAAGTCGGTTTCACACTTCACAGCAACCATAGCGGCAAAGCCGTCGACCTTCTTCACGAGCACGCAGCCGTTAGAGGTCTCACGGTCGGAACGCTTGGCAGCGATAGCCAGTCCGCGCTCGCGGAGCAGCTCCTTAGCCTTATCGAAATCGCCTTCGGCCTCGGTGAGGGCCTTCTTGACATCGGCCAGTCCGGCACCAGTCATTGCGCGCAGTTTCTTGATATCTTCAATTGTAATAGCCATAATTCGAATGTAAAGTTGAAAATTTAAAATTGATAATTAGTAATTACTCAGCAGCGGGAGCCTCTTCTTCCTGAACGGGAGCCTCAGCCTCAACGGCGGGAGCAGCTTCTTCGGCGGGAGCCTCCTGGGCAGGAGCTTCCTGGGCGGGAGCCTCAGCATCCTTGCGGGCGCGGCGGGCGCGACGGGGCTTCTGCTCGATAGCAGCCTCTTCGGCCTGCTCGGCGGCAGCCTTCTCATCGGCCTTCTCGGCCTTGCGCTCCTCAAGTCCCTCAGCGATAGCCTGGCAGCAAGCCGTCAAGATGACGTCTACTGAATCCTTGGCGTCGTCGTTAGCGGGAATGACGAAGTCGATGTTGTTAGGATCGCTGTTGGTGTCGACCATAGCGAACACGGGGATACCGAGACGGTTGGCCTCGCGAACGGCGATGTTCTCCTTCAGCACGTCGACGACGAACAGAGCGCTGGGCAGACGGGTGAGGTCAGCGATAGAGCCGAGGTTCTTCTCGAGTTTTGCACGCTGGCGGGTCACCTGCAGGAGCTCGCGCTTCGAGAGGTTGGCGAAAGTGCCGTCCTGCATGAGCTTATCAATATTGGACATCTTCTTCACGGCCTTGCGGATGGTGGGGAAGTTGGTGAGCATACCGCCGGGCCAGCGCTCGATGACGTAAGGCATGCCTACGCTCGTGGCCTTCTCGGCGACGATGTCCTTGGCCTGTTTTTTAGTAGAGACGAACAGGATCTTCTTTCCTGCCTTCGCAATCTGCTTCAAAGCTTCAGCAGCCTCGTCGACCTTAGCGACGGTCTTGTGCAGATCGATGATATGAATGCCATTGCGCTCCATGAAGATATAGGGAGCCATAGCGGGATTCCACTTGCGCTTCAGGTGGCCGAAATGGCAGCCTGCCTGCAGCAGCTGGTCAAAATTTGTTCTTGACATAATTGTTTGTTTTGTTTGTTTTGTTTGTTTACTTTCTTTTTCGATTCTCTCTTAGAATCCAACCCAGAGGTAGTCTGATTGACGATTTACGGATTTACGATTGACCGATTCACCGTTTCAGAGTCCTTTCGGTTTAGATACTAAACTGTTCAGTGCGAATACGAGATACGGAAGGACGACCACGGTTGCAAACAATCGTAAATCGTAAATCCGCAAATCGTAAATGCTTTAACGCTTACTGAACTGGAAGCGACGACGTGCCTTCGGCTGACCCGGCTTCTTGCGCTCCACCTCGCGAGCATCGCGGGTGAGGAATCCGTGGTCCTTCAGGGCCTTCTTATCCTCGGCATTGACTTTCACCAGTGCGCGGGCGATAGCCATACGCAGAGCCTGGCTCTGACCGGTGAAACCACCACCGTCGAGGTTTGCCTTAATATCGTACTTCTCTTCAACGCCCAGGAGCTGCAGGGGCTGCTTCACAACATACTGCAGGATGCCCGAGGGGAAATACTTGTCGAGTTCACGCTTGTTAATAACGATCTTGCCGGTACCCTCTGTGAGGTAAACGCGAGCCACTGAGCTCTTACGACGGCCTATTGCATTGATTTGTTCCATATCTATTTTTCTACTTTACTACTTTGATTACTTGTAGAGATTGATATCGATAGCCTTCGGCTTCTGTGCCTCGTGCTTGTGCTCGGTGCCATTGTAGACGTAGAGGTTGTCGAGCAGATGACGGCCCAGACGACCCTTCGGCAGCATGCCCTTCACGGCGTGCTTGATGATGCGCTCAGAGCCAAACGGCTGCTTGCGAAGCTCGGCAGGCGTGTTGAAACGCTGGCCACCGGGATAGCCCGTATAGCGGGTGTAGAGCTTATCGGTCTCTTTCTTACCAGTGAAGACCACCTTGTCGGCGTTAATAATGATTACGTTGTCGCCACAATCGACATGCGGGGTGAATGTGGGCTTGTACTTTCCGCGGAGCAGCTTGGCAACCTTCGTGCAAAGGCGTCCGACAACCTGGTCGGTAGCGTCGATCACCACCCACTCCTTTTGTGCTGTTTCCTTGTTGACGGAAATAGTCTTGTAACTCAAAGTATCCATTTCTGAATTAAAATTTTACTACTAAAAAACGTTTTTAAATAATATAAATAATGTGTACATCTGCACGAGCGATTCACTAACCACGATGCCTGGCCAAAGACACCGCTATTAACACTCCCGTGCTGGGGAGCCTAAGACTCTCCCCGAATAATCGGACTGCAAAGGTACGAAGTTTCTACCGAACGACGAAGACAGTACGGGGGCAAAAGGTCTTGATTTAAGGTTATTTAGTAGATTTTAGGTTTTTTAACTACAGTTTCAAGCGTTTAACTCTGCTAATTCATCATAACGGCACATCATTTCCACCTGATGACAACCCCCATTTCATCGCTTCTGAGATACGAAAAATCGAGGGCAAAACATGAAGAAAAATGCTCTAATTCATCAACAGTAATACAGTAATTCGTCAAGAATTATGATCCTATGCGTCTAGAGCAATGATCCTATTCGTCTGGAGTTATGGTCCTATACGTCAAGAGCGATGGTCTTATTCGTATGGAGTTATAGTCTTATACGTCAAGAGCAATGGTCTTATTCGTCTGGAGCACCACTCCGATAAAGTAATATATAATATATTGCAGAGTAATATATGATATATTGGTCGGTAATATATAATATATTGGTTAGTAATATATGATATATTACTTTGTGATAAATAATATATTACTTGATTAAATCAATGCTCTGGATGCATCAGACGAGGTCTTTCGACTTATAAGAAAGGGCATAAAGGGGAGTGAAAGGGCTTAAGGGGGAGTGGAAGGGCTTAAAGGGACGAATGCTTTGGCAGTTAGAGTGTGTTTGCAGAGAGACTAATGTCCCTTTATGCCCTTCCACTCCCCTTTACGCCCTTTATGCCCTATCACTCCCTTTTATGCCCTTTCACTCCCCTTTATGCCCCTTATGCCCTTTATACTTATATATAAATAAGGTGTAGTCTCTGGATGACTCAGCGCGATGATTTCCTAAAAAAAGAATAAATTCTTTTGCCGTCTGCAGACTTTTCGTTATCTTTGCATCGTAAACCCCGCGAGCCTGCTCATGCTCGGCCATTGAGGCAAGCATCATAGCTTTCGCTTAATCGCAGCCTTGCAACGTAATCGAATATCCTAAACAAATACAAAAAGAAAGACCCATGAGAAAGATTTTGCTGATGGCCGCCCTCGTTGGGCTGGCAATGAATGCCGACGCGGCGAAGGTGAAGAAGACACGCGCCGTGAAGAAGGCACCGGTGGAAACTGTCACCCGCGTGGCAGAACCCACCATGAAAGAAGTGGAGGACATGGAGGTGAACAATGTGAACCGACTGCCGGTACACACCACATTCTTCGCTTACGAGAACGAGGCTGTGGCCCTGAAGGGCGACATGACGAAGTCGAAGAACTTCCTCTCGCTGCACGGCACGTGGAAGTTCAACTGGGTGGAGAATGCCGACCAGCGCCCCACCGACTTCTTCAAGGCCGACCTCGATGACTCCAGTTGGGGCAAGATGCCTGTGCCCGGCATGTGGGAACTGAACGGCTATGGCGACCCGGAGTATGTGAACTCAGGCTTTGCCTGGCGCGGACACTTCGACCAAAAGCCACCTGCAGTGCCCATCAAGGACAACCACGTTGGCTCCTATCGCCGCACATTCCGCATTCCGGCCGACTGGGCAGGCAAGCAAGTGGTGGCTCGCTTTGGAAGCGTTACCTCGTGCATCTACCTCTACGTGAACGGCGAGTTCGCCGGCTATAGCGAGGATTCTAAGGTGGCAACCGAGTTCGACATCACCCCGTTCGTGAAGGCTGGCGAAGAAAACCTCATCGCCTTCCAGGTGTTCCGCTGGTGCGACGGCTCGTGGTGCGAGGACCAGGACTTCTGGCGTCTCTCGGGTGTGGCCCGCGACAGCTATCTCTTTGCTCGCGACAAGGACTCTCATGTTGACGACATTCGCGTTGTTGCCTCGCTCGACGACAACTACGACAAGGGTACGCTTCTTATCGACCCCAAACTGACAGGAAATGCAGCCATCGAATATACCTTACTCGACGCTGACGGCAAACAAGTCTATTGGGATCTCTCTTCAGGTGGAGCGGTGTATATCGATGACTTGAAAGTGAAACACTGGACAGCTGAAACTCCGAATCTTTACACACTTCTGGTGAAGATTTATTCGACCAACGTTTCTTCCGTCAAAGAAAAAGGAATAAAGAAACCCATCAAAGTCCAGCAGCAGAAAGGAGAGCCCATCGAAGTCATTCCTGTGAAGGTGGGATTCCGCCGCATAGAGATCAAGAATGCCCAGCTGTTGGTGAACGGCAAGCCTATATTGATCAAGGGTGCCGACCGCCACGAACTGGATCCCGATGGCGGCTATGTCGTCTCGCGTGAGCGCATGATTCAGGACATTCAGATCATGAAGCGCCTGAACATCAACGCTGTGCGCACCTGCCACTATCCCGACGATCCCGTGTGGTACGACCTCTGCGACGAATACGGCATCTACATGACTGCCGAAGCCAACCAGGAGAGTCACGGCTTTGGCTATGGTCCGAATGCTGACGCGAAGAAACCGCTCTTCGCCAAGCAGATTCTGGAGCGCAACCAGAACAACGTGCGCTCGCACTTCAACCATCCTGCCATCATCGTTTGGTCGCTAGGCAACGAGACCGTGAACGGTCCGAACTTCGAGGCTGCCTACGACTGGGTGAAGGCCGAGGACAAGAGCCGTCCCTGCCAATGGGAGCAGGCTCATCGCGAAGGTCGCAACACCGATATCTTCTGCCCGATGTACTACGCCCCGTGGTCGTGCGAAGCCTATTGCAAGGACGACAACTTTCAGAAGCCTCTCATCCAGTGCGAATACAACCACACGATGGGTAACTCCTCGGGTGGTTTGAAGGAATACTGGGATCTCATACGTAAGTATCCGAAGTATCAGGGTGGCTACATCTGGGACTACGTTGACCAGGCTCTGCACCGCAAGCCCAATGCCCAGATGCTTTCTTCTTCGGTGGAAGGACTGAACCGCGTGAGCAACCTCTCCTACCCCGAGCTGAACAAGATCGACTATACCTACGGCGGCGACTACAACCGCTACGACCCCAGCGACAACAACTTCAACTGCAACGGTATCATCGGCCCCGACCGCCAGCTGAACCCGCATGCTTACGAAGTTGCCTACCAGTATCAAAATATCTGGGCAAAGGCTCAGGGCAATCTCGCTGAGACGAAGACCGTCGAAGTATATAACGAGAACTTCTTCCGCTCGCTTGATAACTACAAGATGGTATGGGCGCTGATGGTCGACGGCAAGCAAGTGCAGCAGGGCGAGGTGCAGAACCTCGATGTTGCTCCTCAAGCCACGAAGGCCTATCAGATTCCGTTCTCTACCGATGCCGTTGATGATCCTGAGGCAGAGATTCTGCTGAATATCAACTTCGTGCTGAAGAAGGCCGAACCGCTGATGAAGGCAGGACAGACCGTAGCCTACGAACAGCTGACCGTGCGCGAGTGGAGCCGCCACTGCCGCGACTTCGAAGTGACGACAGCTGCTACGCCGAAGTCGAAGATCAAGGTTGTGAACAAGAAGAACACCACCGACATCACCGTACAGAACGCCAACTTCACCGTGAAGTTCGACAAGCAGACGGGCCTGCTGAAGCAGTACAACGTGCTGGGCAACGACCTGCTGGGTGAAGGTGGTACGCTGCGTCCGAACTTCTGGCGCGCCGTCACCGATAATGACATGGGTGCCGGTCTGCAGCGACAGTTCAGAGCTTGGCGCAATCCTGAGATGACGCTGAAGAGCATCACCGCACAGCCCGTGAAGAAACAGAACTCTGTCGTCGTGGAGGCAACCTACGACATGCCGGGCGTCAGTGCCGAACTGACCATGAGCTATGTGGTGCTCGACGGTGGTGTCATCCACGTCTTCGAGCAGATGAAGACCGACTCTACAGCGAAGGTAAGCGATATGTTCCGCTTCGGTGTGGTTCTCGACATGCCTTACAGCTACGACCGCAGCGAGTTCTATGGCCGCGGACCCGTGGAGAACTACAGCGACCGCGCGCTCTGCATGCCCTTGACTATCTGCAAGCAGACTGCCGACGAACAGTTCTTCCCCTACATCCGTCCGCAGGAAACCGGTACGAAGACCGACATGCGCTGGTGGGAACAGAAGAATGCCGCAGGTGTTGGACTGCGCATCCAGGCCAGCAATCGCTTCACGGCCTCTGCCCTGCACTATAACATCATGGATCTCGACGAAGGCATGGACAAAGCCCAGCGCCACTCGCCGCAGGTGCCCAAGTCGAAGTACACAGAACTGGCACTCGACATGATCCAAACGGGTGTGGGCGGCATCAACTCATGGAGCCGCGACGCCCAGGCTCTGCCGCAGTATCGCGTCAACTACAAGGACCGCGTGTTCAAGTTCTGGCTGATTCCAGTGAAATAAGAAACTCATGAAAAAAGCAATCGTTGTAGGCGGTAGCAATGGCATCGGACTGGCCATTGCAACCTGCCTTGCTGAAGAATAAAGGCTACCATTAAGCACTTTGAACCATTGAACCGCGCCGCAGGCGCACTAGTATGTCAGAGACTCTGAAAGAGAAAACGGCGAAAGGACTGCTATGGGGCGGTCTGAACAGCACGGTACAGCAACTGCTAGGAATCGTGTTCGGCATCATCTTGGCCCGACGGCTCAACCAGTCGGACTTCGGTATGATTGCTATGATCACCATCTTTCAGCTTATCGGCAACGACCTGCAGAACAGCGGTTTCAAGGTAGCACTGGCTAACCTGCGACAACCCACCGACCGCGACTACAACTCCGTGTTCTGGTTCAACATCCTCATGGGCGGTTCGCTGTATATCCTGCTTTTCCTTTGTGCACCTCTCATCGCCAGTTTCTACCACATCCCTTCGCTGACACCGTTGGCTCGCTATGCCTTCCTAAGTATCGTCTTCGCCAGTTTCGGCACAGCGCAGTCAGCATGGCTCTTCAAGAACCTGCGCGCCAAGCAACAGGCCAAGGCAGGCATGATGGCTGTGCTCATCTCGAGTAGTGTGGCTGTGGTGATGGCCTACATGGGGTTTGCCTACTGGGCACTGGCCACGCAGACCAACCTATACATCCTGCTCTGCACCCTGTTCTATTGGTATTACAGCCCTTGGCGGCCGACGCTGTCAATCGACTTGAAGCCTGCACTTCGCATGTTCCGCTTCTCTGTGAAGCTTCTCATATCACAAGTGCTCACCGACATCAACAACAACGTGCTGAACATCTTGCTCGGACGCTTCTATGGCCGTCACGACACAGGTAACTACAATCAGGCTTTCCAGTGGAGTACGAAAGGTTCAAACATCATTCAGAACATGGTGCAGCAGGTGGCTCAGCCCGTCCTTGTCAGTGTTGACGACGAACACGAACGACAGCTTCGCGTGCTTCGCAAGATGATGCGATTCGCTGCTTTCTTGTCGTTCCCTCTTCTGTTCGGGCTGTCGCTCGTTTCGCATGAGTTCATCGTTACCCTATTAGGTGAGAAGTGGGCTGAAAGTGCCAACTACCTGCGCTGGCTGGCCATTGGCAGTGCCTTCCTGCCTTTGTCAACGCTACTGGCGAATGTCGTTATCACCAAGGGTCGCAGCAACATCTTCATGTACGTCAACCTGGCACTGGCACTCTGCCAGACCGCCACGATGCTCGCCATTTACCATTTCCAAATCTCCCTTCCCTTCTTCTCCCTTCCCTTTAGGGAGGGGTTGGGGGTAGGCCCAGGGGTAGGCTCTCCTCTTTACACGATGGTCATTGCCTTCGTCGCACTCACCATCCTCTGGTTCTTTGTCTGGGCATTCTTCGCTCGTCGTCTGGCTGGCTATCGTTTCACCCATCTCCTGCGCGACATACTGCCTTTCCTCTTCGCTGCAGCAGCCGTGATGCTCATAACAGGCTTCATCACCTCTCGTCTTTTCTCCTCTCCCTACGGGGGTGGGGTGGGGGTGGGGTTTCTCTTAACCCGCATCATCATTGCTGCCCTACTCTACTTACTTATCATGCTGATTATTGGTGTACAAATTATTCAAGAAAGTATAGATTTTATGAATAATAACAGAATAAAAAACAAGAACAAATGAATTATGCCTTGATTATTGCTGGAGGTTCTGGCAACAGAATGGGACAGGATATTCCCAAACAATTCATCAATGTCTACGACAAACCAATTCTCATCTATACATTAGAGGGATTTCAACGTCATCCAATGATAGATGCCATCGAGGTAGTTTGTCTTGACGGTTGGCATGATGTTCTATGGGCCTACTCACGCCAATTCAACATCACCAAATTAGAAAGTGTCATCTCTGGTGGAAATAGTGCTCAGGAGAGCATCCGAAACGGGGTTTACAATTTGGAAAAAAGAGCTAAAGACAATGACATTGTCATTATCCACGATGGGATACGTCCTCTCGTTGATGATACTGTTCTGACAGATGTCATAAAAAAAGCGAAGAAATATGGAAATGGTGTAACCTCATTGCCCTACAACGAACAAATATTCATTGTAAACCCTGACGATGTGACTACAACCAAACAGTATATTCCTCGTGAAACACTTCGTCGAGTGTCGACACCTCAGGCTTACCAGTTCAAAAAACTTGACGAGGCATATCATAAGGCTTTTGAACAAGGTTTAGGTATTTACGGATCATCGTATACAAATACTATGATGGTAGAACTTGGGGAAACCCTGCATTTCGCTGCTGGCTCCGACAAAAATATCAAACTGACAACCAAAGATGACCTTGAATTGTTTAAGGGATATTTAAAAATGGATAAAGACACATGGCTGAAATAAACATACTGAATAAGAATCATCCGTTATATCAGGAAGATTTAGAACGGATTGCTCAGACCGTAAATATGGATATGCTTCATAACAAATCTTTTTTAATCTCAGGTAGCACTGGACTATTGGGAATCTTTCTAATAGATGTTCTAATGCGCCTGAATGAAAAAGGAGCGAACATCACCATTTTTGCATTGGGGCGCAGCAAGGAAAAGGCAATCAAGAGATTAGGAGAATATCGTAACGATTGCCATTTTCAGTTTATCGTTCACGAAGCTACAGAATCGCTTAAGGAGTTACCCAACACAGACTATATCATCCCCCTGGCATCCAACACCCATCCATTAGCCTATTCCCAATATCCTATAGAAACCATTAACATCAATGTGAAAGGAGCAGAAGAGGCTCTTAAAAAGGCTTTTGACAACGGAGCAACAGTTCTATATCCGTCTACAGTTGAGATCTATGGCAATTCAAAGGATACAGCCAAGTTTGTTGAGACATTTACTGGCGAACTCAGTCTGGAAACGTCACGCTCCTGCTATACAGAATCAAAACGGCTGAGTGAAGCACTTTGCCAATCATATAGGGCAGAAAAAGGTGTTAGAGTAAAAATCGTCAGGCTTAGTCGTGTCTTTGGCCCTACGATGCTTATGTGTGACAGCAAAGCCTCCTCTCAGTTTATCAAAAAAGCCCTAAGAAAGGAAAATATTGTTCTCAAGAGCAAAGGTGAACAGCAATTCTCATATACTTATGCGGCAGATGCTGTTGGAGCCATGTTACATGTCCTTTTGCATGGGGTAGAAGGTGCTGCTTATAATATTGCAAATGAAACTTGTAATGTTAGACTGAAGGACTTTGCCAAACTATGTGCTGATTGGGCTGGAAAAGAAGTGGTTTTCGAGTTGCCATCAGAAACAGAACAGAAAGGATTCTCAATTGCCACGAGAGCCATTCTCGATAATTCCAAATTGCTAAACATTGGTTGGAATCCTACTTATACAATGAAAGATGCCATATATAGGACATTGGAAATCTTAAGCTATGGAAAATAAGTATTTACAAAAATTCAAAGAGCAACAGCTTCGCCCCTGCCAGCTGAAGCAACTGTCTATACTAAAAGAGATCGATCGTATTTGCCGAAAACACCAGATAAGCTACTGGTTAGATGGCGGCACATTACTAGGAGCTGTCAGACATAAGGGTTTTATACCTTGGGACGATGATATTGACGTCGCCATGAGAAAAGAAGACCTGGATAGATTTATACTTGTCGCTCCATCAGAACTACACGAAGGACTCTTTCTACAGACTCCACAAATAGAGCCACAATCTAAGGAACCTATCGTCAAAGTTCGCGATCTGAACTCCTTCTTTGTTGAAGGCTCTGACAATTTTGCTGCCGACTATCAGAAAGGACTATATGTCGATATTTTTCCTATGATAGATTATCCCACATTACCCAAAAAATGGGTAAAGCGTATTACTTTGGGTATTTCAAAAAGTTACTCTATTCTGCACAAAGCGCACTATTACTCACTTCGATCTTTTGCTGAGTTCTTTTGGTTTGGTCTCAAGTATTGTCTAAGTTACCTTTTGTGGACGATCCTCTATGCTTTGCGACCTAAGGACACCTACATTTCGAACATCCTTATCAACAATGGCTATGGTATTATGCACCGACAAGACTCTATCTTTCCTCTCGGTACAATCTCTTTTGAAGGCAAGATCTTCTCTGCTCCCTGTGACCCAAAGGCATATCTCTCAGACCTTTATAATAATTATATGGAGATTCCCCCAAAAGAGAAACAAAAAATCCACTCTGTATTTATATTACCTGAACTAACATGAAATATCCTTCCCAAACCGACATCGCTGTTCTGATGCTATTCTTCACCCGCTCCGACACCCTCCAGCTTGTGTTCAACGAAGTACGCAAGGCTCGTCCTTCGCGATTGTTCCTCTATCAAGATGGACCACGCGGGCCTGAGGATATGCCCGGCATAGAAGCTTGCAGGCAGATTGTCAGCGATGAGCAGATAGACTGGGAGTGCGAAGTCCATCGTCAATATCTCGACCATAATCAAGGCTGTGACCCTTCGGGATTCCTCTCCCATCAATGGGCATTCTCGATGGCTGATAAGGTGATTGTGCTTGAGGACGATGTTGTTCCTTCGCAGTCGTTTTTCCTGTTCTGCAAGGAGATGCTCGACCGCTATGAGCACGATGAACGTATCACAATGGTTTGCGGTTTCAATACCGACGAGGTGACAACCGATGTCGACGATGACTATTTCTTTACCTCGTTCATGAGCATCTGGGGATGGGCATCGTGGCGACGAGTAGCCGAACGCTGGGACTCCGAATACACTTTCATGCGCGACAAACAGGCTATGCAACAGCTGCAGGCACTGGCCCGCAAGCGCCACCTGCGCAACACGATGTTGAAGATGTTCCGCGACCACAGCCAGAGCGGAAAGCCCTACTTCGAAACCATCTATTGGGCCGACCTGCTCCTCAATTCCGGTCTCTGCATCATGCCGACGAAGAACCTTGTCAACAACGTAGGACTCACGGCCGATAGCACCCATTTCTCCGCAGAGCTGCAAACCATGCCCCACCGTCTGCGCCGCATCTTCACGATGCCTCGCTACGAGTTGCAGTTCCCCCTCCGCCACCCGCGCTACGTCATCGAGCACGTCGACTATCTCGACCGTCGCTATAAAATCATGGGCTGGAACCACCCCTGGACCAAAATACAGTATTCCCTCGAAGAACTCTGGCTCAATCTGCGTCGTGGCAACTTCAGCCACATCGGCCGCTCGCTTACCCGCCGCATCCACAAGTGGACAGGCCAAGATAGGCACGAGTAAGGAGAAAAGTCGCTACGCGACGGTTCAAATGCGCCTATGGCGTGTTCAATAGTTCAAGTGAGTTCAATGCCCTGCGGGCGTTCAAAGGACGCGACGGTTCAAGAATTTTCGCAAACCTATAATACATACAAATCGCCACCGTCCCTTTCACAGGAACAGTGGCGATTGCGATTACGGAAAAATCTTAATCGTTTCTATTAAGTGCGAACGATTAATCGTCCCAGAGATTCCTATTCAGGGTTCCATCTGTTTCTGAATCCTGTTCGTCATCCCAGATACCAGAGTTTTTGCCTTCAGCGTGATAATGGTAAGAAGCTTGGAGGAGATCCGTCGACTGAACGCATTCTGTCTGCTCTACAATGGGCTTGATATATTTTTTCTTCATATGATGGGTCCTCCTATTACTTTACTATGATTTTGACTCCATTAACAACATAGATACCACGAGGCAGCTTCTTGCCGGCAAGGTCGCGCATAGCAGGAGCTATCATACGACCCTGCATGTCATAGACAGGTGCGTTTTCGTCAATGGAAACTCTCCTTTCAAGAGCATCAATTCCGCTAGTCTCGTTTTCACCGAATACAATTTCCATAAAGCCCATACGCTTGGCTCCCGGGTCAGCAGTGTACGCGAAGTAAGCACGGAAGGGATACACGACGAGTACTTTACTCACCTCGGGACGGATATTCTTCGAGTTCAGATACATTCCGCCTGCATAGTAGAAGTAACCGTCGGCCGCTGTCAAACTCTTACCAGAATAGGAACCATAGTTCTGGAATGAATAACTCGTGCTGTTGATTGTGCCTGACGCTGCCTCACCTTCCCAGAGATAGTCGTCTTTGTGAGCATCGGGGAGAACACTAGCCTTCACCGTGGCACCTTTCTGACTGACCGTAAACGGTGTTTGAGAATCACTCGGAGCTGTTGTTACCTGAACCATGTATGGGACATTGGCTTCACTGACACTTTCAGTAATAGGCGTAAAATGAGCCTTAGCATAGAAATTCTCTGCATTGGCATCCTCTTTATGGTCAATGCTCAAACAGTTATCCGCAACCATCTTGTTCAGCGTAAACGCTGTATTATCTTCCTCGGTATGCGTGCCACCAGACACATCGATGGTAAATGGCAGCAATACCGTTTGGAGCGTATTCTTACCTTGTGACTGCCATGTAATCTTACGGTCATACTTTGCATAGTTAGCTGCATCTACCTGAATATCGTAAGGAGCAAAGAACGGCTTTTTGTCAGTAATCACAATATCTTTACCTGCTCGGAACGCACCACTTCCTGTCATATAAGCAAAATTGTCGAGCGTTGAAGTAGTATTTTCTGGCAAGTAAATCAAAGCGTTTGGAGATAGTTTTGCCTTCAACTGAGCCAAAGAGAGCTCATGGCTATTCACAACAGAATAGAGATCACTGGCATCGATATAAAGAATCTGGTCTGCTGTTGTAGGACCACCTGACGCTGTAAGAGCTGCTGTAATTGCATCGTCGATTTCCTTTACTGTCAGATAGCCTGTAACTGCCGCACCAGTCTGTGAATCCTTTGTTGCGAGCTTCAAGCCCCACATAGGCTTATCCTGATCAATAGCCTTATTCTGGTCATTTACATCAGCATAGCTCGTATTCTTATAGATTTCTGTCCAATCAGGGTCTGGGGTATATGTCTTTGCCTGCAACTCTATATCCATGCGGTAGAAGGCATAGCTGCGATGCTGCCATGCTGTTGTTGGAGCAATGTTATAACGGGTCTCGTCGGCAGTGAACACATAATAGATTCCAGACTTATTATCCTTTGCATGCAGCTTACAATTAATAAACTCACCTTGAGCAGGCGTCTCGCCATCTGCTGCGTCAGGATCGAAAGATGCAAGGTATGAAGCCACCGAGAATGCTTTCTCTTCCAAATAACCAGTACCTGTTCCTGTATTACTTAAATCCTCTGCGTTATTAAACTTGAAGCGGATATTACCTGCCGTCGATGTAAAGACTTTGTTTGTATATGGAGTATTCGGATTATAGGCTGTTGCATACAATCCATCATTGCCATTTCCGTTAATCGGCTCAAAGTAAGACGAGGTCACAAAGCTATAGCGGCCATTACCATTCTTTTGTAGTTCAGGCCTATCATAATAATATGTGTCATCACCATATTTGCTCCACAAGTCAGAGAATGTAAACGTCAGTTCCGTGTCCTGATACTCGGAAGGAATATAGAACACAAACTTTCCACCACTTACCGAGAAGTCGTCTGCCGTAAACGATTGTGATAGTGACAGCTGATTTTCGGCATCGTGACATACGATGTCCATCTTATCAATATAAGGATCAAGAGCCTGCAACTCCAAGGTAACGGATACAAGAGCCTGCTTGCCTTCATCTTCTTCTGTGTCAGGATCATCTTCAGCAAGCCCAGAGATAGAGAACTTCACTGCATCATTGTTGAGACCAGTCAAATGATAACTACCTGTATTAGAGGCACTATTCACCGTAACAGTTTTTGCAGTTGCATTTCCAGTCTTATCATATATCGTCAGCGTATAAGAGCCTGGATTAAACCCAGGATATTCGGTGATTGTGCCTGTATTAAGATCACTGGTTGCAAGATAATCTGAACGATAGCAGCCATATTCTCTATGCGTAAAGATAAACAATACAGTAACCTCTATATAATCGTTTTCATCGTAGACATTAGTTGATTTAACCACCTTCGGGGTATAGGATGCATTATTGTTATCCCAACGATACCAATCTCTACCATTTTGAGTTCTTTGATAAGTACCATTATAATACTGCAGATAATAATAAGAAGAGCTGGACTTATAGTAAATACGGCCATTATCATCTCTTCTCAGATTATACTGATTATCTTTCAGCTGACTCAATGTTAAACTGCGGTCGTCATTACTACCAGAACAAGCAAGGTATTGCGTACCAGCAGCTGTGACGATGTTACCCACATCATCTATGGTCCAGTTGTAAAGAGTCGTAGTAAACTGGAGTTGGTCATTCAAATAAAGCGTAGAACCATTTCTCGTATAATATATGGTACATGTTGTAGGAATCACTTCAGTATGGCCTTCCGTAGCAGAACCCCAGAGATAATTGAAAGTTGCTCCTACAATACGATAGCCCACAGGAGATTCCAAACCTGTCTGGGTATGAACCTGAATCGGTGTTTCAATATAATAAGTATCATTACACAAAGCATAAAGATTTCTATTGTCCACCTTTACAGGATAGATATGTTTTTCTTCTGCCACGTCAGAAGGAACACCATCCTCAATAGCATCATCTTGATACAAATAGGTATAACCTACCAGGTCTCTCACATTGTTATAGTTGTAGGCAAAAAAAGTTTTTCCATTCTTTGTTTCGAGCTTCATATCACCAATATCAATCTTACTAGTAGTGAAAGGCGCGGTAACAACACTTCTTGCCTGTCCTACGTCATCAGGCTTCACATCAGCCTCAAAAGTACCTTCTGCAGTAAAATAAACCTCAAATGATTTGATTGTTACCAAGAAGAAAGCACTATGATCGTGCACGAGGCGGAAATAAAGCTGATTTCCCATATCACCTTCTGATAAGCTGGTACGCTCAATAACATATTCCTCTGTATCGCTATTAGTCCCACCCATGACAGGCGTCTGCGCGAATGCATTATTGTAATTGAAATTGCTAGCAGTCTCGTAAATAACTTTATCTTGCGTACCAGCATTGATACCTTCTACCGTCGTTCCATTAAGATTATTCAGTAACACCATGCGATAACCTGTGATACGATAACCTTTCGGTAGCGAAAGAACCATATAACCATCATAGGGAACACCACCTGCCAGAACAAGTTTGTTTCCAACGGTATTATTCTTCTGATACTCACGTATATTACCGGCAGGGTTGGCAATTTCACCACCATCGGTTAAGGTTGCTTGGTCAGCAACCGTAAAAGTTAATGGCAGTTGCTCATGCCGCCACATGGCTGACCAACCATTTTCAAAACCTACTTCAGTACCAGATGTCAAAGCCGCCATAAGGCTACCCGTCGTCGGACTGATAGTCACGTTCTGCGCCATCATTGCTAACGGCACCATCAACAAACTCAGGAGAGCTAAAGTAAATCTTTTTCTCATAACTTATAAGTTTTTTACATTTATATTATCATTGGGAAACACCTATTTGTGCAAATACACGCCCCTCTTGTTATCCTTCGTGGGCATCTGTAAAGCATGTGTCGAACTAATACCTTCTATGCGTAAATATTTCTCTTCGTTAAAAATCGTTGCAAAATTACAAACTATTTCTGAAACTGCCAACACTTCGCCCCATTTTTTCATTTGAACACTTTATTTTGCCCCACTTCTGTCTACTCCAGTCGGTACAGGAACACAACAAATCGCCACCGTTCTTTTCACAAGAACAGTGGCGATTACGGTTATGGAAATGTCTGATGAGGTAACTGTCTATTCCTTATTTCACGTATGTATCAAAGTTCAAACGTAACGTCGAGAGGACGGAGAAGTGAGGAAACACACCTTTTTTGCACTAAATATTGTTAAAACAACAGAGGTACATTTGCTTTATAATGAAATTATAATAGCCTTTGTATAAAGATTGTAACATATTGTAAATGAGCACATTATAGCTGTTCCGAATCCATTTGTAACCAGCTGTTATCACTCCAAAACACTTCTTTTTGCTTTAGCCCATTCCAGCAAAGATACAAAGCCAACAAGTGGAGAGTTTATCAAGAAATATCATCTCACGTCGGCCAGTGCTGTACAGAGGAGTTTGTCGGCACAGATTTACTTATTGGTTATATCATTTTCCTATCCCACAATTTTGGAAGGAATTGCGCTACTGGCCATATCTCTATTCTATTTTGCATTCGTGGTCTTTCTTCCATCGAGAGCAGCACCAACTTTGCATCTGGATGCTCTTCAGCAAAGGCTCTCAACCCCTTAGTGTCGCTCGATGTTACATGGTCAGACGACTTCACTTCTATTGCCATTTCCACTTGATTAGACGAAGCATCACAAATCAGGGCATCTACCTCATATTTACCGTCTAGCGTGCGCCAATAACTCATAGTTTTTTCTTCGCCAAAAGTGTATGATAGGAAGGCTCTCAATTCTTGAATGACCAGATGTTCCACGGCATGACCAAATATGTCGGTGCCTGGTTGCAACGGGGTGCGACGCAATAGATGGTTGGGAATGGCCACATCAAAATAGTAAAACTTTGGCGATTGTATGAGCCTGCGTTTCACGATGCGAGTGTAAGCGGGAAGATAAAATCCCAACATGGTCTCTTCCAGAATAGTAAAATACTCTTTCACCGTTTTGGCACTGACGGCGCAGTCCTGGGCTATGTTGGTGTAGTTCACTATCTCCGAATTGCTCAGTGCAGCCACCTGTAGAAAACGAGTAAAGGCATCTAGCTGGCGCACGATTGCTTCTTCTACTATTTCTTGTTGCAGATAGTCTCCTATATAGGCCTGTATGCGCCTGGAAGGGTCTTCTACCAGATAATGTCGTGGCAACATGCCATTGTTCAAAGCACGCTGAACGTTAAAGTCTGGAATCTCTGCACTCACCAACGGGAATAGCGTCCTTCTCAATGCGCGTCCGCCCAACAGGTTTGCACCGCTTCTGCGCAGTTTGCGAGCACTGGAACCACAGAGTATAAAACGCAACCCGCGATTCTCTATCAGCCAATGCACTTCATCAAGCAATGCTGGAACCTTCTGCACTTCATCAATAATGACTAATTCACCTTCGTTCAGCATCTCGCATTCCTCGCGCAACAAAGCCGGACGTAGTTGGAATGCCATACGAGCATCAGTCTTCAACAAGTCGTAAAGACGGGCCTTAGGAAAAAGCGCCTTCAGCAGAGTGCTCTTTCCTGTCTGGCGGCTGCCCCACAGAAACAGGCTGTCTTCCTTTATTTCTTCCAGTTTCAGTATTCTCTCCAACATAGGTCATTCACTTCTTTTTGATTGCAAAGATAACAAAAATATATCAATCTCGCAAGAAATTTGAAGAAAATCTGAAGTGCTACTTCAGTTTTTCGACGAAAATCCGAAGTAGCACTCCTGTATTTCTGCATTCAAACGCTTCGCTCAGCTCCACTGCCTTTCCCTTTACCCGCGCTTCTGCGCCTTACACCTTACCCGATCGCTGGCTCCCTTTGCAAAAAGTGCTCTGTCATTCATTCGAATAACAGAGCACCAATTATCTATTCTTACACATAGATTAGTCGTCCCAGGCATCCCAGAGGTTACCGCCAGACTTGGCATCAGGATCGTCGTCCTTTCCTGCAGCGCCACCACCTTACAGCCAGTATGGTACAAGCTGCCGTCAAGGGGCTACTGGAAAAAGACTTCGTTACTCATGACTTGGGAACCTATAGTCTCTATGACCGGTTCTTCGCCCAGTGGCTATTACAACAGTAGCTCTTCCCGCAACGAAGTAGCCTTACAGTGCCCCGCCATTCACTTACTGAGTAGCGGGGCACTATTTTTCACTTTTCACTTTTCGTTTTTCACTCTTGGAAGTGATCGCGTCACTTTCCAAGAATTATGTTCACAAGAGCAGGCACATCGTCAATAGTGATGCTCTCGTCTCCATTTATATCGGCACATTCATGGTCATACAAGAATGGCTCGTTGTCATCTTTGCCCTGGAGGATATTTACAAGGGCTGTGACGTCGGCGATGGTTGTTTCCCCATCTTTGTTAACGTCTGCACCCGCACTGACGGTTTCTATGATTTGTTTAAATTCCTTCCAGTAAGTTGCTTGCTCGTAAGCTGCTTTACAGCCTTGAGGCACATAGAGCGTTGCATTTTTGCGGTTGTAGAATGTGGATTGAGTAATTGTCAACGGGGTCTTAATATCAACTTTCACGGTAGTCAATTTGGTGCTGCCACCACCGAATGCAGCATTGCCAATGGATGTCACAGAGCTGGGAATAGAGACTTCTGTCAGGCTGCTACAGAGAGCGAACGCTCCCCCGCCAATGGTTTCCACACCATAGGGAATGACAACCGACGTCAGACTGCTACAACCAGAGAAAGCACTCATGCCAAGACTTTTCACGCTGCTCGGAATGGAGACCGATGTCACTTTGCTGCAACCGTTAAACGCATTATTGCCGATGGAAGTCACGCCTTCGGGAATGGTGACAGAGGCGAGGCTAGTGCAGTTTTGGAAAGAATAGTCACCAATAGATGTCACGGAGTTGGGAATGAAGACCTCTGTCAACCCGCTACACCCTGTGAACGTATAGTTACTGATGGCTGTTATGCTATTAGGAATAGTGACAGAGGCGAGACTGGTGCAATTTTGGAAAGCATACACACCGATGGACGTCACGGAGTTAGGAATGTCGATTGATTGAAGGCTACTACATTCGCTGAACGCATACATGCCTACAGTTGCAACGCTATTAGGAATCTTAAACGATGTCAGGTTATCACATTTATAAAATGCATGATCGCCAAAAGAGGTCACGCTGCTGGGAACGGTGACCGATTTCAGGTTGGTGCAATACTGGAAAGCCCAGTTTCCAATGGTCGTCACCTTGTATGTCTGTCTATTATAGGTAACGGATTCAGGAATGACAACATCGCCAGAATAGGCAGGCGTGTTGCTCGTTCCGTTGAGCAAATACGTCACTTTCGCTTCTGAGCCATCGAAAAGATAGTAAATTCCATCAACTTCTATAGGATCATAGGCCGAGGCCTCACCCGCAAAAATGCATAGCAAAAGGGTAAGACAAAGAGTAAAGAGTTTTTGTTTCATTTCAACGAATGCTTATGTTCTCTATTTTTCAACAACATAATCGCCACCGTTCTTTCCACAAGAACAGTGGCGATTGCGATTATGGAAAAATCTTAATCGTTTCTATTAAGTGCAGAACGGTTAGTCTTCCCAGAGGTTCTTATTCTGGAAGTCATCATCATCTTCATCTTCGCCAATCCAACCATTATTCTCCTTGGCTGTTGGCATATTGTAGGAGTGACCCTGCATCACCCCCTCTGTAAGGAACTTTTCAACCTCTACAATCGGTTTGATATATTTTTTCTTCATATTTTAATTCCTCCTATTACTTTACAATGATTTTAACTCCATTTACTACATAGATACCGCTTGAGAGATTCTTACCAACTACCTCACGATAAGTTGGAGCAATCATACGGCCCTGCAAATCGTAGACTGGTGCATTCATGTCGAGCTCAAAAGCCGTCTTGAGGACATCGATACCATCAGTTTCGTTCTCACCTTCCACGAAGTGCAGGAAGCCAACCTTAGCACTACCGCCAGAAGTCACCTCATAAACCGAACGGAACGGAAGAAGATCCACTGTCGAGTAGTTGCTATTCAATTCTGCAGAAGAGTAGAATCCATTATTAGCGAAGTAGAAGGTCTTCGGGTTGGTCTTCGGAATCTTAAATCCGCTGAATGAGCCCTTATGGCTGAAGGTATACTGGCTCGTATTTCCATCCTTGTCTGTTAGATTACCAGTAGACGTAATCGTTGTTGCCGAGAACAGGGAGTTGGCGCTCTTTGCAGCATCAGGTGTGGCAACAATTTTCGCTCCCGGTTGGTCAACTATAAAGACACCGTTTTCAACACCACTCTGTGTAGCATGTAGTGCATAAGGTGTATTTGCAGCTACCTTCGCAGCGGTTGTCTTCGAGAAGAACACCGTTGGGCCATAGTTATAGTATTTATCACTAGTCGCATTCTCGGTATTCATCTGCAGGAACTCTAAGGTTCCATAATCATCTACGTGCTGACCATTCGTCAACTCGATTTCGAATGGCATGATGACTGTTGCATAAGCCTCGTCCTTATATGTACTCTTTGTAATCTGACGAGTATAGCTAGCAGACTTGGCTGCGTCCACCTGAATGTCGTAAGGAGCGTAGAACCCATACTTGTCGGTAATCACAATATCGTTGGCACCACGGAAAATCGGGGTCTTGGTGTAATCTTCAATTGTATTGAAGGCAAAGTTGTCATCACTTGACTTTGATCCGTAAGGCAGATAAATCAAGGCATTCTTGTCAAGTTCTGCCTTCAGCTCACTCTTCGGGTGAGAAGTGTAAGTAATGTTTGATCCTGTACCGGTTGAAGTCTGGTTCTCCACGATACTCATCAGATTACTGCCATCAACAAACAAGATTTGGTCGGTATTCTTCGGACCACCTGTAACAGTATTATCGCCTGTCCTCGCGGCAATCTGATCCTTGATTTGGGTCACAGTAAGATAACCACTATGACGACCATGATCATCCACAGTCTCCGTGGTAGTGAGCGTCAATCCCCACTTGGAATCAGTCTTGCCTCCGCCGTCGAAGGAACTATCATAAATTTTCTGCCATGCCAATACCGGTGTATAGGTCTTAGTTTGCATGTCAATTTTCATCTCATAGAATGCATAGTAGACATGCTGAGTAGCTGTCGTCGGAGCGATGTTGTAACGCGGCTCATCACAGGTGAACAGATAAGCAGTCTTTACAGTTCCATTGGTCATTTCAGTCTGACTGAAGGTAAAGTCAATGAATGAACTGTAGTTGTTCGGGTTAAATGCATTTTCCTCAAAATAACCTCCTGTAGAACTTACAGTTGAAGCGTTGTTGAATGTGAATTTCGTATTTCCAACCTTCTCTGTGAGGATTTTGGTCGTATAACTGGCTTCATTATTGCGGTCATACACATTAGCGTTCGTCTGATGATAAGGTGACTTTACAAAGAAGTAACGAGCATGATTTGTTGACGATGTCTCGCCGTAGTAAGTCTCATCACCATAATGGCTGTAGAGGTTCTCGAAGGTGAACTTGGCAGGTGCCGGGAAGCCCTCGGGTACATAGAAGGTGAATTGACCACCCTTTACGGCGAAATCGGTAGCAGAGAACTGTTGTGTCAGTTTGCCACCAGTTCCACCACTCTCCTGACATACGATATCGAGACGGTCGATATACGGGTCAAGAGCCTGCATGGTTATCTTTCCATTGATAAGTCCTGGACCTCCATTTGTGGCATTACTAATAATACCAATCTTTATAGCATCGTTGTTATAGCCAGAAACGGTTACAGAACTACTTTGATTAGTAACATTAATTGTTTTTTCCACACCAACACCATCGGGCTTATAGATTTTCAAAGTATATCCTCCAAGGGCAGTTGTTGAGGCGGCAGACTGCTGGACATAGGTAGAAATACCAATTCTTTCTACTGAATTAGTATTACCACTAGCACTAGTAGTAATTACAAATGATCGAGTGACACGATAGTTTGTTCCCCCACTAGCCGTGTATGTTATAAAACTGCCATTACTGTTGGTTGCGCGTGTTTCTTTCCAGCCAATATAATAATAAGATCCATTTATCTGGTTCTTCGTGCGTATCTGGTTGTTGGTAATCGTAAAAGTACTTGTAGCACCCGGCTTCGTAGTAGTCATGCTGATGTCCGTTCCATTAATAGCAAGGTAATAAATATCGCCATCACCATATCCATAGATATATCCATCCTTATCAATCCTCCAGACGGTGTGATATGAAGAATTCCAGTTATAAGTTCCACTATATACGTTCAGACCATACGTACCATTTTGATCAGGTCCATTATTTGTCGAATTGTATTGGATTTTGAACGTTGCTGGGAAATAGACGTCTTCACCTGTACCAGCTCCATAGTTGAATGTTGCACCAACGATGCGATAGCCGATAGGATTCTTATGAGCATTAGTCGCAGCACTATTCGTAGCCCATGTCGGTGACTCAATGTAATAGATAGCCTCTCCGTCAGCAGTGAGTGAATTGTGTTTACTTGGGTCGAGCTTAAGATAGTCACCAACCTGCGAAATGGATCCTGACTTATCTTCCACTATTTTACCGGCTGTACCGTCAAAGTCGTTTTCTGCCGCAGTTATAGTTTTGACAGACCCTTCCTCGTATATGGTCATATTTGCATTCATGTCACGTATCACGCCATTGTAGCTGATACGCGTTACGCCATCTGTTCTATTTGTTAATTGATCATAGTCAACCTTGCCAGTGGTGAAAGGAATCTCCACGGCAGATCGTTCAGTAACAATTGTCGGCGGGACTAAAGTTGGGGTATTGTTTTCTGCTGTGAATTGGAGATCCATATTGTCGAGCTGAATGAATGCACGACCAGTATTATTACCAGCACTTAATTTGAAATATAGCACATTGGTCATGTCCGAGCCAGTACGGGAAATGGTATGCTCTTCCTCATCGTCTGTAGTTATACCGCCAACATAGTTACCACTTTTGTAAGCAAAAGATTTATCGGTCTCGCCGAAAGAAATACTCGCAGTTGTCGCATTAAGTTCAGAATATGAATACCCATTATTATCATTTGTCCATCGAATTTGTCCTTGATAGGATCCGCTTGTCATATAAGTAATACCATCTGCAGTTGGATAGGGGATTCTATGGAAAGTGATGGAATAACCCGTAAAACGATATCCTTTGGGAAGGACAACGGTTACATAGGTGTCCATAACCATATTACTTCCACCTTTTCCAATCTGGAGATACCTTGCAGCACCAGTAGTATTTGAAGGAGTTGCAAAGAGATTATTTGCAGGATTCTGCAACTGGCCATTACTTGTTAGTTGATTACTTGCATCGGTAACGTTGTTATCACTATCACCTGTAGTCATGGTCAGCGACAATTGCTCATGCTTCCATGTGGCAAATCCTCTCCATCTAAAGAAGATATCGCCATTTGAATTGTCGGTGAATTTTTTAGCAGGCAGCATACTACCGTCGCCCGGATGCACGGTCACGTTCTGTGCCATCATAGCTAACGGCACCAACAGTAAGCTCAAAAGAGCTAAAGTAATTCGTTTTCTCATAATCGATGAGTTTTTAAAAGTTATTATTTTCATTGTTTGTTAATTATTTTTTGATTATCATTTTCAAATACTATGCAAAAAAGGCAACATGTGTCAGGGCGGACCCGGCGGCCCTGCCTTGCTGAGGAATATATTTCTATGTCTGTTTCTACAATCCAACATGTATTCTTTTTAATATAATAGTGATGCTTTAAGCACCTATTCACGTTCGAAAAAAGAGCATAACTTTTAGACATGCGCCCGAAGGGTACACATATAGTCGGCTGCAAAGGTACAAACTTTTCTGAAATCTCACAAATTTTATATACATTTTTTATAACTTTTTTATATGTTTATTGGCATAAAGGGGAGTGGAAGGGGCATAAAAAGGGTAAAGGCATAAAGGGTATAAAGGGGAGTGGAAGGGTGTAAAGGGGAGTGGAAGGGCATGTCTCTCTGCCCTTTACGCGAGTTGATTGCAAAATGTACATAAAAAAGTACATTATTATTTGGTTGTTCGAAATAATATCAGTATCTTTGCAACCGGATATTCAACATAACAAGCTATGACAGCATTATCATTTACTGAGTTCAGAAATAAAATGGCCAGTTCGTTCGACCGTGTTGACGCTGGCGAGTTTGTGTTTGTCAATCGAGGCAACAAGAAAAGGTATGCCATTATCCTGATGGATGATGATGACCTTTCTATTACGCCACAGATGGCAGCAAAAATAGAAAAGGCAAGGCAAGAATTCCGACAGCGCAGTACATTGAAGTTTGAAAACGCGGTTGCTGCCCAGAAGTGGATGGAGGAGCTATGAACTACAAAATTGAATTTTCGGAGGAGGCTCAGAAGGTTATAAAGAAATGGAAAAAGTCAAATCCCAATTCTTTCAAAAAGCTCTATAAGCTGTTGCCGGAATTAGAGTTGCATCCTAGAACAGGCACAGGACATCCCGAAGCATTAAAAGGTGGTAATGATATCACATATTCGAGAAGACTGTCTGGACAGGACCGTATCATCTATGACATCTATGATGATGTTGTTATCGTCTTGGTGCTTGAATTGGAGGGACATTACAATGACAAATAGTTAAAAACATTTCGGGTGCCCTTCCACTCCTCGGGGAGTGGAAGGCATAATGGGTTTAAAGGGGAGTGGAAGGCATATTGTTGAAATACAAAACTTTCGAATTACGAATGATTTGAGAATCAAAAGTTAAGGGAACTATATACAATTAGACCCTCCGAACTTTTTAGACAAACGAAACAGACGGACAGATGTTTTTTACCCACAGATTCCACTGATGACGCATACTAACTAAGGAACAAAGGAACGAAGGAATGCGAATGATGCGGAAGTAATTTGGATCATGGAGGGCGATTCCGCGTGCGGAGAGCCTCCCCCTGCCCCTCCAAGTAGAGGGGTGCCTTTACTTCCAGCGTAGTGCCTCTCTCTGCTGTTTGTCTTAACGTGGCTTCCACCCTTTTGGGGGGATTAGAGGGGGGCTGCATTTGTCGTGCAGACCCTATCGAACGTGTGGCGATGGTGAGCATCACCATCTCTTCCATGATCCAAATTACTTCCGCATCATTCTTTCTCCGACTCTATGTCTCTCTGTCTAATTTCCTTGTTTCCTTCATTCCTTAGAATCATCTGAGATCCGTGGAGAAACTGAGGGGTCAAAAAGTATATAATTACCAAAGTTAATGAGTTCGAGGTCTTTAACACATGCTATTGGATGGCCCGAGCTATGGTTTTGAACCTCTAAAGCTATACTCCGCAACTTGAAAAGCATTGCTCCAGCCACACGAAAGCAATGCTCTAGCCACACGAAAGCATTGCTCTAGCTGTTCGAAAGCATAGGTTTTACCACCTGTAGGGACTCTTTACACGCGCCGCAGGCTTTTCCCATTTTGACCTCACATACTCACCAAATCTTCTGGAACGCCTTTATACAAAGGGATTGAGGCACGGGAGGTTACAGCGAGAGACCTCCCGTCAACCCCACCCCCGAGGGGGGGGGAGTAGGAGCCTCACCCCAGCCCTGCCTCCGTCGCGAATGGGGATTCGCTCCCCTTTGTGGGGCCGCAGCCACACCGGTGGCTGCTCTGAAGACCCCAGTCGCCAAAGGGAGAGGGAGTTCAGATAAGGGTACAATATGCATGATAACACTGTTTTTCTACCCCCTCCCTCCAGAGGAGAGCTGGGGGAGGCCCTAACGGAAGGTTGATGGGAGGTATAACGGTAGGTGTGACGGGAGGTTAGCTAATATATAAACATTTGATACAGAGTGACTTATAAAGAAAATGGGAGTATGGGAGGTTAAAAAGGAAATGTCAAGACTTATGTGTAAAGGTGGAAATAATGATGTGGAAATAATGATTAGGACTTGACCGCAACGCGGTCATCGCTCCATAACCGTAGGTACGAACGTAGCGAGCACCTGCGGATAAACGAAGAGCGTGTGGATGCACTCTGAAGGAGTGCCCCTTCACTCGAGCCTTGCTCTTACTCTCTCGCGTTGACCAATTGGTCTTCCTCCTCCTTACAAGGCATAACCAAAGCAAGCTTTATTCTGCACTTGTTTCGTTGACTTTCCCTTCGGCCGTCGAGCTAAACCTTCGTCGGTTCGGCATAGCTCAAACAAGTTTAACTCTGCGCTCGCTGCTCCATCGGATGGGCGACCCCGTCAGGGTCGATGATACTCTGGCACGTGAATCCGCAGGTGCTCGCAACGCTCGTACCCGCGGTTATTATTTAATTGGACGACTTCATCGTCCTTTTTATACTAAGAATTCATCACCGGTCCGCTTTAAGAGATAAGCTGAGAAAGAAATTCTATATCATTACCAAAAAATATTGGTGAGTGTGACTGATAATTCGAAAATTTTGTCTATATTTGCATCGTTGTTCCTCTCAGGCGGAAAAACAACTGAAAGCTTAAAAACTTAAATATCTTATAAATCGTTAATACTCATCATGATACAGACCGTTAAGAAGCGCGACGGACGAATTGTCGGCTTCAATGAACAGAAAATCATGGCCGCCATCCGCAAGGCCATGCTCACCACAGAGAAGGGTGAGGACGAAGGATTGCTGCAGCAGATTGCTGACCGTATTGCAGCACGCGGAAGAGAACAGATGGGCGTCGAGGAGATTCAGGACGCCGTAGAAATTGAGTTGATGAAGTCGAGCCGCAAGGATGTGGCACAGAAGTATATCGCCTATCGCAATCAGCGTTCGGTGGCCCGTCGTGCGAAGACGCGCGATGTGTTCCTGGACATCGTGAACGTGAAGAATAATGATATCACGCGCGAGAATGCGAACATGAATGCCGACACACCGGCAGGCATGATGATGAAGTTCGCCTCGGAGTCGACGAAGCCGTTTGTCGATGACTACCTGCTCTCAGAGCGTACCCGCGAGGCGGTGAAGCACAACTACCTGCACATTCACGACAAGGACTACTATCCCACGAAATCGCTGACCTGTGTGCAGCACCCACTGGACCACATCTTGAACTGCGGTTTTATTGCCGGACACGGAGCCTCGCGCCCTGCCAAGCGTATCGAGACGGCGAGCGTGCTTGCCTGTATTTCGCTGGAGTGTGCGCAGAACGAGATGCACGGCGGTCAGGCTATTCCAGCCTTCGACTTCTACCTTGCACCCTTCGTGCGCCTGACGTTCCAAGAGGAGCTGAAGAGCCTGGAATCTCTCTACGGAAAGAGCTTCGAACACCTGTATGAACTGAAAGTGAGCGACTATCTGCGTCGTGAGCTGGGTGGCCTGCAGGGCGACGACCGCGTGGTGCAACATGCCATGAATCGCACGGTGGCCCGTGTGCATCAGGCGATGGAGGCTTTCATCCACAATATGAACACGATTCACTCTCGCGGAGGTAACCAAGTGGTGTTCTCCAGTATCAACTACGGCACCGACACCTCAGCCGAAGGCCGTTGCGTGATGCGCGAAATTCTGCTCAGCACCTACGAGGGCGTTGGCGACGGCGAGACTGCTATCTTCCCTATCCAGATCTGGAAGAAGAAACGAGGCGTGAACTACCTGCCCGAAGACCGCAACTACGACCTCTATGAGTTGGCTTGCAAGGTGACGGCACGTCGTTTCTTCCCGAATTTCCTGAACCTCGACGCCTCGTACAACCAATGTGCCGAGTGGCGAGCTGACGATCCGCTGCGCTATGAACACGAGGTGGCCACAATGGGCTGTCGCACGCGTGTGTTTGAGAACCGCTTCGGCCCAAAGACCTCTATTGGACGCGGCAACCTTTCGTTTACAACGATCAACATCGTGCGACTCGCCATCGAGTGTATGGACGAGAAGGACGAGGAGGTGCGCATCCAGAAGTTCTTCGCCAAGCTCGACGAGCAACTCGAAGTGGCTGCCGAGCAGTTGAACGACCGCTTCAACTTCCAGAAGACCGCGCTCGCCAAGCAGTTCCCGCTGCTCATGCGCTCGTTGTGGATTGGCGGTGACAAGCTGAAGCCTAATGACACTGTGGCTTCGGTCATCAATCAGGGTACGCTCGGCATTGGCTTTATCGGTCTGGCAGAATGCCTCGTGGCCCTTGTGGGCAAGCATCACGGCGAGAGCGAGAAGGCTCAGGAGCTGGGTCTGAAGATTATCGGCTACATGCGGCAGCGCATCAATGACTTCTGCGAGCGCTATCAGCACAACTACTCTGTGCTTGCGACGCCTGCCGAGGGCTTGTCGGGTAAGTTCACGAAGGTGGACCGCAAGGACTTCGGTGTGATTCCCGGTGTCACCGACCGCGACTACTACACCAACTCCAACCACGTGCCGGTCTATTACAAGTGCTCGGCCCGCCATAAGGCAGAGGTGGAAGCCCCCTATCACAAGTTGTGTGGCGGCGGTCATATCTTCTATGTGGAGATCGACGGCGATGCCACGCACAACCCGCAGGTAATCATGAATGTCGTTGACATGATGGACCGCCTCGATATGGGCTACGGCTCGGTGAACCACAATCGCAACCGTTGTATGGACTGCGGCTACGAGAATGCCGACCCGAACATGAAGAAGTGTCCGCGCTGCGGGAGTGAGAACATTGACCGCCTGCAACGCATCACCGGCTATCTGGTGGGAACCACCGACCGCTGGAATCACGGTAAGCTCTCCGAGCTGAACGACCGCGTGACACATGTCGACAACGGCAATCAGCTGGAACTGTTTGAGGAGATGAGAAGTTGATTTCGATTCTGAACATCATAGAAGATACGATGGTCGACGGGCCTGGCTTCCGCACTTCCATCTATTGTGCAGGCTGCCGACATGCCTGTGAGGGTTGTCACAACCCGCAGTCGTGGGATTTCTCCGGCGGTCGCGCGATGGCCACAGACGAAATCATGCGAATCATCGAGGCCGACCCCTATGCCAACGTCACCTTTACAGGTGGAGACCCGATGTATCAGCCAGAGGGATTTGCTGAGTTGGCTCGCGCCATACACGCGCGTACAGATAAAAATATATGGTGCTACACGGGATTCACGTTTGAGCGCCTGCTCAACAACCCCCGCCAGCGAGCACTATTGGAACAGATCGATGTGTTGGTCGATGGTCCCTTCGTGAAAGCATTGAGGAACGACGACCTGATATTCCGTGGGAGTTCGAACCAGCGCATCATCGACGTTCCCCGCTCTCTGCAGGAGGGACGTGCCGTGTTGCTGCCCCTTGACAATAACCTAAACTACCCGTTACGATGACCAAAGTAGAATCATCAATCCGTGAGCGCCAGCGCACCGATTTGCGTGAGCCGCGCCGCTACAAGGTCATTATCTACAATGACGACTTCACCACGATGGAATTTGTGGTGATGATCCTGATTCGTGTGTTTCACAAAAGCGAGTCGGAGGCCGAGCAACTCATGATGCAGGTACATCATTCCGGTCAGGGTGTGGTGGGCATCTACACTTATGATGTTGCTCAGTCGAAGGTACAGCTTGCTACAGGTATGGCCCGTGAGGAGGGTTTCCCCCTGCGGTTAGGCTGTGTGCCGGAATAGCTCAATCATTAAGGAACGAAGACACAATGGGAAATACAGAGAATATGAGCAAGGCGTTGAGTGCAGCCTTGCAGTATGCCGCCAATCTGCGCAACGAGTACTATTGCCCGGAGCATGTGCTCTATGCCTTCCTGCAGCAGCCGGAGTTCAAGGGAGCCCTGCTCACTCATCGTGTGGATCCTGATGTCATGATTGAGGAACTAAATACGTGGCTCGTGGAACAGCCTCATCTGCCTGCCGACAGCGACGAAAAGCCGGCTGCATCGATGCAGTTCTGCCAACTGGTCCATGATGCTTGTCACCACACGTTCTATGCCAGTCGTGAGGAAATCGACGTGCCCCATTTCACCTATGCGATGCTGAACCTCGAAGAGTCGTGGGCTGCCTATATGCTGAAGAAGAATCTGGGCGACGACGTGGCAGAGTTTCTCTCCACGCTCATCCAGTTCTATCAACACGACGAGGTGGAAGACAACATCTTCGGTGCAGAGTCAGACGATAATCCTTTCGAAAGCAACAGCCCCCTAGGCGACGACGGCGATCTCGATGATGATTCTGTTGACGCGAAGATCAAACAACAGGCTTGGCGACGCCTTGTCACTTGTGTCAACGATCTGCTCGACGACCACAACCCGCTCATCGGCAGGGAAGAAGAGTTGCAGCGCACCATCCAGGTTCTTTGCCGGAAGGAGAAGAACAATCCGTTGCATGTCGGAGAGCCTGGCGTGGGCAAGACGGCACTGGTCTTCGGACTGGCGGCACGCATCGAACAGGGTAAGGTGCCGGAACGATTGCTGGGCAGCCACATCTATTTGATGGATATGGGTACTATGCTGGCAGGCACTCAGTTCCGCGGTGACTTCGAAAAGCGAATCAAGATGGTGATGGAGGGTGCCAGCCGCGAAGGGAATGCCATCATCTACATCGACGAGATTCACAATATGATTGGCGCAGGTCGTGGAAGTGACGGCGGTCCCGATGCCTCCAATATGCTGAAACCGTATCTGGAAGCAGGCAGCATCCGCTTCATCGGCTCCACCACCTATGACGAATACAACCGCCGTTTGGCTCATCAGCGTGGCATCGTGCGCCGTTTCCAACAAATCGACATCGCTGAGCCAAGTGTCGATGAGGCTGTCCAGATCCTTCTGGGCCTGCGCAAGAAATACGAGGAGTTTCATGGTGTGAGCTATCCGAAGGCGGTCATCGACTATGCCGTTCGTCAGAGTGCACGCCTCGTCAGCGATCGTTTCCTGCCTGACAAGGCCATCGACCTCATCGACGAGGCTGGTGCACAAATGGAGATTGAGGCTTTTCAGGCCATGCAAAAAGGACAGGTTACCGAAGACAAAGACAACAAGAAGCCGAAGGTGACGAAACAACTCATCGGAGATATCCTTGCCAAGGTATGCAAGGTGGATGCTGCTGCCCTGAAAGAAGATGACAACACGCTGCTGAAGACATTGCAGGCGCGCATGCTAAGCAAGATCTTCGGACAGGATGAAGCTGTGCGACAAGTGGTGGAAGCCATCCAGATGGCCAAGGCCGGCCTGCTCGACGACGACAAGCCGCTGGGCTCGCTGCTCTTTGTCGGTCCTACTGGTGTTGGCAAGACCGAGGTGGCACGCCAGCTGGCGCGCGAACTGGGTGTACAGCTGGTGCGTTTCGACATGAGCGAATACACCGAGAAACACGCTGTGGCGAAGCTTATCGGTTCGCCGGCAGGCTATGTGGGCTACGAGGACGGCGGTCTGCTCACCGATGCCATTCGCAAGTCGCCCAACTGCGTGTTGCTGCTCGATGAAATCGAGAAGGCTCACCAGGACATCTACAACATCCTTTTGCAGGTGATGGACTACGCCCGCCTGACCGACAACCGCGGACAAAAGGCCGATTTCCGCAATGTCATTCTCATCATGACGAGCAATGCCGGTGCCCAGTTTGCATCGCAGGCCGGCGTGGGCTTCCAATCGAAGGTGTCGCGTGGCGAGGCCATGTTGGCACAGGTGAAGAAGACCTTCAAGCCCGAGTTCATCAACCGCCTGTCCGGTACAGTGGTGTTCCGCGATATGGACGAGCCGATGGCATCGCTGATTCTCGACAAGAAACTGGGCGAATTGCAAGAGAAGCTCACTGCTCGCAAGGTCTCGCTCACCATCAGTAAAGAGGCTCACCAGTGGCTTTTGAAGAAGGGCTTTACTCGGGAATATGGTGCCCGCGAGATGGATCGTGTCATTGCCCACGAAGTGAAGCCGCTACTCATGCGCCAGATCCTCTTCGGACGGCTGAAGCGAGGCGGCAAGGCCAAATTGGTAGTCGCTGAGAACAAATTAGTAATCGTTTGAGCATATTTCTTAGATGATCTTTCAACTCGACGAGAATCTCTGGTTTCCCGACCCGCACGATGGCGAGCCAGATGGCCTGATAGCCATAGGGGGCGACCTCAGTATAGACCGGCTGCTGTTGGCCTACTACTATGGCATCTTCCCCTGGTACTCGTTTCGGCACGCCGCTGAGCCTTATTGGTATTGCCCTCTGCAGCGGTTCGTCATCTTCCCTGACGAGATACACGTCTCACATAGCATGCGCACGCTTATTAACAAGGATCGCTACGTCTGCACTTTCAATCAGGATTTTGACGGAGTCATCAGGAATTGTTCACAACTGCGCTACCAGGAAGAAGGTGCTTGGCTGGGCGAAGACATCATCAAAGCTTACACAGACATGTACCATCAGGGGTTTGCCATGAGCGTGGAGGTCTGGGAACCTGGTGAAGACGGCGACCGACTCGTTGGAGGTCTCTATGGTGTTACCATCGGGAAGTCGTTCTTCGGCGAGAGTATGTTTTCACTTGTGCCCAGTGCATCGAAACTTGCCCTCATCTTTCTGGCTCGCTTCATGGCCGAAAATGGCGGAACACTCATTGACTGTCAGCTGGAGACGCCCCATCTGCGTAGTATGGGTGCGCGCTTCATCTCCTATGACGAATACCTGAAGATCATCCATGAGGAGTAGACGAGTGGACAAGTTCTTTCCCCGCTTCGCTCTGAAAGCGTCCCTGCGGGCCGAGCGGACGAGTTGACAAGTAAACAAGTAGAATATGATGAATCCATATCTGAAGCAATTTCCTGAACTCATGCGCGAAAAGCGCATCATGTATGTGCACGGTTTTGCATCGTCAGCACAGAGCGGAACGGTGAAACGTCTGCGGGATACCTTTCCCAATGCTGATGTTGTAGCCTTCGACCTGCCCGTTGATCCACACGAAGCGCTGGCATTGCTTCACCAGAAGTGTGACGAATTGCACCCCGACCTTATCTTGGGTACGTCCATGGGCGGTATGTTTGCCGAGCAGCTATACGGCTATGACCGCATTCTCGTCAATCCCGCCTTCCAGATTGCCGATACCATGCGCGAACACAACATGATGGGTAAGCAGACATTCCTCAATCCGCGTGCCGACGGTGTGCAGGAGTTCTATGTCGACAAGCCTCTCGTGAAAGCTTATCGCGAAGTGTCCGAGCAGTGCTTTAGCACACCAGAACCATCCGTGTGGGGACTCTTCGGCGATCAAGACCCGCTGGTGCATACCTATGACCTCTTCCGTGAGCACTATAGCCGCGCCATCCGTTTTCATGGCGAGCACCGCATGGACGACCATTCCTTCATGCATGCCGTCGTACCCGTCATTCGCTGGGTAGATGATTTGCAGGAACACCGTCAGCGCCCCATTGTTTTCATCAGCCTATCGACGATGAGCGATGCCTACGGGAAGCCTCTCTCCAGCGTGCAGAAAACCGTCAGCCGTCTCATCGAGACCTATAATGTTTACTTTCTCGCACCTTGTCCCTCAACAGATCATGACTACCCAAGCCGCATGCTATCGTGGCTAGAGGAATTTATCAATGTTCCTGCCTACGACCACGTTGTATTCACCAATCAGCCGCACCTGCTCTATGGCGACTACTTCATAAATGCCTCGAAGGAAGAATCAGAGGAATACATGGGGGCCGTCATCGACTTTGGCAGCGATGAGTTTAAGACATGGGAGGACATCCTCCTCTACTTCGACCGACTTGGAGGCCAATAAAAAACCAGCTTTCGCATTGAAGGAATAAAGGGAATAAAGGGGAGAAAAGGGCATAAGGGGACAATAGTCCCGTCTCTCTCACCCCTCAATAGAACGAAACAGACAATGAGAAAAATCATGAAGACAAGAAAAACACTTTGTTGCCTTGCCACCCTGTTGCTTTCCGCCTTACCGATGCTTGCACAGGACAACGGCGAGTGGAAACTGGTGTGGAGCGACGAATTCGATGGCGACGGCCCTTACAATTCTGCTGTTTGGGAGCCTGAGCGCGGCTTCGTGCGCAACCATGAGGCACAGTGGTATCAGGGCGAAAACGCCTTTCGGCAAAACGGCTGCCTCGTCATCGAAGGTCGCAAGGTAGAACCTATCCCCAACCCTACACGAAGAAACGGGGAGAATGGCCAAGGACGCAGGAGGGACGACTGGCGGACGAGTCGCGAGTATATTGAATATACATCAGCCTCCTTAACTACCAGCCGCTCATTCAGTTTCCTCTATGGACGACTCGAAGTTAGGGCGAAAATCCCCATTGCCAGCGGCTCATGGCCTGCCATCTGGCTGCTGGGGAAGGGGTTGCCTTGGCCGTCGTGCGGTGAGATTGACGTTATGGAATACTACCGCATCAACGGCGTTCCGCACATCCTTGCCAATGCCGCATGGGGCAACGATCAGAACCAGGCGGTATGGAATTCGAAGAAGATTCCCTTCACCCACTTCACCGACCGCGACAAACAATGGGCCGAGAAATTCCACATCTGGCGGATGGACTGGACACCTGATGCCATGCGCATCTATCTCGACGACGAACTCCTGAACGACATCCCCCTCTCGACCACCATCAACGGCGAGGCGGGGCAGCACATCAATCCCTTTACACGGCCACAATACATCCTGCTGAACCTTGCTTTAGGAGGCGACAACGGTGGTGAAATCGACGATATGGCCATGCCTATGCGCTACGAAATCGACTATGTGCGCGTCTATCAGCAACCAGGCGTGGGCAGTTTCGAGAAGACAACTCCTTCGCAGGAGTCGCGTTTCCGCCGCATGGAACCACGCACCATGCCTCGCGACAGCATCCGCCTGAGCGATCCCTGTATTCTTGCCGACTATGCCACGCACACCTATTATATGACAGGTACGGGCGGAATGATGTGGAAGAGCCAGGATCTCGACATGTGGACAGGTCCTTATCGCATCGCCGAGACCGATCCGCAGTCATGGATGGGACCGCGCCCGCAAATATGGGCAGCCGAGTTGCACCAGTATAAGGGAAAATATTACTATTTCGCCACGTTCACCAATAACGAAATCAAGATTGATACCGTCCGTGGGAACGTCATCCCGCGACGTGCCTCCCACGTGCTCGTGAGCGACCGTGCCGAAGGTCCCTATCGGCCGATGGAAGACCCCATCTACCTGAATCCGAAGCAACCCACGCTCGACGGCACTTTCTGGGTGGAACAGGACGGAACGCCATGGATGGTGTACTGCGGCGAATGGCTGCAGAACTGGAATGGGACGATAGAGGCTATCCGGCTGAAACCCGACCTTAGCGGTACTGTTGGCGAGCCAACGGTGCTGTTCCGGGCGAAAGACTCCCCATGGAGCCACGAGGTGGAAGACGGAGTGGAAGGTCCGAACAAGGTGACCGACGGTCCCTATCTCTTCCGTACTGATACCGGCCGGCTGGGCATGATTTGGACCAGTTGGCGCGACGATGTCTACACGCAGGGCGTGGCTTACTCGCAGAGTGGCACTATCCTTGGGCCGTGGGTGCATGAGAAAGAGCCCATCACGCCCCCGAACTATGGTCACGGCATGCTCTTCAAAACCTTCGAAGGCAGATGGATGATGTCCGTACATAGCCATCTCAACCGGCAGGGTCGCTATATCCGTGTGCCCCATCTCTTTGAAGCCGACCTCTCTGGCGACCGCCTCGTTATCAAACAATAATAGCCTTTACAAACACAAAAGTGATATAATAACACAAACATATATAATCATTACCCTCTTTGTTTTGTTTTTTCACACACTTTTAGCATAAATTTCTTCCGTTCGAAAAAGAAATATCTTGCTTTTTGCTCACTTACTCGAATTTTTCGTATCTTTGCAGTTGTTATTATAATCAATCATGAAGATACTGCAAGTCATCGGTAAGATTCTCAGAGCATTCTGGCTGCCCATCGAACGAAACACCGTGTTCTTCGTGGGGTTGTATGTGCTGGGTATTGTGAGTGCGTGGCTGACGGTGCCGCATACGCCGTCGGGAAAGCTCTACGACAATCTTTATCTGGAACTCTTCCTGGATCTCTATGTGCTGTGTGCCTTGCTGTGTCTTTTGGGGAAAAGAACAGGCGCTATCCTCAAACTCCTCCTTTGTGTGGTTTTCTACGCCGTTGCGATGGCCGACGTCTATTGCTTCGAGAAATACGGCTCTTCGCTCTCTCCGTCGATGCTCATGCTGGTGGGCGAGACCGATAGTCGCGAGGCAGGAGAATTCTTGAGTTCGGTGCTGCAATGGGGAACGCTGACGAGTGGAGTAGGATGGCTACTGCTCATCGCTGTTTTGCATGCGGCAGGCTCATGGCTGGTTCGCAAGAACAAACACCTCCCCTTGCAACTCCTTCCCTCCGTCAAATCATTTATGGGTTTCCTGACCCTTTGCCTTCTTGTCGTCAGCCTCATTTCTTCCTGGAAAAACAAGCAGGCTCTCTGGCGACTAATGACTCTGCGAACGGTGGGCGCGTTGGAGAACAAGATGACGCGACATGAGGGTGGTGAACAATATCTGCCCATTTATCGTCTGGCATTCAGCATCCGCGCCAACCAACTGGCGGCAAAGCAAGTGGAACAACTCGTAGATGCTGCCGACAAGGTGGCTGTTGACAGCTGTTCCTACACGTCACCGACCATTGTGCTGATCATCGGCGAGAGCTACAACAAGCATCATGCCCAGCTCTACGGCTACTATATGCCGACAACGCCTCGGCAGCTACGGCGGGAGCGGTCGGGTCAGCTGGTGAAGTTCACGGATGTGGTGACAACATGGAACCTCACGAGTTTTGTCTTCAAGCACATGTTCTCTACATATGTTATCGGGCAGGAAGGCGACTGGTGCGACTATCCGCTGTTCCCGGAAGTGTTCAAGAAGGCAGGCTATGAGGTGACATTCCTGACGAATCAGTTCCTATCGAAAGCCAAGGAGGCCATCTATGACTTCTCGGGTGGCTTCTTCCTGAACAATCCGCAGCTCTCGCAGGCGATGTTCGACCACCGTAACGAAACCACCCATCCGTGGGACGACGGTCTGCTTCGGGACTGGGATGAACAATTTTCAAATTCTGACTCACTTGAAAAGCCTTCCCTCGTTATCTTCCACCTGCTTGGTCAGCACATGAACTACTATTCACGCTACCCGCGCAAGCAGACACACTTCACGGCAGCCGACTACGAGAAGCATCGGCCGAAAATGCTGGGCTTCCGCAAGAAGCAGCTGGTGTGGTATGACAATGCTACACTCTACAACGACTCTATCGTTGACCAGATATGCAAGAGGTTTGAGGACAAAGAGGCTATTGTGATCTACGTGCCCGATCACGGCGAGGAAATCTACGAGCCTGGACGATTCATCATCTGCCGCAACCACAGCGATGACATCGATTACCCGTTGGCTCACTACGAATACGAGATTCCATTCTGGATGTGGTGTTCAAAAAAATACATCGCTGGTCATCAGAATATCTTCCGCCAGGTGCGGGCTGCCAAGAACCGGCCGATGATGATAGATGCTCTGCCCCATATGCTCATGTATCTGGCTGGTATTCATTCAAAGGACTATCATTCGGAATTTAACATCCTCTCGTCTGACTACGACACCCATCGGCCTCGCCTGTTGAAAGGAGTTATCGACTATAACACGATGCCTCGCGACATGACCTCGAAGAGAACAGCGGGAGGACCGAAGCAAAAGAAGAAGGAAACACAGGAAAAAAGTAAAAAATAATGCGTACAGAATTTCTGACACGAACGGAATGTAATGCCCTGCGAGGAGTGGCCATCATCGGCATCTTCCTGCATAACTTCTGCCACTGGCTGCCAGGTATCATCCGCGAAAACGAATACCTCTTCCATGAGAGCAACGTCAACGCGCTACGGGGTGTTATGGCATCGCCCGACTGGAACCTCTTCATCCACTTGATGTCGTTCTTTGGCCATTATGGCGTACCCATCTTCCTCTTCCTGAGTGCCTATGGGCTGGTAATGAAATACGAGATGCGGCCTGGACTCTCTGGCTTCGGCCGACAGGGTGTTCGCTTTCTGAGTCGCCACTTCGTGAAAGTCTTCCGTATGATGGTCATCGGCTTTGCGTTGTTCGTGCTGGTTGATGCCATCACCCCTGGCCGGCACCGCTACCAGTTGCTTGACATTGTGGCACAGCTCGGATTGTTCAACAACCTGTTGGAGTTTCCCGATGGTGTGGCAGGCCATCGCCATAGCGTCATCTGGCCAGGACCCTACTGGTTCTTCGGACTGATGATGCAACTCTACATCATATACCGCCTTTTGCTCTATCGTCGCCACTGGGGGTGGACAGCAGGGCTGATGGTGGTCTGCACACTCGTGCAGATGCTGTGCGGACCAGAGAGCACCGAGCTCTATCGCCTACGCTACAACTTCATCGGCAGCATGCTGCCCTTCGGCTACGGACTCCTTGTAGCCCGTATGCCCATGCACATGCCGCGCAGCTACAACTGGATCTTCGGTCTGGTTTCTCTCTACTTCATCTACTCGTTGAGTAAAAGCTACATGGGCTGGTTCTTCGTTCCGCTCTTCGTGTGCTCGGCAGGTTTCTGTCTCATCAAGGTAACACCGCAATGGCTAATGAAACCACTCACGTGGATGGGCGCCATCTCGGCAGCTCTCTTCGTGCTGCATCCCATTGCCCGCAAGATACTCATTCCCATCAGCCGCCAAGATGGACTCTATACAGGGCTGGCTCTCTACATCGTCGCCTCCATCGTGCTGGCGTGGCTGTTGAATGAGAGTATAAAGGGCGCCAACAAGGTAAAGGAACAAAGTGACAAGGTAATAAGGTAACAGAATAATGTCCCCACTTCCCTTCTCCGATATCAGCCGCTACCGCGGTGAACTGATGGGAATAGCGATGATTCTCATCATCCTTTTCCACATTCCCTTGGCACGTGCCGATGCTTTCTTCGGCCTTCACCGCCTGGGCAATGTCGGTGTTGACATGTTCTTCTTCCTCAGCGGCATGGGATTGTGGTTTGCGTGGACGAAGGGGGAAAGCGCTCACGGAGCATCTGCTTTCGCAAACTTCTATCGCCGCCGCTTTGCCCGTATCATGCCAGCATGGCTCATCATGGCCAGTCTGTTCTATGTGCCTGATTTCCTGGGGCCGCGCAAGTACAGCCCCTCGTTGATCAACCTCATTGGCGATATCACAATCAATCTCGATTTCTGGCGATACGACGAACTGACGTTCTGGTATATTCCCGCCTTAATGGCTATGTATGTCATCGCACCGTTCTATATGGAACTTATCCGCCGACACCCCATCTACCGCTGGTTGCCCGTGCTGGCCATCATGTGGTGCGTCATCGTGCAGTGGGTGTTGCCCATCCATCATGCAGTTGGCCATCTTGAAATATTCTGGAGCCGTGTGCCCATTTTCCTCATCGGCATCAACGTGGGCGAACAAGTGCGCAGCAAACAGACTCTCGAAGGATCGGCTATCTGGCTCCTCTTGCTCTTGTTTGTGGCAGCCTTCGCTTCGAGTCTCTATCTTGAGCAGGTGCGCCACGGAAAATTCCCTCTCTTCGCTGAGCGCATGCTCTACATCCCGCTCACCGTGGCTGGCATCCTCTTACTCAATATGCTGCTGCACCGTTCACCATCGTGGCTGCTACGGTCGTTGTCCTTCGTGGGTGGAATCTCTCTTGAGACCTATCTCATCCACGTCCATTTTGTCATGAAGCCCATTGCCCAGTACCATCTCGGCTATTGGCCCACGTTCCTGCTCACTGTTCTGATCTCCCTGCCATTGGCGTGGCTGTTGAGCAAAGCGGTGAAGCCTATCGTCAATATTCTGGCCCATCAGTCATCAAATCGTAAATCGTAAACAGAACCATGTCACCTATCCTACGTCTCATCCGTCCTAAGCAGTGGATCAAGAATTTCTTCGCGTTCCTGCCGTTGTTCTTCGGTGGAAACCTGCTCGATGGTCATCGTGTGTTGGTTGCCGTCATTACCTTTTTCGCATTCTGCTTCGCTGCCAGTAGCATCTACTGCTTCAACGACCTCGTCGACGTGGAGGCCGATCGCCGGCATCCCGTGAAGTGCAAGCGCCCTGTGGCTGCGGGACTCATCAGTGTGCGTCAAGCCTATGGTCTCATGGCATTGATGTTTGTGCTTGCCATGCTGACTGTCGCCATACCAGTTCTCCTAGGCACACCTTCCGTCAGTGAGGGTTGGCAGTGGGTATTTCTCGTTATCCTTTTCTACTGGCTGTTGAACCTTGCCTATTGTGCTGAACTGAAGGACCATGCTATCCTTGATGTCTGCATCGTGGCCTTCGGTTTTGTGCTTCGCATTCTCGCTGGCGGTCTCGCCACCGACACGGTGCTTTCTCATTGGATTGTGCTCATGACCTTCCTGCTCACACTGTTCCTGTCGTTTGCCAAACGCCGCGACGACGTGCTCCGCATGCAGCACACAGGAGAGGCTCCACGTCGCAACACCTCGCGCTACAACCTGACGTTCATCAACCAGGCCATTACTATCACTGGTTCCGTCATGCTGGTCTGCTACATCATGTATACCGTGTCGCCAGAGGTCACTGCCCACTTCCACACCCGCCACCTCTACCTCACCTCTATCTTCGTCCTCGTAGGCTTGCTGCGCTACATCCAGATAGCCGTCGTCGACGAACAGAGTGGTGATCCCACGAAGGTCATCCTGCGCGACCGTCCCACTCAATTCATCGTTCTAGGCTGGCTTCTTGCCTTCCTCGTAATCATATATCTGTAACCCCATGACCCTCCACGCACTCGACTTCGACGGCACGCTGACCACTCGCGACACACTACTCCTTTTCATCAGCCACGCACGCGGACGCTGGTCGCTGTTCAGGGGACTGCTTCTCTACAGTCCGCTGCTTGTCCTGATGAAGCTGCACTTAGCCGACAACGGCCGCACGAAAGAAAGGCTCTTCAGCTATTTCTTCCGCGGTATGCTCGAGCGCGACTTCGAGGCACTCTGCACATCCTTTGCCCGCGAACACACCGACATCCTGCGCAAGAAAGGGCTTCGCACCATCCAACAGGCTCTCGACGATGGTGATAGCGTTGTCGTTCTCTCTGCCAGCATCGATCGCTGGGTGCGACCCTGTCTCAGCCTGTTCTTTGGGCAACCCGCTTCCAGCCAGTTCGCTGTGCTCGGTACACAGATAGAGGTTGTCGACGGGCGTCTCACGGGCCGCTTTGCTACTCCCAACTGCTATGGTGCTGAGAAGGTGCGCCGACTCCGTGAGTGGCTGTCTCTATCTTCTCTTCCCTCGCCTCTGAAAATCATTGCCTACGGCGACAGCCGCGGCGACAAAGAGCTCTTTGACTATGCAGATGAAAGACATTACAAACCATTTCGGTAAGGAACAATATGGCGAAATCATTCGCTTCGGCATCGTTGGTGTGCTGGCTGTCGCCATTCAATATGGCGTCTACCTGCTGCTCATCTGGCTCTTTGCCGACCATGCCTACACATCCCATGAGGACTCTTCTCGCGGGGGAGATTATTTCCCGTTGCTGGCCAATCTCATCGCCTATGTCGTCAGCTTCCTCTTCAACTACGCAGCCTCCACGCGCTACACCTTCCGTGTGCGCTCCACTGCTCGTCGCGGTGCAGGTTTTACGCTGGCACACCTCGTCAACTTCCTGTTGCAGTCGTTGCTGCTTGCCCTCTTCCTGCGCCTCGGTCTGTCGAAGCCCGTGGCCATGCTGCCTGTCTTCGCCATCTGCGTACCCGTCAACTTCCTGCTTGTGCGCTATTTCCTGAAAAGTAAAACTTCTGATCATCATGGAAACCAAAACACATAACACCTTCAAGTGGCTGTTCGCCATTCGACCCGATGAGCGTCGCATGGCTCTCTGCGTCGTCATCGTGCTCATAGCGCTCCATGCTATTGTCATCGGGGCGTATAACAATATCTTCACCGATCCCAGTCCAGGCTACTGGGCACGCTTCCTCCATCACTTCCATCTCTCGGGCTACGACCCCATCACCTACTCTGTGGTCACTACGTGGACAGCCAAGTACAATGTGTTCCGTCACCCGTTGATGGCATTCTTCGTTGCTCCGCTCTATTGGCTCAACACCGGACTGATGGCGCTCACGGGAGTGAACTGCGTGCAATATGTCGTGGCGGCCGTGTGGATAGTGTTTGCACTCTATGCCTTCCTCTTCAGTTATCGTATCCAGCATGAGATTGTGGGCATAGGCCGCATGCCAGCCATCTTGCTCTCTGTCATGCTCTTCGGCTTCGCACACATCATGGTGGCAACGATTGCCCCTGACCACTTCATTCTCTCGTTGACCATGTTGCTGCTCGTCATCTACATCTGTGGCACCTGCATGCAACAGGGTCGCGAACTATCCATATGGGCCACTATTTTGCTTTTCGTTGTCACAGCAGGCATCACCCTCAGCAACGGCATAAAGGTGTTTATCTGCGCATTTTTCACTAACGGACGCCGTTTCTTCCGACTTCGTTATCTGATTTTGGCGGTGCTCTTGCCGGCTGCGCTGCTTTGGACCACCGCCCGCATTGAATACCGGCACCTCGTGCTACCCATGGAAAAAGCCGAACATGCTAAAAAGGCGGCTGATAAAAAACGCAAGCAGGAGATTGCCGCACGCCGCAAGGCCGAAGCGGAGCGCACCCTGAAACTACAGGTAGCAAATGCTGCCGAGACTGGTGATACCGCACAAGTAGCCAAGCTCACAGCACGACTCGACTCTGTGAAGAACGCACGTCCTAAGGCACGCCGCAACCCCTACGGCAAACCTATTGCCCAAAGCGGTTTTATGCGATGGACCGATATCACCACCTCGCGCACCGATGCCATCGTTGAGAATCTCTTCGGCGAAGGTCTGCAGCTACATCAGGACTATGTGCTTGGCGATGTGCTACGACACCGGCCCGTCATCGTCAAATACCGCTATGCCATCAACTACATCATCGAGTTTCTCATCGTTGTCCTCTTCGTGCTAGGCATTCTTGTGCCCAAGCCGACGCGCAATCCCGGCCAGCCGGCAAAGAAACCTGTCCTCTGGCGGTTCATGCCGATGCTTCTCGCCTGCTGGGTGTTCGACATGCTACTCCATCTCGGATTGGGATTCGGATTGAACGAAGTCTACATCATGTCCTGTCATTGGATGTTCATCATTCCCATCGCCATCGGCTATCTGCTACGGGCCGCACAGGCGGCAACTCGTTACAGGTGGATATCGACAAGTCTTCTCGTACTCGTCGCTTTGCTCACCCTTTGGCTTTGGGCATGGAACCTTACCCTCATCGTCGATTTCTTTGTTTGAAGCATAGGATGCAAAGCCTATATATAATAAATAGGTGTGATTACCCTCAGTCATGCAAGTCGCAACTGAAAAGGTAATCACACCTATTGTCTTTTACCTGTAGTCAATATCAAAAATGATAGACGGCGAACGTGCGGGCGGGAACTGTCAGCGTGGCGGCATTCTTGCTGATAGTAACACCTGCTTTTTCTTGCTCGACTGGCAGAATGACATCTGGCTTCTGAACGGTATTGCAGGCCATCGGGTTGTCGCTATGCAGGGTTGTGAGCTGGACATTCTCAACGGCGGGCAAAGCCTTTAGACCTTTGAAGGTAATCGTGACCTGCTGAGGCTGGTTGCCCACGTTGACGAGTTTCACGATGTACTTGCCCGATGCCTTGTCGAAGACTGCTGAGGCACAAAGGCCGTCCTGACCAGTCACAGGCTGCTTGTTCTCGGTGAGCGAGAGAACGTTTGTTCCGGGGTTCTGAGCAAAGAGCTGCTGCACATAGTAGTTCGGCGTGCGCACGGTCTTCAGATTGTCCATCCAAATAAGGTCGGGGCGCCATTGCCAGCCTTCCTCATGAGCGAAGAGCGGTGCGTAGGTGGCCATATGGACGACGTCGGCATTGCGCTCGATACCTGTCATCAGGGCTGCCTCGTAGAGAGCTCCCTCGAAGACGTTCTTTCCCTCGGGCACGGGCAGGGCAGGTTGCGTGACGTGACAGGCATATTCGCCGGCAAACACTTTCGGACCCTTGCGGTTGTAATTATCATAACGAGTGACATTCTCGAGGAACCACTGCTGGTTGCGATAGTAGTGCTCATCGACGAGATTGGCACCGAGGCGAGTCATCTGTTCCCAGCCGTAGGTGAACTGCTTGCCGCCCTTGTCGTCGGGTTCGGGACCGCTCGAGCCCACAATCTTCATCTTCGGATACTTAGCGCGGATTGCTTTCACGAAGTACTCGAGGCGCTCGGGATAGAGCGGCCCCCACTGCTCGTTGCCCACGCCGATGACCTTGAGGTTGAAGGGAGCGGGATGTCCCATATCGGCACGTAGCTTCCCCCACTTCGTATCGGTCGATCCATTGCAGAATTCGATGAGGTCGAGGCAGTCGTCGATGTAAGGTTGCAGGTCGCTCGTGGCAACGTGCACGCGGGCAGCATCGCGGTCATCGTTCTGATACTGGCAGGCCAGGCCGACATTCAGAATGGGCAACGGCTCGGCACCGATGTGTTCCGACAGGCAGAACAACTCGTAGAAACCCAAGCCGTAGGTCTGGAAATAGTTCGGGAACAGGCGATGCGGGAACGTATAGTTCCAGCGGTTCTCATTCAGCGGACGGTTCTCGGCGGGACCGACGGTGTTCTTCCACTGATAACGTGAGGCGAGATCGGTACCCTCAACGATACAACCGCCGGGGAAGCGGAACACACCAGGATGCAGGTCCTTCAGGTCCTTTACCAGGTCGGCACGCAATACACCTTGCCAGGCATCAGCCGGGAAGAGGCTGACGTGGTCGAGGTCGACAGCATCACGGCTCTCCAGGTAGATGCGCATAAAGCCCTTGGCGTCGGTCTTCGGCGAGTTGATCTCGGCTTCGTATTTCTTCCAGTCGCCACCGGCGATGTCAATCGACTTGCGAGCCATCACTTCGTTATCGTGACCGACGAGCTCGACGCGGATCTTGGCACGCTCACCGCCGCGCACACGGGCATAGACCGAGAACTTATAGGCGAGTCCCTGCTTCAGACCCATGCCGAAATAGCCGTGATTTTCAATACCCGTGAACTTCTCGCGATGGCCGTCGTCGCTCAGTGTGACGTAGTGCGGATTGCGGTCGAAGGCAGGGCGTTCCGTAGCGAGTTTGACGTTGCCCCACGTGTTCCAGCCCTGCAGGCCACCACAGAGTCGCTCGCCGCTCGGTGTGATATGGAGCGGAGCCTCGAAGGAGCGATTTGCCACCAGCTCGGCATAGAGACCGCCGTCGGCACCGAAGTTAATATCCTCGAAGAAGATACCGTACATCGTAGGCTGCACGGGAGCCCCAGGCTTGGTGTTAAGTACCAGTTGTCGTTGTGCATGCACCGTGCAGGCCGCCATCAGCGCTATCGCCAGCAGTGCAAATACTTTCTTTGTCTGTTTCATGAGATTATAAAATATTGTTTCTAGTTATTTCTCCTCATTTCGTCTTGCAAGAATCGGCATCTTCACCGATACTTCGGCAAAGATACAAAAAAACAAGGAAGTGAACAAACAGAACGCCATATTTTTTCGAACTGATGGACATCGAGAGAGTTTTTTTAGCAATAAGTAAGGGGGATGGGGTGGTGCAAAAAAAAGTGCCGCTACTCTCAACGAGCAGCGACACAAGCCTATGTTTAACTAAAAATCCTTTTTCGAAACAAATGGTAGCCTCACGGCCTCCATTGTCACCTGTTAAACAATCTGTTTAAATTACCTTAAACCTAATAACTAAAAACCTAAATCTATTACTACTAACCTAAACAATCTATTAACCTTTTGACGATGCAAAGGTACAAACTTTTTCCACATTACGCAAGACTTTATACCTTTTTTGCATAAAATTATGCATTTTTCTTGATTTATATCAAGCAATGTGCTCGCACACAACGTATTTTAACACATAAAACGTGATTTTTATACCTCTTCGCCGAAAATACTCTCGTTGACTTCGTCTTCAAATGTCACGACTCTACCATTCAAACAAGTTTGATGGCCCTCGCTGCTCCATTTGTTCGGAAAAACCCAAATACATTTGGTTTTTCGCTCACTTATTCGTATCTTTGCAGGACGATGAAGAAGGATGATCCTATAGTACGATTCTTGAAAGACTGGTCGCTGCCAGTCGGCATGGGCACTGGTATCACGGTTTACCTGCTCTTTGCCCTGACGCCGGCACTCGATGGTGCCGCCACGTTCTTTGCGCCATTTTTCGACAAGATCGTTCCGCTGTTTATGTTCTTCATCCTCTTCGTGACATTCTGCAAAGTGGACTTCCACCGCATGCGCCCTGTGGCCTGGCATCTGTGGGAGGCATTATTTCAAATCGTTTTCATCGGGGTGGTGATGGCCATCATATTGGGTTTCCACCTGCAGGGTGAAAGCCTGATTCTGATGGAAGCGCTGCTGGTATGCATCATTTCGCCTTGTGCCGCAGCGGCGCCTGTGGTAACACAGAAACTGGACGGCGACTTGGAACAGATGACAACCTATACGTTCCTGACGAACTTCATCACGGCGCTGTTTATCCCTCTCTGCTTTCCGATGATTGAAAAGGCAGGCCACATCACGTTCTGGGCAGCTTTCCTGACAATTCTGAAGGGAGTGACGCTGGTGCTCGTGGTACCGATGCTATTGGCATACCTCGTGAAGCACTATGCCAAAGGACTTCATCGACGCATCGTCAGCGTGAAGGACCTGGGGTATTATCTGTGGGCGACATCGCTGTCAATCGTCACGGGTGTGACGATGAAGAACATCTTCCACGCGCAGTCGTCGTGGTGGTTTGTAGCCTTGATAGCGCTATTAGGGCTGGTGCTGTGCATCATACAATTTTCAGTTGGTCGCTGGATAGGCCATTTCTCCGACCACACGGCTGAGGGCGGTCAGGCTCTAGGCCAGAAGAACACCGCCTTTGCCATCTGGATTGCCTATACCTATCTGAACCCGCTGGCATCGGTGGGACCGGGATGCTACATTCTCTGGCAGAACAGCATCAATTCCATAGAAATATGGAAACACAGGAAGGAAAGCAGAGAGGGTAAAGAGAGGAAAGTGAGCTTGAAATAGCCCTGCAAAGATAAGAAATAAAAAGAAAGCCACAAGTATTTTTGAAGTTTTGCTTGAAAATCAAATAAAAATGATTATATTTGCGAACGAATTGGGGAAAAGGCCCATGATAATCAACAAAGCTATAAAATAACAAAACAAGAACATGAAGAAACGGACAATGATGATGCTGGCTGGGTGCCTCCTATCGATCGCGGCCGCCAGCGCGCAGAACAAGGTGAAGGGCACGTATGGCTATCTGTACTGCCACATGAGCGACCGTGGTGAATTCACAGCCTATGCTGTGAGCCGCGACGGTATGAACTATCAGGACATCCTGAACGGAGACGCCATCATGGATCCCGAGGAACACGCCCGCATCGAAGGCGGACAGCGCGATGCCTTCATCACACGCAGCTGGGACGGCAAGGGCTACGTGATGGTGACAACGGATATGTGTGTGCGCAAATCGCACAAATGGGATAACTACGGCATCGACCTTCTGAAGTCGGACGATCTCATCCACTGGACAAGTGTGACCTTCGACTACCGCAAGGGCAAGCAGGTTTTCTCGAACCCCGAGGCCGAGAGCGTCTACAAGAACTGGTCGACCATCAATCGCGTGTGGGCACCACAGATATTCTGGGACCCGAACTACGTGTGGGAGAACGGTGAGAAAGGCGGCTACATGATCTATTACTCTATGCTGAACCGCAAGGAGGAGAAGTACGACCGCATGTACTATTCGTATGCCGACAAGACATTCACGAAACTGACGCAGCCGCGTCTGCTCTTCGACTGGGGCTATGCCACCATCGATGCCGATATCAACCTGCTCAGCGACGGCCTATATCACATGCTGATCAAGAAGGAGGGCGGCAAGCCTGGCATCTACACGGCGACATCGAAAAACCTCACGAGTGGCTGGGGCGAACCTGTGGAGAACGACTACGTGTCGTTTGAGGGCCGCAAGAACTGCGAAGGTTCGAGTGCCTTCCAGCTCATAGGCGACAAAACGTGGCGCGTGGCTTACATCCAGTACAGCGACAACCCGAAGCACTACCGCATCTGCAAGGCTGACGAGCACCTGCGCGGCTTCCACGACCCCGTGGACATCAAGGGTGTTTCGGCACCGCAGCATGGTTCCTTCATGCGGCTGACGAAGAAGGAATATAAGAGCCTGCTGAAGTGGGATCAGGAGCATAAGAGATAAAGGGGCCTCCCCTAACTCCTTCGAAAGGAGGGGAGCTACAACAACATAAAAAATCGCACCCAGATGGATGCGATTTTTTATTTGCTGAACTATCGTTCGAATTCTGTCTTCACTTAATCACGACCTTTTTGCCGTTCTTGATATAAATGCCCTTCTTCTGAATGTTCTGCATGCGCACACCGTTGATGTTATAGATGGCGCCAGCCTGCTGGTCGGCATTCAGTTCGGTGATGCCTGCTGGGATTTCATAAACGAAGGTGATCTCAACAAGTACGGCACGCTTGTCGTTGGCAATAGCCCAGTAGCACTTGATTTCCTGTTCCTCGCAACCGTTGATGTTATAGCAGAGATAGGTCTTGCCATCGGTGTATTTCACACAGGCAGGCACGGTTGCATCGCCTGTCCATTTGGCAAAGTCGCCCTTGGCATTGCGCCAGCCGTCGTAGTCGGCAACATCAGCGATAAACTTCTCGGTGGTGGGATTCCAACCGTAGATTTCAGCCTTGGCAAAGGACTCGAGTTGCAAGTCGGCGAGAATCTCGTTCACCTGCTCGTCAGTGAGTTCAACCACCTTCTCAATATAGTCAGGCTCGGTAGTTTCGTACCTCACCTCTGCCTTGATGACATTCTCAGAGAGAGAACGATCGATGATGCTGGGATCAACCCACTCCACTTCCTTGGGAGATTCGAGCAAATAGAGTTCGTCGATGACCTCGCCGTTGAGCAGGTGTGTGCCAAAGATACAGCTGACGTTGAAACGCTTGCCATCTATATCACTTGGAACTTTTAAGTTCCTGATGCCGAAGTAACTGTATAGACGCGCACGAACATCGCCTTCGAATGCAAATACTCCACCATTACGCTCCAACTGTACGGTGTCTACGATGAGTTTGTCGGCATAGTCAGCCTCGGTGAGTTCACCCAACTTCACATGGCGGAACTCGGCAACCTTGCCTTCCGTAACTTTCAATGATGACAAATCAGTTATATCCTCGACCTTCGTGAACCAAGGCATGCGATTGCTGCGGGCAAACTGGCCGTAGATGGTACCATTGAGCATATCGTTCGCCTTCACATCGAGGCCTGTCTCGTGGAAGATGATGGCGCTTGTACCATCGCGCACATAGACATCGTTCTTATAGACATAAAGGACCTGTGCATCATGGAGTTGCAGGATGCTCTGGCTTTCTTCCTCCTGTGCCTTGAAGGCGGCGATGTTCTCGCTTGTGGCCATTTTTTTCACTTCAACGATTGTCTTCGCAACGAGTCCGTTGTCGCTGGTCACAGTAATCGTGGTAGTTCCTAATGTCAGACCAGAAACCACACCTTCCTCACTGACAAAGGCAATATGGTCGTTGTCGGAAGTATAGGTCAAAGTGAAATGAGCGTAACTGGGTACAGGCTCTACCTGCAATTGGCGATCCATGCCCAAACCAACAACAAGGCTGTCGGGAGCATTGAGTTCACGCAGAATGTAAGTATCTTCTATGTCGAAAGAAATCACTCCCGACGTTTCCTTGATATTATTCAAGCCCCACTGTGTTTCCTTGCCACTCCAAGTGAGCAGGTTAGCAGGCGACGTGCTGCTGTTGAGCGTTGTCACTTTGCCTGAACCGGGGAATGGGTCATAGCTCCCTGAGGCGTTATTCCCGCGTGCGCGTACCAATTGATAATAATTATGTTTTGGGTTGTTGTTCACGCTGTTCTCCCTCCACACATTGGCATTGGTAGAGTCAACGCGGAACACAAGCATACCATGTCCGGGGAGATGCTGGTCCCAGCGCTTCTTCTGGCGGTTCTCCAGTATAAAGAACTCTTTCTTCACAGGGGAGTTGATGCGATAGCCCGTGTTGCTGTCGGAGAGACGTTCGATGGTGTAGCTGCCTTCAGCATCGATAACCACCGGTGTGGCAAAGCCCAGCATATATCGCTCGAAGAGCGAATAGCCAGCTGGTGTGCGCGAGTTGTTGTTGTAACAACCACCTGCCATAACAGACCAATTACCAGGGTCGTAGCTCTGTCCGCCACTTTCCTCATAGTCGGTATCATAGAAATCGGGAAGGCCGAGCACGTGGGAGAACTCGTGACATATCGTGCCGACACCGTCGATTTGACGGCTGTTCTTGTCGCTGCCCGTCAACTCAGTGGAACAGGCATAGCGTCCAAGCCTTACGCCATCCTTGTTGACAGCCCAGTTTGTCCATCCTCCACTGGGATTGTATATCTGACTGGCATGAGGCCAAAGCAGACGGCTATCGTTGCCACCGACGTTAGCACCATGTCCGGCAAAGATGAAGTAGACCATATCTACCTCTCCGTTGCCATCGGTGTCATAGTCTTTAAAGTTCACTTCAGGATCGGCAGCATTGATGACATCGACCATCAACTGACTTGCATTGGCAGTTCCTCTGGCGTAGTATTGGCTGCGGTCAACCTGAACAGGACCGACAATATCGAATTGGGGTTGGAACATTCCCATGGAATTGTCGTTGAAAAAATCGTAGACGCTGCCCGTGCAGTTCACTCTGCGACCGGCATAGTCGGTGTAGCCTGTATAGCCCTCCTCCGTGATAGCAGCAGTGATTGTTTCCTTGAAGTCGTCGGTGTCAAACGTGCGGTCGTTGTATTCTACAAGGATTACCAGACCGTGGAACTTGGAATAGTCGTAGTTGGGGCCGCGACGCTGCTGGCTAGCCTGCTGACGACGCTGCTGTTCGCGCGACTTCTCCTGAACGATCATCTCCGACATATCTGGTTGGATGTATTTCTTTATTGATGCGAGGAAAGCCACCTCGGCTGCAGGACGAGCTGCTTCGTCGTGAGCTATCTGGGCTGTAGGAACCAGTTGGCCTTCAGCCGACCGCTGTGCATAGACATAGTAGCCGCGGTCGTTCTTCACGACGGAATAACCATCGGTCGTGATGTTATAATGCAAATATTCATCGCCCACAAGGCGAATGGTAACGGTGGTTCCATCGGGTTGCTGCACCTTCACAAGGTTTCCCATAGCAGGCACAGCCTTTGCGGAGATCACTCCCAGCATCATGACCACAAGGGCCAAAACAACTTTTTTCATCTTCGTTAAGCTAATATTTTTTCGTATTTTCTGAATCCAAGGTGCAAAGGTACAATATTTTTCGGAACTTAAGAAAGTAATAGTAGTTAAAGAAGTTAAAGGACATTGGTTTTTTCGTAATGAGAAACGTTGTAGAACATGCCGCTTTGGCAATAAGAAAGATTGGGGTAAACTGCCAAGAAGATAGCTCCAGACCATCTACATCAATCATCTTAAATATGAAGAGCATTGACATTATTCAGCAAATTAACTTAAATTGTAAAGTAAATTAAGTTAATTTATTGTGCAAATTAAGTTATTTTACTGAGTAAATTAAGTTAATTTATTGAACAAAATAAGTTAATTTACCGATCAAATTAAGTTGATTTACTAAATAAGGTCAGTTGATTAAAAAAATGATAGTATTGCCATCAATGAATAACAACACTGTTTTCGACCAAGAAATGCATTGGTATAGAGAAACTAAATAGCTGATGTAAGGGTCTTTTTCATGGCCATATAAAAAACGGGAAGCCGCTTCTGCGACTTCCCGTTGATAGGATATAAATGTGAGTTAACTTTGCGCTCACTTAATCACGACCTTGCGCTCGGCTTTGCCGCTTTCGTAATGAAGTGGAGAAAGAACGAACGTTCGAGCTCGTTTTCGTTCGGCAAAGTTCAAGCAAGCTTGACTTTGCGCTCACTTAATCACGACCTTCTTACCATTCTGGATGTAGATACCCTTCTGCTGAGGTTTCACAATCTGCACACCATTGATATTGAAGATGGCGTCAGTCTTCTTGTCAGCATTAATCTCGTTGATGCCAGCGGGAACAACATAAGCAAACGTGATTTCAACAAGGACGGCACGCTTGTCGTTAGCAATAGCGTAGTAGCACTTTATCTCCTGCTCCTCGCAACCGTTGATGTTGTAGCAGAGGTAGGTCTTGCCGTCGGTGTACTTCACACAGGCAGGAGCGGTGGCATTGCCTGTCCACTTGTGGAAGTCGCCATTAGCATCGCGCCAGCCATCATAACCAGTGGGACCAAAGTCGGTGTCAAATTTCTCGGTGGTGGGATTCCAACCATAGACTTCTGCTTCGGCAAGGGACTCGAGTTGGAGATCGGCAAGAATCTCGTTCACTTGATCATCGGTGAGTTCAACCTTCTTCTCAAAATAGTTGGGCTCGGTGGTCTCGTATTCAACGCGAGCCTTGATAACATTCTCGGAGAGCGAGCGGATGATTTCCTGCTCCTGCTTCTCAACAAAGGTGATGACAACATCGATCACAGCAGCCTTCTCGTTAGCTACAAATGCCCACTTGGCGGTATAGGTTTCACCTGCCACATGTGTGTCGTCGATACAGCCAATGTAGTCGATAATACCTGACTCAGGATTCTGGATCTTTACGCAAACCATACCAGCAGAAGAACCCCATCCTGCAGCATCGCCTTCAGCATTACGCCAACCATCGGTAGTATTGGTAACTGCCTCGTTGGTGGTCACATTGACAATGTACTGAGCTGCATCGCTGATGTTGTTGATGCCAAGAGCATTAACAACCTCGGCAACGTCGAAGGTCTCGGTTTTTGCACTGTAAGGAGTCTTCTCAACTTCATCGTGGTTCACAGTGATAGTCTTCACAACAGGAACTGCGGCACCGTCAACGGTGATAGAAGGACCTTCCTCGACCTTACCCTGTGTGACATGAATCGTAAGGGGGCGGCCATAGGCAGAAATAACAACGTCACCTTCGCGACCTTCTACACCTTCAGGCAGAGCCTCTGCTTCCATGAAGAACTCCACCACCCAATATTTTTCCTGATATTCATCATCCAATGCGAAGTCTGTTACCCATTCGGGAGCCTCATCAATCTGCCAAGGCTCGTTTTCGTCCTTATCATTCAGTTTGACGTTGCAATCCAAGAAAATGTTGTTGTACTTCACGGGATTACCTTCTTCGTCAACAGCGTCGAAATATGCCAAGCCACCTTCTTCAGGGAACTTAATCTTCTGATCGGGGTCATCCATTTCCAGCAGAGCCATGGCAGCATTAAGAGTTATTGCGATATTGAGCTGTGGAATCTCGGGATAGTTACGATAGCCAATTGTAGCTATACTACCATCTTCAAGCAGCACATAGCTGTGACCGCTTTCACCGAATGCTTGGCAGAAAGGAGCTACAAAGTTACCATCGATTTTGTCCATACCCTTAATGAACAGCATGAACTCCTGGTCAGGAAGAATGATGGGTTTTTCAACAGTACCAAACAATTCGTCTTCTTCAGTGAACACGAAGGTGATGCCCATGCTACCATATGTTTCGTTGGAGAGTTGATAATTCTCAAACGTAGCAATAGCTGTGGCATAAGGCTCTTCACTCAGATTGCCTTCTTCGTCAAGCGTATAAATCTCAGCTGTGAGTTCGTTCTCCCCAATAGGCTCTGCAATGTTACTGCAATTGTCGAGCCATCCTGCCAAGTCAATTGACTTCACATAGGTTGCAGAAGCAGGCTTGTCAAAATATTCAGCAAAGCCAATGACCTTTTGTCCATCAAAATCGCTATTGATTTCAAAGCGCTTATCAAGGTTGCTAAATCCACCATAAAAATTAAATGCAGAAGCTGCGTGAGAGAGAGGGCATATTGAATCGGTACCCAGATACCAGTAACCCTGCTGATAGTTTTCGTCCTCTACAAGTTCGCCGAAACTATAGGTTGAAGTCTGTTCTCCCTGAGTGACCGTGAGTTCTGGAGCGTAATAATAACCCCAATGTGTCTCGTCATAACCATTGCCGTTCTCGTCTTGCTCCATTACAATGGGATCTTTAGAAGTTGGCAGTAACCATTCGAAAGCGACTTCCTGTTCCTTGTCATAAGAGGAATAGTTGCGGAAAAGGTTCTTCACGCAAGCTGAAGAATTGAGAATAGCTACGCTATAACCACGCCATTCTGATGTAAGTCCCCAATAGTAGGATGATTCGGGAATACCATAATCAGCAGAAACCTCAACAGCTTCGTCCTTGCGGATATTCTTACGAACAATCTTTGAAGGACTTACCTTAAAAGATGCCATAGGTTGATTAGCGGTAAAAAGTGTAGGAGCCTGAGCAACATTCACTTTTTCCACTTTCTGAGGAACAACGCGTGTAGCGCGTCCGTCCATGCTACGTGTATTCTGGGCATTGGCTGAAAGAATACCCAGAGTAAACACTGCTAAAGTCAGTAAACTTTTTCTCATGTTGATGAATGTTTAAATTATAAATATGTGAATACAAAATATTAGCATTAACGCACACTACTCTGTACGGCGATGGTGCTTCCGTCCTGCAGGGTGAGTTTCATCGCACTCAAGTTGAATCCCGTTTCGTTAGCTTTCTCAGCCTTATAAGAGCCATTCAGCCCTTTGAGGAAGTCAGCCAAAGTAGGTATGGTCGTAAGGATTTGTTCAGCACGTTTGTTGTTTCCCGATACATAAGGCTCCCGATAGGTGATGGAGATTCCTTCATCGGAGACAGTAGCATTATAAAGATAAACCAGCGAAACATTGCTGCTACCGCTTCTCACGGTGACAGTTACGCGAGCATCCTCGCCATCCATGGAGAACTTAATATTCTGAACGTTATACTTCTTCGAAGCAAAGTCGGAAACAACAGTTTGTAACAATGTGGCAATATTGCCTGTCATCTCAGAAGTTGGTGTGAACATCCAGAAATAGCCCTGTTGCATATACTGTCTGAAGAATACCGAGGGATCTGGTCCGGAAATCAGGTTTTCGCTGTTGGTAACTCCCACAAACCTATCACCAGCCTCATCAAAGACAAATTCCTGTTCCTCTACATCATTAGCCTTAATGTTACTCCTGAAGCGCAGATAGTACTTGCCGTCGCGCTTGGTGATCAGGAAGGGATGCTCAGTGGTTTCAGTAATAGCATCGCCATCATAAGGATACATACCCATAATGCCTGCGTTGCCATTGTTAATGGCATACTTTTCGCCGCCGACGACAAGCACGTCCTCGTTAACAACATTCTCGGGGAAATACTTATTAAAGAACGCATTTACGTCATTCAAATATTCCTCGAAGTCGGTGCCGGCGGGCAGACGGGTCAGACGAACGTATGTGCCACGCTTCTTACCCTTCAGCATAATGAACTGTCCATCTTCAGGAACGTCGATCATCACGAACTCATAGTCACCCTCGAAGCCTTTACCGGATTCGTAGTATTCTGGATTCGAGAAGCAATGAAGCACTTCGTTATAAGTATTAAAGGTAAGCACAGGGCCATTGTCGGCAATGATCTCCCACAACGACTTCTCTTCCATATACTCATAATCCGTCATGATATTGTTCATGGCCAACGTGACCGATTCGTCCTTGTCGAAATCTGCCATGATGAGATAGCCACGTCCCTTGTAGGTCTCTTCTGTATTGGTGGGGTAATATTCCATGACCCAGCCAGCCTCGGAAGACTGCAAGCGGGTGGAATAAATCTTACCCGTCTCGTTGAGTCGCTCAGCGGCTGATTTATCGAAGAGGCTCTCTTCTTCACCAGCACAACCGGCAAACATCAGAGCTCCGGCAATCAAAAGTACGGTTGAAAATATCTTTTTCATATCGCTATTCTGTTTTATGCGTGATTACTTCTGCAATTCTTTGTACTTGTAGACTTCTTCCTTCAGAGCATCCATGAGCGTACGTCCGGTTTCATCCAATGGATAGGTCAGACGGTTGATGTAATTCCCGTTTTTGTCGAACACGAAATTACCCTTTGCGTCGGTCAGCCACTGACGAGTCTGCACTTCTTTTCTGAGGTCTTCTAGGTTCAAGTCGAACTTCTCCTTCAGCCAAGTGCGTGCCATTTCAAGTTTCTGCAAGATGACCTGCCTGCCATCGATGCCATCGGTATTGTCAGAATAGATGATTTGACCTTTACCTTCAGCATTACGGATAGGCAAATCGAGCGTATCACGCTGGATAATCTTGCGCTGGATATTGTACTGGGTGTTAGAGGCGTTTGGATTCTTCCGGTCAATATAGCCTACAGAGTCGCGGTTGGCGAGTCCGGCCTTGCATCGCTGGTCAAGCGGGTTGAACACAGACATCTCCACCGACACACGCTCCCAGTCGTACTGAGCGGCGTCGAGCATATGAGCCCAAGTGATGGAGTCCTTCACGATGTAGTTGGCGATGATCTCCACCCAGTCCTCACGGGCCTGCGATGAAGCGTAGTCGCTGACGAAGCCCTGAGCAATTGCCAACGAGTCGGCGGTGTCCTGCCAAGAGATGGCGTTGTAGAGGCCATTCGAGATCAGACGGAAATCCGTCGGATACTCCTTGTTCTGGTGCAGGATGTGCGAGAACTCGTGGTGCATGGTCTTGAAGAACTTCTCGTTCATCATCTCGATATCGGTGGGCGAGAGGTTGTTTGCATTGTAGAGTGTGATCTTCAGACCACCCTCAGCCTGACCAAGCGTCTCGGTACCCGACGACGGGTTCAGCGCAGGCGAGCCGATGACATGAATGATGCGGGGGCTGTAGAGTTTCAGGAACGTCTTTCCTGCGCACTTGTCATAGACATCATACCACAAATATTTCGACAACACTGCGATTTCAATGCTCTTCTCGTACTCGCAAGGCACAAGGTTCTTCTGCATGTCGGAACCTATATCCTGCATCTTGTAGAGGAACTTCAGGTTGTAGGGCTCCAGGAAGTTTACCTTCAGGAATGTGTCGAGCGGGAATGAATACACGCTCCTATCCAACGGATACTCAGTTGTATCGAAGATGGTGGGTGTAAATTCGTCGTCAGAACATCCGACAAAGCTGAATGAAGCAATGCCGATGACCGCTGCGAGCAAAATCTTAAACAATGATTTCATATTCTATACCTCCTTCTTTATTATGGTTTGTACTGCAGTTCAAGTGATTGCACGTAGGTGCTGTCGGGCACAGGTGCCAACTGCGGACGTGAAGCAGCCAGACCTGCGGCCTGTACCTCCAGAGGAATCTCAATGGCACGGCGCGGGTCGTCCCACGTCATCTTATATTCAATCTCGTCGGGACCATAGACATGGCTCCACTCCATGCCCCAGCGCTTCAGGTCGAAGAAGCGGATGCCCTCGAAGTTGAGTTCGAAGCGGCGCATGTCATTGATGGCATTCATGTAAGGCACGATCTTGTCAGAAACGACGAAGTCGCTGCTCACATGCTGTGTGAAGTTCCAGTCGGCCAGGCAGTTGCTATTCTTCGGATTCGAATAATAGCTCTCCAAGACGGGACGTGTGAGGTAGGTCAGCGCATTGTTGGCGAAGAACGTGCGCTTGTTATCCTCCGAGAATGTCCAGCGGCTGTTGTCGTAGGCAATAATGTCTTCGACAGCGCCGTCGATATCGGGGTTAGCCTTGAGCAGCTTGGCCTCAGCGCGCTCGAGCAGAAGCTCTGTGCACGTGAACTCGCGGCGGATGACGTGTGCATAGCCGATACCAGCCACCTTGTCGGTGTACTGGAAGGTCTCGGCAATCTTCGACGAAGCGAAGCCGTAGTCCTGGTTGCCGCTGTAGAAGGTCATACCGGCCACATAGCCCGTGGGGCATACATACCAACGCCAGTTGGGACCGAGGTGGTACATGATGTCGCGAAGGGCGGTCGATGTCTCGGAATAGCGGCGACCTACGCTGCGGCGCCACTGTGTGGAATAGGTTGCCACAAGCATGAGGTTGTTGTTCTGGCTGGCACTCTGCCATACGTTGGCGTAGTCGTCAGAGTATGTGCAATCGTCAAAACCGGAATAGTCCATGAGCATCTGAGGCAGTGTAGCATAATCGGTGCCCAGTACGGCGTCGGCGTGCTCAATCACCTTTTCGTAGTTGCGTGTGAACAGGTAGAAGCGTGCAGCAAAAGCATGGGCGGCATTCAGGTTGAAGTGCCACTTCGGCTTCTGGTAGATGCTGTTGTTCACGAGTTTCAGACCAGCCTCCATATCCTCGCGAATCTTCGCATAGGTGTCGGTGACGGTGCTGCGGTCGTAGTTCACAAGCACGCGGTCCTCAGGCTCGGTGATATAGGGAATACCCATATCCTGCTTGCTGGCCTCCTCGTTCTTATAGACCTGCGAGAAGATGTTCACAAGCACGAAGTGATAGTAGGCGCGTACGAGCAGAGCCTCTCCGCGGGCAGCGTTCACTTTCTCACGCGTCTTGGTCAGATCGTCGCCGAAGTGTTCGGGATGCTCTCTCATCTCCTGTTCAATCTCGTCGAGATACACCAGTGCGTGATTGGCGGTAGCGATAGCTCCGTAAGTGTTCTCCCAGATGCTGGAGGGAGAGTCGGTACCCGTCGACGACTGCACCTGCTCGAAGCGGAACAGCTCGTCGTCCATGCGCTCGTAAGAAGAAAGGTTATAGCGTACGATCACCTGCGTGGTATTGGGGTTGGCAGGATAGTGAGGAGCGTTATTGTCCATGAAGTTATCGCTCGTCAGCTCGCACACCCAGCCGTAGTTGGCCGAGCTGTAACTGCTCACGAGCAGATCGATGACTTGGTCAACGGTCTTGATTTCAATTCGCTCATCGGGCTGTTGGTCAAGGAAGCTGTCACCGCACGAAGTGAACGTGAGTGCCATCAGGCCAAGCGAGCATACAATATATTTCAATGATTTCATATTTCCTATTGTGTTTAATGTTTGACCTTCAATTAAATACCAAGACGCAGCGTGAACGTGAACTGCTTCGGCATCGGCGAAGCCACACCACCCGAGTTGACGAACTCAGGATCCTGTCCGTTGAGTTTCTTGTCAGCGTAGATCAGGAAGAGGTTGGTGGCATCGAGCTTCAGCGAGCAGGTGTTCAGTCCAATCTTATGAATCCACCTTTGCGGCATGTCGTAGGTGAGAGAGATGTCCTTCATACGGATGAAACCGCCGTCGGCCACACGGGCTGTCGAGTAGTTATACGCATTGTAGGCGTAGCCCAGCTGCGAGTCATTGTAGTACTGACGCACACTGGCAATAGCGGGAATGTCGGTGATCTTCTCGTCGCCGGGCTGTACCCAGCGGTTCTTGAATTCCTTCGGCATAGCGCTCATGTCGGAATAGCCTGCCGAGAAGGCGGGATCGAGGCGCACCTTGTTGCCGAACGAATAGGTGATGAAGATGTTCAGTCGCCAGTTCTTCCAGGTGAACATGTTGTTTAGACCACCGGTGATGGTAGGCTCTGTCGGACCTTCATACTTCAGGAAGTCGAGTTTCTCGTACTCCTGGAAGTAGATGTCGCTGGTCACCTTGTCGCCGTTCTGGTTGATGAACTGCGGGATACCCTCGTCGTTCAGGCCTACGAAGGGAATCGAGAACAGCGCCGAGCGGGGATAGCCCACGCGGAAGTGGCTGCTGCTGTTACCCGTGATCAGGTCGATGACGTTTGAGCGCGACTCCAGGTCAGTGATCTCGTTCGTAGCGAGCGAGAACGTCAGGTCAGAAGTCCAGTTGAAGTCCTGCGTCTGGATGTTGCGCGTGGAGAGCGTAGCCTCGAAACCGCTCGATTTCATCGTTGCCACGTTGGCGTACTTCGAAATCATACCGCCCACACCCTGAGTCTTGATGATACCGATCAGGTCGTAGTTGTTACGCCAGTAGGCATCGAGGGTGAGGTTGACGCGATTGCGGAAGAAGCCGAGGTCGACACCGACGTTGAACTCCTTCTTCTTCTCATACGTCAGCTCCGAGTTGGCAATCTGATACAGATAGGTCATCTGTTCCTGCTGCTCGCCCTGCGGACGCCAGGCGATATCAGAATAGAAGATAGGACGTGCGTTCGACACGAACGAAGGAACGCGGTCGGCGGTCAGCGAGTACGACAGGCGAAGAGCTGCATGCGAAAGCACGTGGTTGGTCTTCTCCATCCAGCGCTGCATCCAAGCCTCCTCGTGAGCATTCCAAGCACCCGACACGTTCCATGTGGGCAGCCAGCGCGAGCTACGGCTCTTGCCGAGTCCGTTCGAGCCCTCGTAGCGGCCGGTGAGGTTGATGGTGTAGCGGCCCTTGTAGGAATAGCTGCCGCTCACGAAGTAGGCGAGGTTGCGGGTCCACGTCTTCGAGAAGCTCTCCAGCGTGGTGCCTTCCTCCTTGGCCTGCTTTGTGAACTCCGGAGTGAGCAGCACGTTGCGCGACGACTCGTAGTCGACGCCGTAGGTAGCGTGATACTCGGCCTCGCGGTTCACCTTGTTGGCCTCCATACCTCCGAAGAGGTTCATGATATGCGTATCGTTCCAGATCTTGTTGTACTGCACGGTTCCACGGAACTGCAACTGCTCCATCGTGTTATCGTCGCGGATTGAGATACCGCCGACGGGCATCACCGATACGGGTAGCGAGTTGGGTTTGTCGGGATCCTGATAGAGATACGGGTTGCTGTACATCTTGTTCGGGTCGTCCACACCGGCGCGATAGGCCTCGGCCATGTTCGACTGGTTCAGGATGATGTGCTTCTGCGTGGAGTTCACCGTACGATAGGCGCCCATAGCATGGAATTCCAATCCCATAATGGGTTTCCACGTCACCTCGCCCTGATACTTCATATCCGAGATACCGAGGTCGATGTAGTTGTTGTTCAGTTCGTCGAAGATGTTGAACGGAGCATAGTTTCGCGTATAGATCTGGTCGGGGTCGAGCGTGCGCGAAGTGTTCATCGCGTAGCTGTAGGGGTTGATGTCGAACGAGCGGTTCACAGAACCCGACACCACGTCGGTCGACTGGTTCAGGGTTCCCGGAGCCTTCTGCTTACGCCAGCTGTTGTTGGTGAGCAGGCTCACGCTGAGCTGTTTCGAGAGGTTGAACGTTGCGTTCATGTTCGCCGTATAGCGTTCCACCTTCGAGTCCATCGTCCAACCCGGGTCGCTGATAGCTGACACCGAAGCATACAGGTTTGCCTTGTCGGAACCCGTCGAGATGCTCACGGAGTGGTTCTGCATGATATTGTCACGGAACAACAGGTCGAACCAGTCGGTGTTGCGGAACTCGGCCTGCTGCAGGTAGGCGTTCATCGCGGCGTCGGTATAGGGCAGACCATACTTGCCGTTGGTCTCATCGTACTGAGCGATGAGGTTGTACATCTTACCATACAAACCAGCCGTCGAACCGTTGGCCAAAGCCGAGAACTCCAGCCAGCCCTTTGCAGCCATCTCCTTGTAGATACCCATCTGCTCTTGCGAGTTCGAGATGTTGTAGTTGCTGTAGCTGGGCTTCAGGCGATATGTGAACTCACCCGTATAGTTAATCGTTGAGCGACCAGCCTTACCACGCTTCGTGGTGACGACCACCACACCAGCCATGGCGCGGGCACCATAGATAGAGGTTGCCGAACCGTCCTTCAGCACCTGGAACGACTCGATATCGTCGGCGCTCAAACCGGAGATGGCATTCGAGATCAGCGTCTTGGCATCACCCGACGACAGATCGTCGGCACTCACCTCCACTGCGTCCTCCTGGATCACGCCGTCGATCACCCACAGGGGCTTCGACGAACCGTAGATCGACGTTGCACCACGCACACGGATCTTCGGGGCAGTACCAAACGTACCCGACACGTTCTGCACCGACACACCTGCTGCGCGTCCTTCCAGCGCACGGCTCACATCGGCCACACCGTCGAGTTTCGTCTTCTCGGCATCCACCTTCGCGGTGGCACCCGTAAATAGTCGCTTGTCCATTTTCTGCATACCCGTCACCACCACCTCGTCGATAGAGCGAGAGTCCGACACCATCTTGATGATCAAATTCTGACCAGCCTTGATGGTCTGCGTGACGAAGCCGATCGAACTCACTTCCAGCGAAGTGATCTTCTGGCTCGTGGTGAACGAGAAGTTGCCGTCGATGTCTGTGACGGCGAGAGCAGATTTTTGACCCTTCTGCTTGATCACGGCACCGATGATAGGCTCGTCGTTTTCTGCCTCTACAACGGTTCCGGAGACTTTCGTCTGAGCCACAGCTACTCCAATGGAGAGCAGCATGAAGGTCAAAATCATCGTTAGTCTTCTTTTCATAAAAAATGTTCTAAGGTTTATACTATTATATATTATGTTCCTATTTCTATTATTATGTTCCTATTTCTATTATATTTTGCTAGTTCATCTTGTTGTCAGTCATCATCGTCTGTACATCTGTCGCATACGTCAGCTAGGCTCTATGTCAACACTTCACTGTGACAAGAGCCGCCAATACCGTGCAAAATTAGTGGTTTTTTATGGAATAGCCGTCAAAAAACCGCTTTTTAAGACAATTCTAAACAAATTTTAACAACTTAAGGTTAACAAATCTATTGATGTAGCTTTGATAAGGTGGGGCATGCGTCTAGTTCGCGGAAAGCATGTCTTTTGGAGTTGGAAAGCTATATTCCCCGATGTCAAAAACTATGCTCCCCACCATCTAGAGTATAGCTTTAAAGGTAACGGAACATAACTCTATAGGGCGTGGAGCATAGCTCTAATAGACACGGAGCATGGCTCTAATAGACACGGAGCATGGCTACAACATTTTGACGATAATGATAACTTTTGCCGAGGTGTAGGCATGTCGACCGGTTAGGCGCAACATGTAGATGCGGAGCTGCTGCGAAGTCTCCTGCGTGATGGTCATCGTCAGGGCTTCGTCGTCCTGCTGGCGTGTGGTGCTTCCGTGTCGGCTCTCCTCTTCAAAGGCGTTGCGGAATTGTCCGGCCTGATGTCCGGGCAGCTGCAGCTCTTTCACCACCTTCTGCACCCGGCCGGTCTTCGGGTCGCGGTCGACGACCGATGTGAACTTTGCCGAGCCCTGTGTGGAGAAGTTCTCAACGAGCTTGTCAATGCGGTTCTGGGCGTGGCAGGGGGTGAGAGCCGTCATCCACGTGAACAGCCAGATCAAAAACATAAGCTTGGTATTCATATCTTCATCATTTTTTTAATTCAGTAATTCTTGTAGGCGACGGCGTTCGTCGGGGTCGCTGATGGCCTGTAGCACGTCGCTTTCGGTTTGTCGCACGAAGTTCTGCCCTTCCAAGGCATTTTCGACATGCGATGCGGCGGCGAGCGTCTGCTCAAGCTGCGGACGGATCTGCCGCAGGTTGTCGTTGCGCTGTCCGGCCACGACGATGTAGGAACCCTCGTAGCGGCGCGAAAGCTGCTGATACTGGAAATGCCGGTAGCCGGCCAGAGCGACGATGAGCAGGACGGCAACGGCCGAGACTGCGGCGAGGTAGCGCAGACGGAGATGCTGGCGTGTGCGGCTGACGGTCTTTCGCAGGGCAGCTGGCGAGGTGCCAGTGATCTTCGCAATATCCTCGTAGTCCATTCCCTCTATGTCGTGCAACCGCAGAATCGTCTTCTGTCGTTCGGGCAGCGTTTCCACGATGCTCATCAGCTGAGCCACTTGCTCATCGGTTTCCTGTTGCTGGGAGGCGTCGGCAGTCATCTCTGCCTCGAAGCGTTCCATCTCCGAAAGCACCTTCGTGCGTTGCAGCCGGCGCAAGCGATTGAGAGCGAGATTTCTTACCAGAACCGACGCGAACGCTTCGCCGTTGCCTATGAGCTTGTCGTGGAGCAGCCATAGCTTCAGCATCGCATCCTGCACGACGTCCTCGGCCTCGTCGCTATCGTGGAGATAGCGTGCGGCAAGGGCTACGAGGCGAGGTCGCAGTGTGGCTGCGAGGTTCTGGAATTCTGTGGAGGTCATGAGTGGAGGGTGATCAGAAGCGGTTGAGATGAGAGGTGTCTATTTTCGAAACGCCCGAGGCATCGATGCTCGTCTTGTCGGCTACGCCTTTGATGACAAAATTCGCTGCCCCGCTGTTCTGGGCTGACAGTTCCTCGCAGTCGACGTTGAGTTCTATCTTGCCGGCACCGGAGTTGCGAACGTCGAGGCGGCGGCCTTCAAACTTCACTTCGCTCTTCGAGGCTCCAGAGTTCGTCATCTCCATCACGCGTGCATCAACTCTCAGAACCACTTTGCTGGATCCGCTGTTCATCAGGCGAACATCGTCGCCCGCCAACTCTGACACCGTGATATTCGAGGCACCCGAGCACAACGAGCGAAGCGACTTGCATGACATGAACCCCGATTCCATCTTTGAGGCACCGCTACACGTCAGTTTCAGTTCGTCGCTGCGCAGTTCGTCGATCTGTACCTTCGAGGCTCCCGACACGGTGACGTTCATATTGCCCGTCTTGAACGGTCCCATCTTCATGTGCGTAGTTCCGCTCATATCGACGCTGGTCAAGCTTGGCATAGTGACGTAGGCCACTGGCACTTCGCTGTCTTTCAGCGAGAGGTTTTTCTTGAGGCTCTTCGTGTAGATATACAGCTCGTCGCCCCGCTTCTCAACCTTCGTGAGCATGTTGGCATTGGAACTTTCCTTGACGCGAATGTTCGCAACGGGTCCCTGCTTCAGGACGACATGCACGACTCCACTGGCCGTCAGTCGGGTAAAGCCCGACAAGGGGTAGTCGGTGACGGTTTGCGGCCTTGTTGGGGTATCGTTTACAAACTCCCTTCCACTACAAGCGCTGGCTCCCACGAGCATCGTGAGCAGCAGCACGGCGAACATACTCTTCTTCATTTTCTTTTCCATATTCTTATTGGTTTTTTCCTAAATGATAGGCGTTATTCCTTTATAAGTACACCCGAAATAGCATTTTGTGACACAAAAGTACGAAAAAAAGTTTCAAGTAAATAAGTTTCAAGTAAAAAGTTTTTCGTATCTTTGCGACATAATCAATAACTAATCCCTTTATCGACATGAAGAAAGCTATCGTTTTATGCTTGACGATGACACTCGTCAGTATCGCTGCACTCGCACAGTCGCCCCGCGAGGAATTCAAGGAGAACATCTACAAGTCGGGTAGTAACTACTATGCCTACCCGGGCCCCACTCAACAGAAGCTCACACCTGCTCCAAAGGGCTATGAGCCCTACTATATCTCGCACTACGGCCGTCACGGCTCGCGCTACCTTATCGGCCGCAACGACTACGACCGCGCGTATAGAGTGCTCATGCGGGCCGACTCGGTGGGCAAGCTCACGGAATACGGAAAGGACGTGCTACGCCGAGTGACATTGCTCCGCAATGAGGCCGACCGCCGTCTGGGCGAACTGACGCTGCTGGGTGCTGAGCAGCATCGCGGCATCGCCCGCCGCATGTATGAACGCTTCCACGAGGTGTTCAAGGGCGTGACCGACATCGACGCGAAGAGTACGGTAGTGATTCGCTGTATCCTGTCGATGGAGAACGCGCTGCAGGAGTTGAAGAGCCTGAACCCGAAGCTGCGCATCCGCCACGATGCTTCAGAACACGACATGTGGTATATGAACAGCCGTGCCAAGGAAATCAAGGACAAGCAGTGGAATCCTGAGACGCGCGCCGCCTACGATGCCTTCAAGGCTCGCCACCGGAACTACGACCGCGTGATGCAAACCATCTTCAACGACACCGCCTACGTGAACCATGAGGTGAACGCCGAGAACCTGAACTATCATCTGTTCAAGCTCGCATCGAACATTCAGAGCTCGGAGCTGCGCCACTCGGTTTCGCTCTACGATCTGTTCACTCCCGACGAAGTGTACGACAACTGGATGATTGAGAATGCAGGGTGGTATGTGGGTTACGGTCCTTGTCCGCTCAACGGGGCGTTGCAGCCCTTCACGCAGCGAGAGCTGCTGGGCGTGATGCTGGAGGAGGCCGATGCCAACGTGGGAAAGAAGCATCCGGGTGCCACACTGCGCTATGGCCACGAGGTATGCGTGATGCCGCTGGCCTGTCTGCTGGAGATGGACAACTGCGGCAAGCAGATTGCCGACTTCGAACAGCTTCCTGCAGAGGGGTGGCTGAACTACAAGATCTTCCCGATGGGCTGCAACGTTCAGCTCATCTTCTACAAACCGAAGAAGGGCAATGGCGACATCCTCGTGAAAGCGCTGCTCAACGAGAACGAGACGCGCCTGCCGCTGAAGGCTGTCACGGGTCCGTACTACAAGTGGAGCGACTTCCGCGAATACTACACGCGCAAGCTCAACAACTTCAAGGTCACTATGGGTGAGATTGAGCCAGAGTAGTTATAATTAAATACTGAAAGTGCGGCAGATTGTCGCACTTTCTGTATTTTGTTCCCCATTATTCCATTATTCTATGCGGAGTACGTCGACACCCTTCAGTTCGTCGATGAATTCGAGAATGCGGTTGCGGTATTTGCGGCGCTCCAGCCTCAGTTGCATCGTCACGGTGTAGCGCTGCTGGGGCATCGTGGCGGTTTCCATGGTGAAGCTGTCGACGATGATTCCGCCAAGTTCATGCAGATGGTGCAGCACGTTGTCGACATCCTCGCGGCTGTCGGCAGCAAACGACACGTCGATGTTGCGATGGCCGAAATGGCGCAGAAACAGACTTTGTGCTTCGAGACACAGCAACACCAGAAGGGTGGTGGTCGTGGCCAGTAGGTGCATGCCTGCTCCTGCCGTCATACCGATGGCTGCCGTCACCCAGAGGCCTGCCGCGGTGGTAAGTCCTCTGACGGCATGTTTCTGGAAGATGATGGTGCCTGCACCGATGAAACCGATACCCGACACCACTTGTGCGGCGATGCGCGACACGTCGAGGCGATGGTTGTCGCTGACGAGGACTCCCTCGAAGCCGTGGGCAGAGAGTATCATGAACAGCGCTGCGCCGAGTGCCACGAGGAAGTGTGTGCGGAAGCCAGCCTCCTTGGCCCGGTACTCACGTTCGAGTCCGATGGCTCCGCCAAGGAGGGCGGCTATGATGATTCTTATGAAAAAGTCCATCGTTCAGCTCGTGGTCGCTTGTTACTCTGATGCTTTGAACACGTGTGGTGCCACAGTCCAGTCGTGCAGGTCGTAGATAGCTTTCAGCCTGCCCAGACGGGCGAGGAAGGCATCGTAGTTCTTGCTCTCAGGCTGCAGCCACTGCACCTCGGCGAGAGCTGCCATGCGCGGCAGAATCTGATATTCCACATGCCTGGGCGCAGCGATATATTCCGTCCAGACATTGGCCTGCACACCGAGGATGTGGCGGGCGTCGTCGGCCGTGAGATCCTCAGCAATAGGCTCAAAGGAATAGACGTCCTTCACGGTTTCGTTGCCACCAATGGAGAGCGGTTCGTTCCACTGCTTATCGGTCTGGTAGTGGTCGAAATACATGGGCTTGTTGGGCGACATGATGACATCATGTCCAAGCTTTGCTGCCCGTGCGCCCGGCTCGGCACCGCGCCACGACATAATGGTTGACGATGCTTCGACATTACAGCTCAGCAGCTCGTCCCAGCCGATGAGGTGCTTTCCCTTTCCGTTCAGGTATTTCTCCACGCGCTTCGTGAAGTAGCCCTGCAGACGATCTTCCTTCGATTGCTTGCCTTCAGCCTTGATGCCTTCTTCCTGTATGCGCTTCTGGCAAAGCGGACACTCGGCCCAGCGTGAGCGCGGACACTCGTCGCCACCGATGTGGATGTACTCCGAGGGGAATATCTGGATGACTTCATCGAGCACGTCCTCCACAAACTGGAAGGTCTTCTCCTTGCCCGGGCAGAGCACGTCGGCAAAGACTCCCCACGTGTGCGAAACTTCATACGGACCGCCCGTGCAGCCCAGCTCGGGATAGGCAGCCAGCGCAGCGAGCATGTGGCCGGGCATGTCGATTTCGGGGATGATCGTGATATAGCGGTCGGCGGCATATTTCACAATCTCGCGGCACTGCTCCTGCGTGTAGAAACCACCGTGGCGCTGGCCGTCGTCGATGCCGGAGTTACGGCCGAGCACGGTGCCTGAGCGCCATGCGCCTACCTCCGTCAGTCGCGGATACTTCTTGATTTCGATGCGCCAGCCCTGGTCCTCGGTGATGTGCCAGTGGAAACGGTTCATGCCGTGCAGGGCGATGAGGTCGATGTATTCCTTGACGAACTCCACGGAGAAGAAGTGGCGGGCACAGTCGAGGTGCATGCCGCGATAGGCGAAGCGCGGCTCGTCCTTGATATAGACGGAGGGCAGGCTCACTGCCTGCGGCTTCTCGGCGATAATCGGCAGCGACTTGCGCAGGGTCTGGATGCCCAGGAACACGCCTGCCGGCGTCTTACCTGCGATGGTCACGCCCTTCGCCGTCACGCTGATCTCGTAGCCTTCGTCGTTCAGAATCTTCGGGTCGAGCGTGAGCAAGATGTTGCCACGCGCTACTTTCGAGACCTTCGCTTTCTTGTTCATCGGCTGGCAGGCCAGCTTCAGCTTCGTCATTTCGCTGACGTAGTCGGAGAGGAAATGGGCGTTTCGCTCCATGTCGGCATCAGCTTCCGGATAGACGACTGCCGTCTGTTCGCCGAGCACGAATCCCGGTGCTGTGGGCATGATGACCGACTTGGGCATTGGCACCACGTCGTAGTTGGCCACTTGAGCCAGTGCGGCTCCTGTCGATAGCATGAAAGTCATGCAAAATGTCATAAGTACTTTTTTCATTTTCGTATCGTTTTGTTTAGGTTTTCTGCAAAGGTACAACTTTTTTAGGAAGTTAAAGAAGTTAAAGTAGTTAAAGAATTTAAAGGACATGCGTTTTTTTCGAAAAAACATCACTGTGGCAATGCAAACTTGAAACTTTTTTGTATCTTTGCATGTCATAATCGCAAATCCGCAAATCGTAAATCCGTAAATCCGTAAATCAATATGAGCTACATCGAAAAGAACCTCATGGACGGCGAGCAAATCATCTACGAAGCCCGCCAGCATTGGATGATCTATTGGAAACCATTCCTGCTGTTGCTAATTGCCATCGGCCTGTTTGCCATTCCCACGACCGACGTCACGCTGATCATGCAGATTTGCATGTCGCTGGTGCTGCTGGCGGTGGCGGGCTTTTGGGCGCTGAACATCTACGGCGGGCGAAAGTATATCCTCACCAACCGCCGCCTCATCCTGAAGCGGGGCATCGTGAAACGCCAGTCCACCGACCTCATCCTTCGTCGCTGCGAGGGTGTGAGCATCGCGCAGAGCATCTTCGGACGAATGCTGGGCTATGGCACCGTGACAGTATCGACAGGCGAGGTTGCCAACGAGTTCAACCTCATCGAGCACCCGGTGGAATTCGCCACGCACATCAACCAGCAGATCGTCAATGCCACTGCCAACCAGCAGCCCGACCAAAACAGAAACACCTAAAACCCAATAACATGCAAACCATCGATTTCAACCAAATCCTCCCCCACTTCTTGCTGGAAGGCGAGGTGACCGACGTGCGCCCCCTGGGCAACGGACTCATCAACGATACGTATCGAGTAGAAACCAAAGGCGACGCACCCGACTACGTGCTGCAGCGCATCAACAACGCCATCTTCACCGATGTCGACCTGTTGCAGCACAACATCGATGTGGTGACGAGCCACATACGCCGTAAGCTGGAAGAGCGCGGCGAAGCCGACATCGACCGAAAGGTATTGCAGTTTGTGAAGACCCGCGATGGCAAGAGCTATTATCGCGACGACCAGGACCGCTACTGGCGCGTGATGGTGTTCATTCCCGGCGCAGAGACCTTCGAGACCGTCGACCCCGAGTACAGCTATCTGGCCGGCGTGGCCTTCGGCGACTTCGAGAAGATGCTCGTCGACGTGCCCGAGCCCCTCGGCGACACCATTCCCGATTTCCACAACATGGAGTTCCGCATGCAGCAGCTGCGCGAGGTGGTGGCAAAGGACCCCGTAGGCCGTGTGGCCGGCGTGCGCGACATCCTCGACCTCTTCGAGCGCGATGCCGAACGCATGTGCCAGGGCGAGCGACTGTTCCGCGAAGGTAAGCTGCCGCGCCGCATCTGCCACTGCGATACGAAGGTGAACAACATGATGTTCGACCGCGAAACAGGCAAGTTCCTGCTTGTCATCGACCTTGACACCGTGATGCCGAGCCTGTTCTTCAGCGACTACGGCGACTTCCTGCGCTCGGCTGCCAACACCACCGCCGAGGACGACCCCAATCTCGACAACGTGAAGTTCCGCGAGGACATCTTCCGTGCTTTCACACGCGGCTATGTCGAGTCGGCAGGCCAGTTCCTCACGCCGCTCGAAGTGGAGCTGCTGCCCTACGCCGTAGAGCTGTTCCCCTTCATGCAGGCCGTGCGCTTCATGTGGGACTACCTCTCGGGCGACCACTACTGGAAGTGCAACTATCCTGAGCACAACCTCGACCGCTCGCGCAACCAGCTGCGACTCTATCAGGAGGCCTGTGCCCACGAGCCGATGATGAAAGAGTTCATTGCAGGACTGCAGAAATAGTTTTTCACGATGCTCATTCCAAAACTGAAGATTGCGGGCGGGCTGCGGGCGGAGAACGTGCCGCAGCTCATGCTCACCCACGGCATCGCCTACCACCGAGTGGAGACGCTGAACTGGCCGGAGGCCTTCCCCTACCGGCCGCTGATGGAAGTGGCGCTGGCGCACACGGGGCGCGATCTGCTCCTCCACTACCGCGTCAGCGAGAACTGCATCCGTGCCGTTGCCGAGGGCGACGGCGGCCGCGTGTGGGAAGACTCGTGCTGCGAAGTGTTCCTGCAGCCGAAGGGCCTGACAGCGGGCGATGTCGCATCACCTTATTATAATATAGAGTGCAACTGCGTGGGAACCCTCCTCGTGGCAGCGGGTGAAGACCGCCACAACCGCCGTCCCGCTCCTGCCGAAGTCATGAAGGCTGTCGGCCGCTGGTCGTCGCTGGGGAATCGGCCGACACCCCTCACCGACGGCGATGCCTCATGGCACATGGCATTGGTGGTACCAGCCGAAACGCTCTTCGAGAGCCATCTCGTTGATTTCTCCGGACAGCACATGCGCGGGAATGTCTATAAGTGCGGCGACTGCCTCACCACGCCCCACTTCCTCTCGCTGTTCCCCATCCGCACCGAGCAGCCCGACTTCCACCGCCCCGAGTTCTTCCAGGAGATGTGGTTTGAGGGATAGGGCACTGGGTATTTTTAGACAACTTAGATCCATTAAGACAATTAACGGCCTGACAGGCCATAAGCTCATAGCCCAGGGCATCGCCCTGGGTTTTGTGTTTGGTAACAAAAGTCGCCCTACAGGGGCAAAAGCTTTTGCACTTACAGCGCGATAACTCCCACAAATGCCCACAATTCCCAGGGCGTTGCCCTGGGCTGATAGCTTGTTGGCCCTTCAGGCCGCTTCATGGGTTGAACTAAGCTAGTTCCTTTTTGTATCAATAAGTCAAAGAACGCTTTTTGAGAGCTCCCTTCCCCTCCCTGCCCCCCCCTCCCCAGTCGGGGAGGGGTCGGGGTGGGGCCCTTCCCCCCTCCCCTTTGGGAGGGGCTGGGGGTGGGCCTCCTATACATTATAATTCCCCTCCAGCACCTTGAGGAAGTTCTCCTCGTCGATGATCCAGTCGAAGGTCGCGACGAACTTGTTATTCTTGCCCTTGCCGTTGAGGAAGGACGACTGGGCAGCATGCCGGCAGCAGTCCACGAGTTTCTGTTGGCCATAGGAGTTGAGGATTTCCTTGATGCGCCGCGACCGCTTCGGCGTCATCTCTTTGAGTTTTGGGATCTTGCTGTCATTATCTTCGAGCAATTTGTTGAACCAAGGCATGAACATCGTCCGCGACTTTTCTAAAAAAACTTTCTCGGCCGCCGCCGCTGCCTCTTGAACTTGAGCGGAATCGCTCTTATTTTCAGCAGCAGCGCTGCTATTATCTTTATCCTTAGCATCATCTACATCCTCAACTTCATCTTTATCTTTATCTTCATCCTCAACTTCATCTTTATCTTTATCTTCATCCTCAACTTCATCCTTATCCTCATCTTCATCCTTATCATGCATAGCAAAAGATGCATTTGCATGATTTCCTTGTTTGTTCCACCGCTTGTCGGCGGCAGCCTTCCGTTTCCTACATGTTTCCTGATACTTCTCGCTGTCAAGACTGATCTGGAGCATGATGAAGCGATAGGCCATAAGGGCACTAGGCGAGAGCGAGGCTTCGACATCTGTCTGTTTCCCACCGAATGTGGTGTTGAAAACAGCCCTTAAAAGCTTGGCCAAGTCGTCATCGGAGAGACTTTCGATCTGGGTCCAGTGGTTTTTGTAAAATAGTAATGTGTTTTGTTCTGTCATAGGCATTTGTTTTTTGATTTTTGGTTTTGGGTTTTGTTGTTAATAGAAATTGTTTGAGATTTGGTTTGTTGTTGTTTCCGATTCGTAGAGCATGCCTCCCCGCTGCGGGGGTTTATGCTCTAGGGAGCGGGGGGTCATGCTATCGGAAGTGGGGAGCTATACTTCCCAAATGCTAGAGCTATGCTCCCCCCGCTCAGAGGGTTACAGGGATTCTAAGGTTCCTCTTCATCCCCGTCCTTGTCGACATCGTTCGGATAGGTCTCTTCGACTTCGAGCCCCATGAGCAATGACTTGATGCGAGCACCGGTGGTAGGATCTACCTCGATTTCTGGCAGGAAGTTCACACGGGCACCCACCACATGCTTCGAGGCGGAAAAGTCCTTCGCAGTGTCGGCGGGCTTCGTTTTCAGACCGATCTTGAACGAACCGAGGCCCTCGATCTTCACGCGGTTGGAGTCCTGAAGCCATTCCTTCAGAACCCCTACCATCTCGTCGAGCACAGCCTTCACATCAGCCTTCTTCATGGAGACGTTCTCCTGAATCTTCAGTGCGAGCTGGTTCAGCGTCTTGGGCTTCTGGTTGTAAACCGCGCGGGCGTACCACTTTCCTCGTGTAGGCGACTCGGCACGGTTGTCCTGATACAGTTTGTAACGTACTGACATAGTGTTTTCATGGTGTTAAATTAAACATGTTCCTAGGCAACATCCACTCTTCAGATGTGCAGTGCAAAGTTACAACCGATTTCACTACCTTCATACAACTTATGTGAAACTAGTCGTTATTTAACTTTTCGTTAACAAAAACAGTCTTAAATGTTAATTTTTAGTTAAATACCGAAAAATGTTTGGAGGGAAAGGAAAAAGACTCTACCTTTGCAGTGTACTATTAAAGTAGTACACGTTAACAACAAATTAAAATCATTCAAAAACGAGAGTAATTCACCAGTTCACAAACCCCAAACGACGCCAACATTTAAAGTTATGATCCAGATTCAAGATCTCAGTTACAAGTATTCGGGAGCAGCCGAGAAAGTGTTCGACGGCCTGATTCTATCCTTCGGAGAGGGGAAGATCTACGGGCTGCTCGGCAAGAACGGCGTGGGCAAATCCACCCTGCTGAACCTGCTCGGCGGACTGCTCATGCCCCGTCAGGGCAAAATCCTCATCGACGGCTACGAGCCTCGCCTGCGCCAGCCTTCGCTGCTGGAGGAAGTGTTCTACGTGCCCGACGAGTTCAGCCTGCCCGCAATGTCCCTCGCGCGCTACGTGAAGTATAATGTGCCTTTCTACCCCCGCTTCAGCCAGGAGATACTGGAGCAGTGCCTGCAGGATTTCGAAATCACCATGGACACCCGCCTCGACAATCTCTCGCTCGGCGAGAAGAAGCGCGTGCTCATCAGCTTCGCCCTGGCCACACGCTGCCATGTGCTGCTCATGGACGAGCCTACCAACGGCCTCGACATCCCTGCCAAGAGCCTGTTCCGCAAAATGGTGGCCCGCCACATGGGCGACGATCAGACCATCGTCATCTCCACGCATCAGGTGCACGACGTCGATGCACTGCTCGACCATGTCGTGGTGATGGGCAAAGACAATATCCTCCTCGATGCCTCCATCGGCGACATTCAGGAACGCTATGCTTTCAAATACTACTCGATGGGCGAGCCATGCGACGAAGCCCTCTACTCCGAGCCCACACCGCAAGGACGTGCCGTCATCGTGCCGAACACCTCGGGCGAGGACACCACCGTGAATCTCGAACTGCTCTTCAACGCTATTGCGAAAGGCATCGTTATTAACTCATAAACCAACAAACAGAATTATGAATAAGAATCGTTTCAACCTGCGTCGCTGCTGGTCGCTGCTCATAGGCGACCTGCGCAACAACCATAAAGACATCCTGCTGTTGGCCGGAGTCGCTTTCCTTGTGTTCATAGGCGTCGCCATATTCTCAGTGTTCACGCCCACCATGACCATGACCAGCGTGCCCGGTATGACCATCAGCGCCGTACAGGCAGCTGCCATCAGTGCGCTGAGCAACCTCGGACTGGCCACCACCGTGGCTGAGGCCGTCATCTTCAGCCGCGTGTTTGCCAACATGTCCACCCGCAGCGGCGAAGTGAGCTACCTGATGCTTCCCGCCACGAATAGCGAGAAGTGGCTGAGCCGCGTGGCCTATGTGCTGCTCGTAGGCTTTGTGCTTATCCTCGCTATCTACTATGTCTCTCTGTATTGCTGCGGACTGATCGGCCGCCTGTTCGACATGGAGTCGCTCGCCTTGCTGCCATCGCTCGACAACAGCTATTTCACGGAAATGTTCCATTTCGACATGCCGAAGAACATCAATCTGATCAACGCCCTGAGCTCGTTCTTCTTCGCAGCCGCATTCATTTTCGGCGGCACTTGTTTCCGCCGACTGCCCTGGCTATATACTGCTCTCATCCTGCTCGCCACGCTGTTCGTGATCCTCGTCGTCGGCGGCGGATTCGGAATGCACTATCTCCTCGACGGCAATGCCCAACTCCAATTGAAAGAAGCCGCACAGGCCGGTCAGCTGAATGAGATGTTCAATATCATGATGCCCTGGCTCTTCACCGTCAGCATCGTGTGTGGCGTGCTGGGCGTAGTGATGCTTTGGCTGTCGTACCGCCTGTTCTGCCGCCGTCAGCTCGAGGCTCGCAAGATACGTTTCATCGTAAAGTAGTAAAACCGTAAAATCGCAAACCCCATGATTTTCACCAACGATAAAGCCATATTCATCCAGATGGCCGACCGCCTATGCGATGAAATCCTTGCCGGCACCTATAAGGCCGACGACCGAATACCCAGCGTGCGCGAGTATGCCGTGATGCTCGAGGTGAATACCAATACCGCCGTGAAGACTTACGAACTGCTCGCCCGCGAGGGTGTGATCTACAACAAGCGCGGACTGGGATACTTCGTCCACCCCGATGCGCGTGAGCAGATACTGGAGAAACGACGCGCTGAGTTTCGCAGCCAGACGCTGCCCGAGCTGTTCCGCCAGATGCGCCTACTCGACATCAGCATCGACGAGATCGACCGCGCCTGGGAAGAAAAATAATCCCCCGCTGCAACTATTTCGTCCGACTTTTCGTCTAAAAAACAGAAAAAACTACCGGAATTGTGTAGTTTTTTAGAGATTCTTGCATCTAATGTATAGAAACAGGCAAGACGCCAACAAATAAAAAAATGAAATCAACAACAAATAAAATGATGAAAAAAGCTTTTCTCTCAATGGCATGTGCCCTCTGCCTTTCGGCCACGACTGCCTCGGCACAAGTAAACATCGACTCGCTCGAAGCCGTCTATGACTCGCTGGAACTGAGCGGAGTCACCGTCACCGCAGCCAAGCCGATGGTGAAAATGGAGGCCGACAAGATGTCGTACGACGTCAGCGCCGACACTGATGCCAATTCCTCGACGGTGCTCGACATGTTGCGCAAGGTGCCCATGGTGACCGTCGATGGTCAGGATAACATCACCGTCAACGGTTCGTCGGCCTTCAAGGTCTACGTCGACGGAAAACCAAACCCCATGCTTTCGCAGAACGCCTCGCAGGTGTTCAAGATGATGCCCGCCTCGGCAGTGCAAAAGATCGAGGTCATCACCAATCCTGGCGCGAAGTACGATGCCGAAGGGGCCGTGGGCGTGCTCAACATCGTCATGGCACGCCAGCAGGGCGGAGGCTCTGCACAATTGAGCGGCACCACCGGCACAGTACGTGCTACCGCAGGCAATCAAGGTGTCAACACCGGCCTCTATCTCTCCACACAGCAGGGCAAGTTCTCGATGTCGGGCAACGTGAACGTGGCCTATCAGAGCCTGCCTAATATTGAGGCTACGCTGGAGCGCGAGAACACGCAGGACGGCAGTCTGATGCGCTACGAGCAGGGCATGGACCAACATACACCCTTCACGATGCTAAGCCTAAACATGGGCTACGAACTCGATTCGATGAATGTGCTCAGTGCAACCATCGGACAGACGGGCTTCGCTGTTCGGCAGTCGGCAACGCCGCTGCTCTCGACGATTGCTGCCGACGGCACCACAACATCTTCTTCCTATGACATGAAACTACGCATGCGCAGTCTGTCGACGAATGTCAGCGCCGACTGGCAGCACTTCTTCACCCCCGACCGCACCCGCTTCCTCACGCTGTCCTACCTGATGGCCTTCTCACCGCAGAAGACCGACAACCGGCAGTATTACGACATGCCGCCGATGACCATCACTTCGCTGAACAAGCCGAAATCGTTGGAGCAGACCTTGCAGATTGACTACACGACACCTGTGGCTCCCACTCAGACCGTCAACCTCGGAGCAAAATACGTGCGCCGAACCAATAAGTCGTGGGCTGAATATGGAGTCGAAATGGGTGGCACGCCCCAGCTCAGCGATACCGAATACCGGCACACGAACGATATCGCCGCCGCCTATGCTGAATACGATGCCAAGGCTGGCATCTTCGGTGCGAAGGCTGGTCTGCGCTATGAGCACACATGGCAGAACGTAGAGTACATCGAGGGTGCTGGCGAGGACTTCAGCGTGAACTACGGAAACCTCGTGCCGAGTGTCTCGCTGAGCCTGTCGCCAAGCATGACGCAAAACATCGGACTGACCTACAACATGCGTCTGTCGCGACCCGGCATCACCTATCTGAATCCCTATGTGGACCGCTCAAACCCCATCGCCGTCAACTACGGCAACAGCTATCTCGACGTGGAGAAGATGCACAACATCGGACTGACCTACAGCAGTTTCTCGCAAAAGTTCATGGTGAGCCTCGGCCTGCATCAGACACTCAGCAATAACCAGATATCGGAATTCAGTTTCTATAAGGAAGGCATTCTGAACACCACCTACGGCAACGTGGCAAAGCAGCGCAACACGTCGATGACCGCCTTCGTGAACTGGCTCGCAACGAAGAACACCCGCCTGATGCTCAACGGAGGACTCGCCTATGTGGATTTGCGCACGACCGACGACCTCGATGCCTATCCCGTCGGCAGCAGCATCACGGAGGTTCCGACCTATAGGAACCACGGCTGGCAAGGCAATCTGATGCTTGGCCTGCAACAGACGCTGCCCTGGGAGCTCAAGCTGGGGCTGAACGCAGTAGCCAACTCGCGCACCTATACCCTGCAAGGCTGGTCGTCGGGTTTCAACATCCTCGTCGGCAGCCTTACGAAGAGCCTGCTGAACGACCGGCTGAACATCTCGCTTGCCACGGCAGTAGGCTTGGACAAGGGTGGCTGCATCTATGTCGACAGCCACACGGAAGGCCGCGATTTCTCGATGACACAGCACATAAAAGTTCCTCTCCATCAGGTTGCAGTGAGCGTGAGCTACACATTCGGCAACCAGCGCGTGCAGGCGAAAAAGCGCAAGTCGCGCATCGAGAACGACTTCAAGGAGCGCCAGTCCGACAGCGAGCAAATCAGTAACGCCGGTTCCATGTAGTCTCCATCCTCCTCTCCCCCGAAATGGGGAGGGGAGATATTTGCCAAGAGTAACAAAGAGTTTGCAATAGTTTGCATCAGGCCAAAAATATTGAGAAATACTTGGTGGAATGAAGAAAAGGACGTAATTTTGCAGCCGTTCGCAATAATCCACACGACATAACTAACATATCACATACCAATTTATAAAAAGAACAACAAAAAAATGATCAAACTGAGAAAACTTTTCGTAGCAGCATTGCTGCTCGTGGCAGGACTTGTGCAGGTCAACGCACAGGACATGTCGCTGCCGCATGACAAGAATGTGCGCGTGGGTAAGCTCGACAACGGACTGACCTACTACATCCGCTACAACAACTACCCCGAGAAGGTGGCAAACTACTACATCGCCCAGAAGGTGGGCTCGGTGCAGGAGGAGGAGAGCCAGCGCGGTCTGGCACACCTGCTGGAGCACATGGCCTTCAACGGCACCGACCACTTCAAGGACAACCTGTTGCAGGAGTACCTGCAGAGCATCGGCGTTGAGTACGGCCGCAACCTGAATGCCTACACGTCAACCGATCAGACCGTGTATTTCTTCACCGACGTGCCCGCAACACGCCAGTCGGCCGTCGATTCGTGCATGATGATTCTGAAGGACTGGTCGAACGGCATCTCGCTCACCGAGGAGGCCATCAATGCTGAGCGCGACATCGTGCATAACGAGTATCGCATGCGCATCGTCGGCATGCAGAAGATCCTGGAGAGCCTGCTGCCGCAGATGTATCCCGGTTCTGTCTATGGCGAGCGCTTCCCCATCGGTCTGATGAGCGTCATCGACGGCTGCTCGCCCGAGACACTGCGCGCCTACTATCGCAAGTGGTATCGTCCTGACAACCAGGCCATCATCGTGGTGGGCGACATCGACGTCGACTACATTGAAGGCAAGATCAAGGAACTCTTCAGTGGCATCAAAGTACCTGCCGATGCCGCAAAGGTGGAAGTGGTGCCCGTGCCCGACAACGACGAGGGAATCTACCTGGTCGGCAAGGACAAGGAGCAGCAGATGAGCGTCATTCTCGCTGCCATGAAGCATGATGCCTTCCCCGACGATATGAAGCAGAGCATGCAGTACCTCGTTTTCGACTACATGCGCAACACGTTCGCACAAATGATGAGTGCCCGCTTCACCGAGGAGGCTCAGAAGCCCGAATGCCCGTTCATGCAGGCCAATGCCAGCGACGAGCAATACCTCGTGTCGCGTTCGAAGGAAGCTCTGACACTGCAGGTGGTGCCGAAGGAAGGCAAGGACATTGAGGGTCTGGCTGCCGCCATGCGCGAACTGAAGCGTGCCCGCGACTTCGGTTTCACCGCTACTGAGTATGAGCGTGCCCGCTCGGAATACCTCAGCCAGTTGGAGAAGGCCTACAACAACCGCGAGAAGACTCCGTCGAACAGCTATTGCCAGGAATACGTGGATAACTTTATCGATTCTGAGCCCATCGTGTCAATCGAGGATCAGTATCAGCTCATGCAGCAAATTGCCCCGATGATTCCCGTCGATGCCGTTAACGAACTGGTGAAACAGCTCATCACCGACAACGACTCAAACTTCGTCTGCATCGCTGCCGTGACTGAGAAGGAGGGCAAGGAATACTACAAGCCCGAGGACATGAAGAAGGCCGTCGACGCCGTTCGTCAGGAGACGCTCGAGGCTTACGTCGACAACGTGAAGCAGGAACCGCTCATGGCTGAGGCTCCGAAGGCTGGCAAAATTGTGAAGGAAGAGGAAAACAAGGCGCTGGGCTTCAAGAAGCTCACGCTCTCGAACGGTGCAACAGTACTTATGAAGAAGACCGACTTCAATGCTGACGAGATTCTGTTCTCGGCACAGGCCGACGGTGGTTACTCTGTACTTCCCAACCCCGAGAGTGGTGACGTACAGCTGGGTAGCATGGTACTCTCGCAGAGTGCACTGGGTTCGTTCATGTCAACCGACCTGCAGAAGGCGCTTGCCGGTAAGCAGTGTGGCACACAGTTCTCAATCAGCGGCGACTCTCACGGACTCTCCGGCAATACCACGCCGAAGGATCTGGAGACATTCATGCAGCTCATCCACCTCGACTTCACCAAGGTGGGCAAGGACGAGAAGGCTGTGGGCAACCTCATCAACCTCATCGCTACGCAGTTGCGCAACATCAGCCAGAACAACGAGGCTGTGTTCGAGGATTCGGTGATGAGCACCGTCTATGGCAACAACCCTGTCTATCGCATTCCTACTGCTGAAATGGTTGAGGCCATCAGCTATGACCGCGTGCTCGACAATTGGAAGAAGCTCTATGGTAATGCCGCAAACTTCACCTTCACCTTTGTGGGCAACTACGACGAACAGCAGCTGAAGGACTACGTCTGCCAGTACATCGCCTCGCTGCCGTCGAAGGGCAAGAAGGACCTGAAGGCCAGCGACATCCGTACCTTCGTGAAGGGTAGCAAGAAGAACAGCTTCCTGAAGAAGATGGAGAATCCGCAGGCTCAGGCTCAGGAGATGTGGCGTTCCAACGAGGTGAAGTTCACACTTGAGAACGATGTACTCACCGATGTTTCGACACGCATCCTCGATATGATGTACAACCGCGAGATCCGCGAGAAGCTCTCCGCAGCTTATCACGCCGGTGCCGAGGGCGACCTCGATGTTGAAGCTGGCAAGGCTTTCGTCACCATCAGCGGTGTCGGTAAGCTCAATCCCGACAAGGTGGCTGAGGCTGTGCCCGAGTTCCAGAAGGGTATGCAGGCCACGGTCGCCGCTCCTAACGCCGACGACCTGAACAAGGCCAAGCAGATTCTGCTGAAGCAGGCCGATGTCGATGCAAAGACCAATGCCTATTGGCGCCGCATCATCAACCGCTACAACCGCTATGGTCTCGACTTCTTCACCGATTACAAGAAGACCGTCGAGAGCATGGATGCCACGAAGATCAGCCAGTTCCTCAAGAACGTCGTTCTGAAGAGCGGCCACCACGTGGAAGTAACCATGATGCCGGAATAACAACCCCACAAATACTTCGTGCAGCCTCATGCCATTCGGTGTGGGGCTGCATTTCGTTTTATCTTTCTTTTTTTCATTCATTTTATTTGGATAATTGCGGCAAAAAGAGTAATTTTGTCGCGTAAACATAGGACTTAAAATACAAATCAAGATGAAAAGAACATTATTAACAATTGCCGTGTGCATGACGGCAGCAGTGAGCATGAACGGACAGTTGCTGTATAAGATTTCGGGCAACGGACTGGAGAAACCCTCGTACATCATCGGCACACATCACTTGGCCAACGTGGGCTTCGTGGAGAAGATAAACGGTGTGAAGGAAGCACTCACCGAGACCGATCAGGTGTATGGCGAACTGAAGTGGGAGGCACTGACGAACCCCGACTCGCTGAAGGCGATGCAGGAGGTGATGATGCTGCCGGAAGGCAAGACGCTGAAAGATATTCTTACGGCCGACCAGTATAAGCGACTTGATGACTTTATGACGGCAAAGCTCGGTGCAGGCATGAGCAATCCGACTGTGGCTGCGCAGATGGGGAAGTTATCGCCGATGGCGCTGGTGACGCAGTTCCAGGTGCTGCTCTACATGATGAACCACATGGGCGAGTTCGACCCGTCGAGCACCTTCGACCAGTATTTCCAAGCACAGGCACAGAAGAACAACCTGCCGTGTGGCGGACTGGAGACCGTGGCCTTCCAGGCACAGGTGCTCTATAAAGACCAGACGCTGGAGCGACAGGTGGAACAGCTGATGTGCCTCATCGATAACGAACAGTTCAACTCGCAGATGATGGAGGAGATGTCGAAAGCCTTCTATGCCCAGGACCTCGACGCACTGAAGAAGGCTATGGACCTAAAGCTCGGCACCTCGTGCGACTCCACACCTGAAGAGGAGGCTACTCTCATCGACAACCGCAATGCCGACTGGCTGACGAAGATGCCCGCCATCATGAAGGAACGCCCGACGTTCTTCGCTGTGGGTGCCGGTCATCTGCCTGGCGAAAAGGGCTTGCTGCAGTTGCTCCGCAACGCTGGCTACACCGTCGAGGGACAATAGTGCCCACCCCCTTACCCCTCCCCAAGGGAGTGGAGTTTGGAGATTCTTTCATACCATGAGCTTAATCAGACATTATGTTTCTGTCTGTCTTTTGACATGTCTGTCGACGACCGCATGGGGACAGTCGGCAGAGCCTGACCATCGCAACAGTCTTGACTGGCAGCAGCAAGTGGAACAACTCGTCGACTTCGACGAGGAGGAGGGCGGCGATGCCTGGGAACAGCAGATGGAACTGCTGGCCGATCTCCATGAGCAGAAGATAAACCTTGCTACCGCTACACGCGAAGACCTCGAGCAACTGCCTTTCCTCACAGCGGAGCAGGTGGAACAAATCTGCGAATACCTGTACCGCTATGGGCCCATGCAGAGTCTTGCCGAACTGGCCATGATTGAAAGCCTCGACAACCGGACAAGACAACTGCTAAGGGAGTTTGTAACTCTGCCCACTCCCCGAACACCCACCCTCAACCCCTCCCGAAGGGAGGGTAGTCGAGATACTCTTTCTATCAGTCATTCATCAGCCAAGGCAAATCATACCCACCTCCCCTCGGAAGGGGTTGGGGGTGGGTACTTGGGAGGCGGGTTTCTCTTCACCGCCCGCGTCCCTTTCTATGAACGCAGAGGCGACCAGAACGGCTATCTTGGCTATCCCTATCGCCACACGCTGCGCTACACCATGAATCTCAACAGCCACCTGCGCTTCGGACTCGTTGGTGCACAAGACAGCGGAGAGCCGTTTTTCGCCAATCGCAACTCGCTAGGCTACGATCACTACTCCCTCTACGCACAGCTGCGGCGAGTGGGACGACTGAAGAATCTCGTAGTAGGGCACTATCGTCTGCGGCTTGGGTTGGGCTTGGTGATGAACGGCAGCATGAACCTGGGCAAGCGGGCGATGCTCGATGGTGTAGGCCGCTCGATGACGGTCATTACACCACATTCCTCACGTATGTCGGCTAACTACCTGCAGGGAGCAGCCGCAACGGTTTCCCTCAGCCGCGATCTCAGTCTTACGGCATTTGCCTCCTATCGCAAAATTGATGCAACCCTGCACGGAGACACAACCATCAACACCCTACTCACTACTGGCTATCACCGCACACCTTCGGAAATGGAGCGCAAGAACAATGCCGCAGAGTGGCTTGCAGGCACTCGGCTAGCATGGCGCTATGACCGCTGGCATGCCGGACTGACAGCCGTTGCCAATGGTTTCGACATGCCGTTACAACCCACCGTACAACCGATATCAGCCAGCCAGCGGTATCGGGAAATATATCCAGAAGGAAAGACGTTTGGAAATGTCAGCGCCGACTACGGCTATGAAGGCCGGCGGCTGACGCTGAGCGGTGAGACAGCCGTAGGCAAAGGCGGAGGATTGGCCACGCTCAACACTCTCTCCTATCGCCCCGTACCTCGACTGCGGTTGATGGCCGTGCAGCGTTTCTACAGCTACCACTATCAGGCCCTTCATGCCGCGAGCTTCGGCGAAGGCAGTCGTGTGCAGAACGAGAGCGGCATCCTTGTGGGTGCCTCGTGGCAGGCTTCGCGACAGCTGCAACTCCTGGCCTATACCGACTATGCCTATTTCCCCTGGGCACGCTATCAGGCCTCGCAGTCCTCGCATGCCACCGACCACCTCTTGGAAATGCAGTGGCAGCACCGCCAGTGGCGCTTCTTTGCCCGCTACCGGCTACGCACCATCGAGGAGAACGACCATTCTTCTTCAGCCACAAGCGAAAACGCAACATCCCTTATCACCCACACCCAGCACCGCCTGCGCCTATCGGCAGGCTACGACTTCGGCCGCCTGACCACACGCACACAGCTCGATGCTGCTTTGAGCCACAAACAGGAGAGCAGTCGCGGATGGATGCTCGGGCAGACCATCGACTACCGCCTTCGTAGGCTGATACTCAGCACCCATCTGGCATACTTCCACACCGACGACTACGACAGCCGCCTCTATGCCTACGAACGCAACCTGCGCTATGCCTTCTCCTTCCCCGCCTACTTCGATCACGGCTTGCATGGCGCCCTCTACGCCAGCTACACCGTCAACCGCCACCTTTCCTTCGCTGCCAAACTCACAACCACACACTATTTCGACCGTTCTACTATCGGAACGGGCCTGCAACAGATCGACGGCAGCACGCAAACCGATCTGGACTTGCAATTATCGTGGAAACTATAAAAGCCTCACCCCGGCCCTCTCCTAAGGAGAGGGGGAGCCTACCCCATCCCCTCCCTGAAAGGAAGGGCTTTAGTCCCCCCTGTGAGAGATGTTTGCTCCCTCTCCTTAGGAGAGGGTTGGGGTGAGGCTTCTTTACAAATATTGCATAAGAATATCCCACACCGCGATGATGTGGCAGACGCTTCCCGCCAGCACGAAGAAATGGAACACGGTGTGCATGTAGCGACGGCGGTGGAAAGAATAGAACAAGGCACCAGTGATATAGCAGACTCCCTCGGCGATGATCCAAACTACTGCGGCGGTACTCACACTGTCGAGCAACGGCTTGAAGGCGACGAGCACCGACAGCCCCATCAGGCAGAAGCAGATGGTCTCGAGGTTGCTATGGGCTTTCAGCTTATGAAACGAAACGATGGTGCCTGCGATGGCTGCCGTCCACACAAAGGCAAACAGCGCCCAGCCCCACGGCCCTTCGTCGCGCATCGCCACGAGCGTGATCGGCGAATAGCTACCGGCAATATGCCAATAGATAGCGGCATGATCCCACTTGCGCAGCCGTTCCTTCCATTTATTCTCCGCACTCAGCGCATGATAGACCGTCGAAGCCACATAGCTGCCGAGCATTCCGAAGAGGTAGAGGGACACACCGAATGTCGCCCACCCGTTCTCATGGCGCGCTGCCCAGACAATGAACAGCGTGCCGATGACAACAGCGAGCAGAATGCCGGCGGCGTGGCTCCACGAGTTCCACAGCTCCTCGCCGCGCGTGTAGTTGATTTTCTTTCTGATCTCTCTCAATTATCTAGTTCCGAGTTCCGAGTTTCGAGTTTATAACTGCGTTATGACTTTTGTCACGACTCAGCA
>JAFZAP010000020.1 GCA_017557185.1 Prevotella sp.
GGCTCAGTATGAGCAAGCTTTCAACAATTGGCAGAATGCCGTTCTACAGGCTGGTAATGAGGTGTCGAATGCCCTTGTTCAGTATAACTCTTCTGCCGAGAAGGCTGAACTCGATGGTAAGCGTGTTCAGGTACTCACCAAGAATGTCGAGGATACCGAGAAGCTGATGGAGTCGTCGAGCAACACCACTTATCTGGAGGTGATCTCCGCCCAGAGCAACCTGCTCAATGCCGAGATCTCCGAGGTGACCGACCAGTTTAACAAGATGCAGGCAGTCGTTAACTTGTACCAGGCTCTCGGCGGCGGAGCGAAGTAAAGGTAAAAAGGTATAAAAATAAAAAGGTAAAAAATGGCAAGTGAAATATCCCCCAAAGCCGAAATCTCTCCCAAGGCGAAGATCGGCGATAACTGTAAGATATTCCCCTTCGTGTATATCGAGGACGATGTGGTGATCGGTGACAACTGTATCATCTTCCCCTTCGTCAGCATCTGCGACGGCTCGCGCATCGGCAACAACAACAAGATCCACCAGGGCTCCGTGATTGCTGCCCTGCCACAGGACTTTAACTTCCGTGGTGAAAAGTCGTATGTCGAGATCGGCGACAACAATGTCATCCGTGAGAATGTGGTCATCAACCGCGGTACCCACCGCGATGGTGTGACGAAGATCGGCAACCACAACTTCCTGCTCGAAGGCACGCATATCAGCCACGACACCGTTGTGGGCACCAACTGCGTGTTCGGCTATGGTACGAAGATTGCAGGCGACTGTGAGATCGGCAATGGCGTGATCTTCTCCAGTGGTGCCATCCAGAATGCGAACACCCGTGCTGGCGACCTCTCGATGATCCAGGCGGGTTGTACATTCTCGCACGATGTTCCTCCCTATGTCATTGCAGGCGGCAGCCCCATGACGTATGGTGGCCCCAACACCACGATGATGAACTATGCCGGCATCGACGAGAAGGTGCAGAAGCACATCGCCAATGCCTACCGGTTGTTGTTCCACGGAAAGACGAGCGTCTTCGATGTCATCAACCAGATCAAGGAGCAGGTGCCCGACGGCCCGGAGATCCAGAACATCATCCGCTTCCTCGAGAATACCAAACAAGGTATTATGTGTAAGTAAACAAAATAAAGCCTCGCCAATCGGCGGGGCTTTATTTATTCTTTTGTCGTTACGGGTTTGTTGGCCTCCTTCCAGGCGATGATGCCTCCCTTCAGGTTCACACATTGGTATCCGATGTCAGCCAGTCTGCCAGCGGCACTGGCCGAGCGTCTGCCGCTACGGCAGTACACCGCAATCTTCTTGTCTTTGGGCAGCGCAGCCTTGGCTTGTTCTATGAAGTCGCTCTGCCCCTGGTCTATCAGCACGGCCCTCTCGATGTGCCCCTCTGCATACTCCGCTGCCGTACGCACATCAAGTATCACCACGTTCGTGTCGGCAACCAGCGTTGCGAAACCATCCACGTCAGCGTTCTCATAGTTACTCTGCCCGCAGGCCGTATTCAGCCCCAGCACAGCCATCATGCAAGTTAAAAACTTCTTCATAAGCCAATCATTTTTTTATTTACGTTTGCAAAGATACAAAAAAAATGGAGTCCCGAGCATTATTTAATTAAAATTGTGTATCTTTGTGGCGGTGTTCTTTGGGACATGACATTTTAGAATGAAACAGATTCCGTTGATCATTATTACTGCCATGATGTTTGCTTTGGGCGTGCATGCGCAAGTGCCCGAACAACCATCTGTTGCAGCCCAGAGCCGTCGAGAGCTGGTGAGGGCAAAGGTGGACAGTGTGCTCACGGAGAGATATTATAAGACATCCTACGACACGAACTATGTCGTAAGACCCGAAGGACGACTGACGCTGAAGGTGAGGCTGAACCAGTCGGGCGACGACTTCCACGTGAGGGGAAATAAGGACGGCATCAGTTCCAAGGCCGACCTGAGCACGGCTCACAAGACCACTGTGAGCATCGGCGGCTCCTTCCGGGGAATCTCTGCCGCGCTGGCTATCAACCCAGCCAAGATGAAAGGTGCCTACAAGGATTATGAATTCAACCTTGCCTACTATAGCAGCCGTCTGAGCCTCGATGCCAGCTACCATCGTTCCACGACGCTGTCGGGCGATATTAAAAGAGGCGATTACAGCGGACATCTGGCGAAAGAAGGCGTCAAGCTGAAGATGGCCAACCTGGCCGGTTACTATGTCTTCAACCACCGTCGCTTCTCCTATCCCGCCGCCTTCACCCAGAGTTATATCCAGCGCCGCTCGGCTGGTTCATGGCTCGCAGGCATCAGTTATCAGGGCGGCAGCATCGAGACCACTGAAGAACTAAAACAGCGGACACCCAATGCGCCCGATCTTAAAATCCACATCGGACTCCTCGGCCTCGGTGGCGGCTACGGCTACAACTGGGCGCTCGGCAAGAAATGGCTGCTCCACTTCTCCATGCTCCCCACCTTCGTCATCTACAATCACAACTACATGATCGTGAACGACGAGCGCAGGAATGCCAAACACTTTAGTCTCGGTATGATTTTCAACGAACGGGCCGCAGTCGTCTACAACTTCTCTGCAGGCAGAGCGAACAAGTTCGAGCGCTCCCCCCGATACTTCGCTGGTACCACGCTGACGATGAGCAATTCCTTCTTCGACAACGATGTGACGGTCAACCAGAATAAATGGCGCGCCCGCGCCTTCATTGGAATGAGATTATGAACAGCTGTCCCAACTCTACGCCAAACCTCATCAAACTCACCGACTGGTATGTAAGAGCTTCCTTGGGTGTCAGGTTCTAAGGATAGTACATAGAGGGGATAGGCATGCTGTGAGGTTATAATTTCACAATTACTATGTTTGCAACATGAAAAGTTACCACTAAGTGCTAAGCGTGCGCTGGAGAAAGTTTCGTTTTGCTAACGATGACGAACCTCTCCGCTACGCTCCGAGAACCCTCACCGTCATCAAA
>JAFZAP010000021.1 GCA_017557185.1 Prevotella sp.
CGACCTGACGGGTTTCATGAGCGACCATACGCTTTTGGGCTGCATCGCTCCCATGGCCTTCCAGGGCTGCACGGAGCTGAAGACACTCTACTTCAAGGACACCGGCGCCAACACCAAGGATGCCTCGTTTCCGTTCGACTTCGTGATTGGCGACCAGGCCTTTGCCTACTGCGGCAACCTGACGGAAATAAAGATGATGCAGTACACCACCAAAGGCGACAACCACTGGGAGGCACTGCGTCCAGACCAGGTGAGTGCCATAGGCAGCAACGTGTTCTACAATTCCCCGCAGGCTATGTTCAGCACCGATGCTTTGCAGTATCAGAACTACTTGAGCAGCAAGACGTGGAAGGAATACCAGAGGCGCATCACCGTCTATAACCACACCAATGTGGATATGACCGTGAACGGTGCTCAATATACCTATATGCGCAACACCGCCGGCGAGCCGCTGAAGAACGATGCCGACGGCCACGCGCAGCTGATGGAGACGCTGCGCCTATGGAACGCCGACTACCAGCAGTTCACTGCCAGCACCCTGCTGACCAACTCGAGCGAGAACATCTGGTACACCACCGTGGTGGGCTACGACGACAGTTACCTGAAGTCGAACGACGGTGTGATGCGCATCTACAACGATCCGGGCTCGTACTACAACTACAAGACCATCGCCATAGGCCGTAATGCCTTCAAGGGCAGCCAGGAGCTGAAAGCCATCGAGTTCTGGCAGACCAACGGCCGCTCGGAGAACTCATATACCGACCTGAAGATGGTGATTCAGAACGGTGCCTTCTATAACTGCCCCAACCTGAGGGAATTGCGCCTGTACTATTATGCACAGGACGGCGATGACCACTGGGAGGTGCTTGGGCCGAAGGACGTCATCCCCGGCGACAACATCTTCGGACTACCCACGGAAGCAGACCTGAAAAACCTGACGCAAGACCAGCTTGTGGAGTGGCCGATGCCGAATGGGGACTTCCGCATCGTGGTATCGCCTGAGCTATACAACGAATTCATCAGCGATCCCAACTGGGCCAAATATACGAGCTACATCGTCGCAGCCGACTATGAACCCACCAGTTGGAGTTCCATAGAAACGGACGGTCTGACCTACGACTATGCCTCGAAGACCGCTGGCGGAGCCTCTACCGACCAGGTGGTGACGCAGAACCTGTCGTGGTGGAATCTGCCTATCAAGATCTACGAGATCGTCACCATCTATACCATGTTAGACCAACTGGTCGAGTCAGGTTTCATCAATCAAGTAAAGAATGCGATAAGCACTTTGAGGGATGTCATGGACGACTATTTCAGAGGTGTGGGCATAATTAAGCCTGACCTGGCTAATGCTGCATTGCTACAGAGCACGTCAGAAGAATCCTACTCTAAGGCTTTAGACTTTTTCATGAATAAAACAGCTAATGAGGTTATATCGCCATCATCTGTTCACACCACCGCATTGATAAATGATAACGTCGTCGCCTTTCATGGATCTAGATTGTACTGGACTGATGGGGCGCGCGAAATTCTGATGAATCCTGTCAATAAACGCATCAGGGAAACAGCCGCAAAGTCCATCATCCAATGTTCAACTGATTTCTTCCAGGATGGCACGATGGCTGCCGTTCGTGACCAGCTGAGAGAACTCGGACAAAAATTCTCGGGAATCGTAGACGATTGGTTGAGTGACGACCTTGCGATGGTTTCCGCCAATGCCATGGCCTACAGCAGTTTCCAGGCCATAGGCCACGAAATGACTGAGGAGGAGTTCCAGCGCGGACTGGTGGAGAACATCAAGGCCAACATCCACAACGTGAGCTTTGATAATAACCTGATTTATACTCCCGACAAGAAACTCATCTACCACGTCTATGTCGATAAGCCCGCCAAGCAGCAGGCGAAATACACCATATACCAGGACATCGGCAATGTGTATAACTACCGCACGGTGGCCATCAGGAAGAACGCCTTCCAAGGCAATACGCAGTTGGAGGAAATCGACTTTGCCGAATCACCTTACACAGGGCGAACGAACTACGTGCCCATGCAGTTGGCCATCCCCGACTCAGCCTTTGCCGGATGCAGCAACCTGAAGCGTTTCAGCCTCATCTACAGGACACAGTTGCGAAGAGAGGCGCGCGACGAGAACGACTACCGTGGCCTCGGCCCGGAGAACTTCATCCTCGGTGGCGACCACATCTTCGACGGCTGCGACCCCACAAAGCTGCAGATCATCATACCCGAAGACCGTAAGGAGGACTTCCTGAAAGACGAGATATGGAGCAAGTTCCAGAAGTACTTCGTCTACCAGACGGTGCAGGAATACGCCATGTACTCGGAGTACGGCGTGAACTATGCCATCCGCTACGAGAACAACACCTCGTGGAAACAGACGAGGGTCAGCGGACACACCATCGACCACCTGACGGCCATCTCTGCCGACAACAAGTTCCTTGACGGACACCAGGGCAGCATGGGCCTGTTCAACGACATCGGCTCGTACAACAACTACAAGCTCGACTTCGTGAAGAAGAAGGCATTCGCCGGCAACGACCACCTGAAGACCGTATCCTTCTGGGACCTCAACGGCGGCGACAGCTACACCACGCTCGATGTGCTGCTGGGTGACTCGTGCTTCATCAACTGTAAGAACCTGAAGAACATCGACATGCTCTACTGCGTGACCGACGGCACCGACCACATAGAGCCGCTGAAGCCCTCGCAGGTCAGAGCGGGTAAGGGTATGTTCGACGGCTCGCCCGACTGCATCATCAAGATGCTGCCGCAGCAGCAGGCCTGGTTCGAGGCCGACACGGCATGGGTGAAGTACAAGGACCGTTTCCGCGCCTGCATCATACAGCCGGGCGACGAGGGCGTCGTAAAGGCCCTGAAGAAATACCGCTACTACACCCCGTGCTGCGACCCCTACTACTGGGACGGCTACATCGACCTGGCGCGTATCGGCGGAGCTAACTATGACGGAATGAAAGAGGCGCTGCAAGACCAGAAAGAGAATATCCGCTCATTTACCGAATTCAAGCAGTTCGAGGTCATCGGCCTCGACTACGTGGGCCAGGAGTGGTTCCGTGGCTGCAAGAACCTGAGCAACATTTTATTGCCCAGTACCATCAAGACCATCCAGCCGTTTGCCTTTGCCAACTGCTACAAGCTGGAGGAGATAGAACTGCCTGCAGCCCTCAGCGAGATAGGCGACGAGGCCTTCAACGACTGCCCGGTGCTGAAGACTATCCGCGTGCTCGGCAGCACCCCCGCCAAGTTGACTGGCAAGAGCCAGTTCAGCTATAATGACGGACTGAGAATCTACGTGCCTGCCGCCTCGGTGGATGCCTACAAGACGGCATGGCCAGGCTACAAGGACTACATCGTGAGCGATGCCAGTTATAAAGTAAATAAGGTGGTGACAGTGACCAAGCCCGACGAACTGGCCGAGAAACTGGGTCTCTTCGTGGAGATGAGCTACTCAGGACTCTTCTTCGGCGACGAGCCTCGCTACGTACACGGCAACTACGCCAAGTACGACTCGCTAACCATCAGCGGCCCATTGGGTAATGTGGATCTCGCCGTCATCCGCTACCTCGCCGGCTGCGATGCCTACTCAGCCGGTGGCAAGGCTACCGACGGACGCCTGCGCTACCTGAACCTCTACAATGCCACCATCAAGGAGACCGACGACGGCTACCACTACTACAACGACGACCTGACGTTTAACGGCACGCGCTACAACATTCATAACGACAACGAACTGCCCGACTATCTGTTCACGGGATGCACGGCCTTAGAGACGGTCATCCTGCCCAAGAGCCTCAAGGAGATAGGCGCACGCATCTTCGCCAGATGCAGCAGTCTGAAGCAAGTGGCTGTGACCGGCTCCATACAGGACTACGACGACTGGGCATATACCAAAGGCCTGCTCGACTATCCGTTGGAGACGCTCGTGTTCGCCACCGACAAGCCCGCACAAAGCAGCCGCAAGGATCCATGGGGACAGACCATCAACACCGTCTATGCCAAGAAGTCGCAGATAGGCGAATACTTAGGTCAGAATTACCTCACGACGAATGTCCGTAACATGAAGGCTTCGTTTGCCGACGATGGCGTGGTGGATGCACTGGCGGAAAAGGGTTATTTCTTCCCCACGGAGTATCTACAATTGGAGAGCATCGACGGCATCTTCAAGGGCAATCATTCGATCAAGCGGTTTGAAGACTTCTACAGGTTCAGCAACGTCAGTGAACTGACTGAGAATTCCTTCTTCAAGTGCGCAGAGATGAAGGCCATCACGCTGCCAAGCTCCATCAGGCGCATCGACCGCTATGCCTTTGGCGACTGCGTCAGCCTCGACACCATCTACATTTCGGCAGACTCTGTGCCCCAACTGGCTCAGCATGCCTTCGAGACCCTGCCATACGACTTCTGCATCCTCGTGCCGAAGAAACTCTGCAAGCTCTACCGCGAGAAGTGGGCACAGTATGCCGACCACATCAACGCCGACGAGCATGTACGTCGCTATAGCACCATCAAGACCGTCACCGTCACTGCGCCGAACACGCTGGCAACGGCATTGGGACTTGAACCTAATATATCTTCGACTTGGGACATCTGGACGAAATACCTGCACGGACTGAAGGGCGACTACCCCGACATCACACGCCTGAAGGTCGTAGGCCCCATCTCGGCCACAGATTTCGACGTGCTGAAACATCTCGCCGGATATTGCCCCTGGACGCAGAGTCGCAACTACATGGGACACTTAGAGTACATAGACCTTTACGACGCACAGATTGTGGAGGATGACGATTACTCACTCATCGGAAAGGGAACGGTGGTAGGCGGACCGATAACCATTGGCGTCGATGCAGACGTGCTGCCTTCTTGTGCCTTCCAGAATGCCTACAGCCTGAAGACACTCATCCTGCCACGCACCTGCAAGAAGGTGAGGACACGCGCCATGATAGGCTGCGAGGACATGGAGACGCTCGTCATCGGCGACGACATGGAGGACTTCAACTGGGATGCCCTCGACGACGGCGCCTCGCTCACCCGCATGTACATCCTGGCTAAGAAGAAACCTGAGATTGGTGCTGAGTGGGCCGTATGGCGCTGGCTCTGCAACAACTACAACCCGACGTTCGACGCCTTCTACGTGCGCCCGTCGCTCTATAATGACTATGTTGCCGATGCCAACTACACCGGATCTTCCTGGCAGCGCACGAACAATATCTCGAAGGGTGCTTTCGACGATGACGACTCGTTCTGTGCCTTCGCCGCCCATGCCGCTGCCACCAAGGACGACTTGGCAACGGTGACCTCAGTGGAAGGCTGGTTCGACGGTCATCCAGGCGTAAAGAACTTGACGCCGCTGAAATACACCGCTGTCGACTCGCTGAGCAAGGCCACCTTCGCGCCGCTCGCACAGCTGGAACAGATGGCCATGCCCGCCGCACTCAGTGCGATAGAGGAAGGACTCTTCGAACAGAATAAAAAGATGCGTTATGTTGACTTCCTGGCGTGCCAGGATGACGATTTCGTGAGTAGCCTGACATACACCGGCATGGAGCGGATGGGACTCGACCGAGAACATACGCTGCTCTATATGCCTGCCGCCTACGGCTATACGGGTGAGGACAACGTCGTCTGGGACAATGGCGGTAAGCTACAGGCCCAGAAGTACTATCTGATCGACTCGCTCGACTACATGGTGCCATACGCTTTTGAGGTTGGCATCATCGACAACGACCGCAAGTTGAAAGCCTCGGAGGTGCCCTACACCGTCTGCCTGCCCTACACACTGAAGGTGCCCGAATATGCACGCGCCTACGAGCTGAGCGAGCGTGACGGCAACACACTCATCTTCGAGGAGGTGATAGACGAGATGGAGGCCATGAAGCCCTATCTGCTGAAAGTGAACGGCAGCCAGCGCCTGAACACCGACTATGTGACGCTGTACACATACACCCCGCAGACGATACCTGCGAGCGGCGGCACCACCTACGGTCATCAGGACGACACACCGGGATACTCGCTGCGTGGTTCCTTCAATGCCATCAGCAATGCTGAAGCCGCTGAACTGGGTGCTTACGTACTACAGAGCGACGGCAATTGGCATCCCGTAACCACGGCTCAGAGCCAGGTGTCGCTCAAACCCTTCCGGGCATTTCTGTTGCCCAGCGCTCGTCATGCCGGAACCCGTGCTATCAGCATGAGTCTCGTGGATGAGAATACGACCGGCATAGACACCATCGAGACCATCGATCAGGACGGTACCCACCGTTATTACGACCTCAACGGACGAGAGATTGACGTTCGTAGCGCTAAGGGCATTGTGATCAGAAACGGTAAAAAGGTTATTAAATAATAGACGATTATGAAACTGACAAAGATATTTGCAATGCTGATTATCGCCCTCGTGGCGATGAGCAGCTGTTCCGTTAACAGTGATAATTTCGTTGAGGTAACGCTGTATGATGAAGTCGCCGGTCACTGGTATGCAGAACTGCCCATCAGCGGTGAGACAGAAAACTGGCGCACTGCGGAAGAGGGCGACACGACAACTTTCGACAAGGTGGTGGCGTTATTCTATTTGGGTGATTCTCACATGAAAGATGGCTGGTGGGGATACCTCTATCTGAAAGACGACAATGAAATGGTGAACTACGGAGGAATAGACCTGTCTCACCAGGCAAACCAGTTCAACTACTACATGACTGCCGACGGGTATATCACGCCTTCGAGCCATATTGAGAACACGCCCAAGGTGACAAATATGTTGTACGACAGCATAAAAGACGTCATCACTGCCGACGTGACATACAAAGGGCAGTCGTATCGCCTCACCTTCGTCCGTCCTGACGATGATGTATGGGAGAGACTCTACGGGTATTATTACATCCTCTTGGAAGAAGGCATCGTGGGCGGCTATGATGACGGTAACGGCTATCTGGACACCGATATCAGCAATGACGATGCTACCGAGCCACAACGAGCCAGACGGTTTGTAAGTGAATAGTAAGACAAAAATAACGCTCACGGGGGCAGGCCTCGTGAGTCGTTTTAACCCAAATCGCTATAGTCACCGGGGCACCTGGGTATGAGGAGCCACACTCAAGTACTGCCCCCAAAAACTATTGTAATTTTTTTAAGAAAAGCCCTGAGGATACAATATCTTCAGGGCTTTTTCGTTTCTACCTCTTACCTTCTTTATTTCGGCTGTAGATCAGCATACTCATGGGCGACGTTCTTGATGCAGGGGCAATCCTTCTGCGGATTCAGGTCATGGTGACCCAGGATTACGGCTTTGGGATAGCGCCCGTGGAGTTCCTCAAGCAATTTTCGCATGGCAGCCTTCTGCGCCTCAGTGCGGGTGTCGGCGGGTTGACCGCGGATGTCGAGTCCGCCCTCGTAGCAGATGCCGATCGAGTGGGCATTATGGTTCACGCAGTGGGCACCAATCATCCATTCCGGACGGCCTGGCTCTATCGTTCCGTCACGACGGATCACGTAGTGGTAGCCCACGCCGAGGTGGAAACCTCGCTGGCGATGCCACGAGTCAATCTGAGCGACCGAGCTTGTCTGGTCGGGCTTGACTGCAGAACAGTGAATGACAATTAACGTGATTGATCTCATAGGAGTTAATGGGAAGTTAAAGGGAAGTTAAAGGGAAGTTAAAGGGACAATACCTGTGCAGCTACCAACAAAGAATGTGGTAATGACGAGGGTTATCAGCGACCCTACGAACTTCAACACCTTCCCGACTTTAATACGATTGATTTTCATAACTTCTTTTTTTTAGACAACGGATTTTACGGATTTCACGGATTTTGCAGATTATTATTTATAACGGAGGGACGGTTCTTCTGATATACGACTCCTGCGCCAGCCACAACGGAATAAACAAAGTTAATAACAAGATGATAAATAAGAAGATTTTACTGATGGCTGCAGCCGCCATGATGGCTGCCTCCACCGCTTTTGCAG
>JAFZAP010000002.1 GCA_017557185.1 Prevotella sp.
ACATCGGGATGAGCGTCATAAACGAGAATATGTTCAGGATGGCCGATAGGATATTGAACACTATCGACAACACCAGATATTTCCGATAAGGCGGGATGAATCGCCTCAGTACTTGCAAAAATTCCTTCATCGTGCTCTAATCATACGAATAAATCCACGCCAGCAGCCATGATGACTGAACTGGTGTGGATTGTCAATATTGCCTTATTCCTCAGGACCATAGGCCGCTGCCTCGGCAGCAGCAATGATTTCCTCACGAGTCTGCTCACGGGCTGTAATATCGCTCAGGTCGAACTCGTCGTCGTCGTTCGGAGCGGGTTCCGGAACAGGCTTGGGAGTTCTCGACTTGCGATGCTTCGCCTGTCGGGGTTTCTCCTCTCTGTCGTCTGACGGAACGGCCTTCTCCTTATTGCGGCGTGAGGGCTTCGACTTCTGAGTCGGCTCTGCCGGTTTCTCGGGAGTAGCGGCGGCAGGCTCTGCTGTCGCTGCCGACGGCTTGTTGCGACGATTACGGCGTGAGGCAGGCCTTTCTTTCTTCTCCTGACTCTCAGGAGCGATGGGTGCTTCCTGTACGGGTTCCTTCTCGGCAGGTGCTTTCTTCACCCGCTGGGGCTTCTGCACTTCCTTCGGCTCAACAGAAGGCTTCTCCTGAACTATCTGCACAGGCTTCTCCGTATTCGAAACGATGATGAAGTCTTCCTGTTCTTCGGTCTTTGGAACGGCCATAGCCGGTTCCTCCTCCATCTTCGTTCGGTCGCTCTTCGCAGCAAACACCGCATCGATGAACTGAGGTTTCTTGCGCAGCTGCTCCAGCGTGAGCTTCGAAGCCATCTGCTGGCTTTCCTTCTTGCTGTAGCCCTTGCCGCTGCAACCCGCAATGCCCTCGATGAAAACCTGATAGTTGAAAATCTGATTTCCCTGGTCGTCCTTTTTCTGATCAATCAGTCGGAACTCAATCTGCACACGGTTCTTCTGCGACCATTCCAACATCTTCGACTTGAAGTTTACCTCCTTATACGCCACCTTGTCGATGTTGATCATCTGCGCCAAGATGCGCTTTTTCATGAACTTCATACAGGCATCGTAGCCGCGGTCGAGATAGATGGCACCGACGAGCGCCTCGAAGGCGTTGCCGCCCATATAACTGTTATGACTCGTGCCGCGACCGTTGGAAAGAATGAGTTCGTTGATGCCCATCTCCTGAGCGAGCCGACCCAGCGTGTCGCGCTGTACGAGCTTCGAGCGTGTGTTCGTGAGAAATCCCTCGCGCTTGCCTGGGAAATGTTCGAATACGATATCGCCGACGACGGCATCGAGGATGGCGTCGCCCAAGAATTCCAACCGCTCATTGTTGACAGGTTTCCCCTTTTCGTTACGTCGTGCAATGCTCTTGTGAAGCAGTGCTGTCTTGTAATAGTCAATCTTTCGCGGATAGAATCCTATGATTTTGTATAAACACAAATAAAGCTCCTTATCCTTTCGGAATGGGAGCTTTATCCTATCAATAAAATTACTCAGCATATTTCTTGAACACTACGCATGCGTTATGACCGCCGAAGCCGAATGTGTTGCTGATGGCAGCACGCACCTCTCGCTTCTGAGCCTTGTTGAAGGTGTAGTTGAGGTCATAGTCGATTTCGGGATCCATATCGTCGTCGGCGTGGTTGATGGTTGGCGGAACGATATCGTTCTGCACAGCCAACACAGCAATCATTGCCTCCACAGCTCCGGCAGCACCCAGCAGGTGACCCGTCATCGACTTAGTAGAAGAAATATTGAGTTTATAGGCAGCGTCGCCAAACACTTCCTTGATGGCCTTCACCTCGGAGATGTCGCCCACATGGGTGCTGGTTCCATGAACATTGATGTAATCGATGTCCTCAGGCTTCAGCTCGGCATCCTCGAGAGCGCTTTTCATGACAAGCTTCGCACCAAGTCCCTCCGGGTGGCTGGCCGTGATGTGATAAGCATCGCCGCTAAGACCTTCGCCAACCATTTCGGCATAAATCTTCGCGCCACGTGCCTTAGCGTGCTCCAGCTCCTCAAGAATGAGGCAGCCGGCACCCTCGGCCATCACGAAACCATCGCGCGAAGCACTGAACGGACGACTGGCACCTGCAGGATCATCGTTGCGGGTGGAGAGGGCATTCATGGCATTGAAGCCGCCGACGCCACACATGCAGATGGCACTCTCGGCACCACCAGCCAGAATGGCATTTGCCTTGCCCAGACGAATCAGGTTGAAGGCATCGGCCAGTGCGTTGCTCGAAGAGGCACAAGCGCTGGTAGTGGCGAAATTAGGTCCGTGGAAACCAAAATGAATGGAGATATGTCCGGCAGCGATGTCGCTGATCATCTTCGGGATGAAGAAGGGCGAGAACTTTGGTCCGTCCTCCTGATGCTGGCCGTAGTAGACGACTTCGTCCTCGAAGGTACGAATGCCGCCGATGCCTACACCATAGACAACGCCGATGCGGTCCTTGTCGACAGTCTCCAAGTCCATACCGCTGTCGCGAACAGCCTGAATAGCCGAAATCATGGCAATCTGCGAATAGCGGTCGATCTTGCGTGACACCTTTCTGTCAAGCCAATCGTTGATATTCAGGTCCTTGATTTCACAAGCGAAGTGGGTCTTGCACTTAGAGCTGTCAAATTGTGTTATTGGAGCAGCACCGCTCACACCATTCAGCAGGTTCTTCCATGTCTCTTCAACAGAATTACCCAAAGGTGTTACGGCACCGAGCCCTGTTACTACTACTCTTTTAATCTTCATAAAAAATTGATTGTTGGGTGATAGCCTTCTTAATTACTGAATAGGTGTTGAATCCTGGTTGAAATACATCAACCAACACCCAACACCTATCACCTATCACCTAAACGTAAAAATTACTTAGCGTTTTCCTCGATGTAAGCGATAGCATCGCCAACAGTAGCGATCTTCTCAGCCTTGTCATCAGGAATAGAGATTCCGAACTCCTTCTCGAAGTCCATAATCAGCTCGACGGTATCAAGAGAGTCGGCACCGAGATCGTTTGTGAAACTTGCTTCGGGCTTTACTTCTTCCTCGTCAACACCAAGCTTTTCTACGATAATAGCCTTTACTTTGCTTTCAATTTCTGACATAATTTTAAAATTTTAAATGGGTTTATAAATATATTCTATCTCAAAATCGGTTGCAAAGGAACAAATTTTTATTTACTTACGCAAATATTTTGGTAAAAAAAGCGATGTGTGTTGCACAAACACTATTACATTGTGCAAAAAAAAATACTTTTTTCAGGCTTTTTCTTTGTATAATTCAAAATAATATCTATATTTGCAGATGATTAGAGACTCATTTAAAAATTTAAATCTATCATATTAAATCTTTATTGGAATGTCATTTACACAACAATGTAACGAAATTTTCCGAATGGTCATTCGCGATTATCATGTCAAGGACGACGTAGACACACCCATCAACAATCCTTATGACCGCGATTCCATTGAAAACAGACTATACCTGAAATGCTGGATTGACACCGTGCAATGGCACTTCGAAGACATCATACGCGATCCACACATCGATCCCATCGAGGCGCTGCAGCTGAAACGGCGCATCGACCAGTCGAATCAAGACCGTACTGATCTCGTGGAACAAATCGACAGCTACTTCCGCCATATCTATAGCAACGTGAAGCCGTTGCCCGATGCCACCATCAACACCGAGAGCCCCGCATGGGCTGTGGACCGACTGAGCATCCTGGCTCTGAAGATCTACCACATGCGCGAACAGGCAGAACGTGCCGATGCCAGCGACGAACACCGCCAGAAATGCCAGGCGAAGCTCGAGGTGCTGCTTGAACAGCAGAAGGACCTTTCGACAGCTATCGACCAGTTGCTCGCCGATATCGAAGCCGGCCGGAAATACATGAAGGTGTATCGTCAGATGAAGATGTATAACGATCCTTCGACGAATCCTATCTTGTACAAGGAAAAGAAATCATAGAAAACACTTCTTATATCCTAAATCTTAAATATATCCAGTGAAAACCGAACACATCCTGATTATCCGTTTCTCGGCCATCGGCGATATTGCTATGACCGTGCCTATCGTTGAAGCTCTGGCCAAGCAGTATCCACAAGTGCGAATCACCGTGTTGAGCAAGCCGTTTGCCAAAGTATTCTTCGAAGGTATGGCACCTAATATCGGATTCATGGGTGCCGACATCAAAGGGGAATACAGAGGTGTGAAAGGACTGAATGCTCTCTATCGGCGCCTGTCGGCAAAACATTTCACAGCTATCGCCGACCTTCATAACACGCTACGCTCGAAATACCTGCGCATGCGCTTCAACCTGAATCGCAACCGCGTGGAGCACATCAATAAACACAAGAACGGTAAGCGCAAACTCACCGCACAGACAGGAAAGAAAATGGTGCAACAGCCCTCCGCCTTTGAAAATTATGCTGATGTGTTCGCAAAACTGGGATATCCTGTCGATCCGCATTTCGTTTCTATCTTTGAAGGGAAGGAACCCGAACTAACCATTCTGCCCGAAACATTCAGAGAGAAGCCAACGCATCAGAAATGGATTGGACTTGCTCCCTTTGCGGCTCATCAAGGGAAAATCTATCCGCTTGAGCAGATGGAAAAGGTCATCAGACAATTGTCGGAGAAAATCGACTGTCGCATTTTCCTTTTCGGCGGCGGCAAGAGCGAAAAGGCGCAACTCGACGACTGGGCTGCCCGCTATCCCTGCTGCACCAATGCTTCGAAGCTGCTCAACGGCATGTATGAAGAACTTACGCTGATGAACCAGCTTGATGTGATGATTTCGATGGATTCGGCCAATATGCATCTGGCATCGCTTGTCAACACCCGTGTCATCAGCATCTGGGGGGCTACGCATCCTTTCGCTGGGTTCATGGGATGGAACCAATCACAACAAGATGCAGTGCAAGTAGATCTGTCTTGTCGTCCCTGCTCTATTTACGGCAAGAAGAACTGTCATCGTGGCGACTACGCCTGCCTCACCTACATCGCTCCGGAAACCATCGTTGACAAAATCCTACAAGCCCTCAAATAAAATTATTCAATCCTTTTTATAATATAAGGTATACGCGATGCTTTTTCCTATTGTCACTTCTTTCACAACAATAGGTGTGGAAAACTCTGTGGAAAACGATGTGAATAAAAAGCGGAAAACTTTCTGGCCTTTTCCGTTGGGGAAAAACCACCCACAAATTCACCTTCTATTCATCTGTTTTCCACACTTGCAGCAGCAGAAAAAGTTATCAAAACGCTTGGAAAACCACTTCTCAACTATTGTTGAAAACAATCATAAACTATTGAATATCAATGAAATATTATTCAACTGCTATGTTTATAACTGTCATCCAAACGTTGATGACGAAATAACCAAATTTTTTCTTCTCTTTTTTTCAACTTTTCAACGTCCTATTATCACCAACAAAAGATTTCTATAAAAAATAAAAAGAAAAAAGAAAATATAATGAATTGTTGATAAACGGAGAAAGACGTTTTTGACAATATATTTATTCCTAGAATGTAAAAGCATAGCTTTAGAGGTAAAGGAGCATTGCTCCATACGCTACGGAGCATAGTTCTAGAGCTTACAGAGCATAGCTTTATAAGTTACGGAGTATAGCTCTAGGCGTATTAAATGCGTTTTCTGTAAAAAAAGCATGCGGCAAGCATGAAGATGAAAGGCATGACGGGTGCCTTAAAGCGGGTTTCGCCATGAATGAGTAAGGCGAGTGCCAGCGAGCCCATCACGATGATGAAGAGTGGGAGGAAGACATCGAGGGAGCGCTTATTTATAAGATGGATGGAGCCTCCGAAGGCAAAAAGTAGAAGCAAGATATAAAGGACCGTGCAGAACAATGCAAAATATTGAACGGCAGAGAGCTGCGAGAATTGCGTTCTAAGGCTTCCTAACGGCAGGGTGATATTGTTTGTCGCTGGATTATCTTTTTGCGGCAGGAAAGCGACGAGATTGTCGATATCGTTCTTGTAGGTGTAGTAGAGACGCGACGGAATTTTGCTAAGGTATTCCACTGGATGCTGTTTGAGCCACTGGAGGCTTCGCTCACGCCAGATATGACTGCACTCGATAGCGGTTTTGTGCTGCATATCGTCGATGTAGCGGGCGGTGCCTGGAGGGAAGGGATTAGAATTGTAGTGGGGCTGCTCATCGGTTTCGTAGGTGGCTTCCGCCATATTGAACCACAGGGAGTCAGCCTGATAGAGAAAATGGCCTGTGCGCAGGTAACAGCTGGTTCCGATGATAGTGATAATGAGAAGATAGCCTGCTATGAGATTAGCACTGAAGCGGAGCCAGTTCCTACGTTTACAGATGACGAAATAAATGATGAACACCACAATGAAAATGGTGGCTACGGGGCGGAACCAGTTGGCAAAAGCAAGAAAACCACCAGCGGTGAATAGTTGATAGTTGATAGTGAATAGTTCTTTCTCCGCTTCGCTCTGAAAGCGCCCCTGCGGGTCGAGCGGATAGTTATTTTTCTGGGTGGCTTTTATAGCTATGTAGAATGCGAGCATGGCGAAGAACACCATCGGAATTTCGGAGGAAAGCATAGTGCTTTGCCCCCAATTGTTCGGATAGAGAATATAAAGGAGAAGTGCGATGAGGGCTGTGCGCTCATTGAAGAGAATGGCGGTAATGCGAGCGAGAAGCCAGGCGGTGAGGGCTTTCATCACGCAGAGCAATATGAGCAGGGGCATGAGCGACTTGGTGAGCCACAAGGATAGTGCGACAAGGTTAATGATGCCGCTATTCCAGATGTAAGGCTTTCCGAAGATGTGATTGAGCGTGGGATAGGGTTGGCCGTCAGCGATGGCTATCTGTGCATATTCAATGTATCCTTCGCCGTCGTTGGTGGGAGTATAACCGAAAACTATCAATATTCCCAGCAAGAAGAGTAGGAAGACTGATGTGAGAGCCCAACAACTTCGGCTGAAGTGCTGTTGGTCTATTAGCGTACGATAGCGATTTTGCATACGGTACCTTTACTGCCCTCGCTGGTGGCTGCCATAACCATATAGACACCCGATGCCACACGCTTTCCATTGCTTTGATCGCGACCGTCCCAAGTGAAGGTGCCGCCATTACTGCGACCTTCGGCAACAAGAGCGCCGTTGGCGGTGACAATCTTGATGTCGGCATCGTAGGTGAGGCCAGTGATGGTGATCAGACCAGTGTAATCGGGACGCACAGGATTGGGATAGGCATAGACAGTTTCCTTCGTCATCTCATCGACGACGGCGGTGGCATCGCTGATGTATGAGCAGAGTCCTTTGTCGGTGCCGAAGAACACTTCGCCCGTCGCGTTGTCGATGGCTATGGATTCTATGTTGTTGGAGAGCAGGTTGCTGTTTTCGGCTGTGAAATGTTGCAGCTGTGTGAGGTTATCGGCGCTGATGAGATAGACACCGTTGCCCTTTGTGGCGAACCACTTGCGGTTGCCGCCATCGACGACGATGCCCGAGATATTCACGCCGCTGAGCAGATAGTCGGCATAGTTTGTGCCATCGTTGCGTGGTACTTTCACCTGTTCGAACTCCGGCTCCTGCTCGGTGATTTTGTTGCGTGAGAGCAGCAGTGGAGCAATGTTCGTGCCCACCCAGAAATCACCGTTCTTGTCTTCGGCGATACACTGTACGGAGTTGACGTCGACGCGTGTGCCGTCTTGGTTGATGAAGTTGAAGAAGGAGGTCACCTCTTCCGTCTGCGGATTGAAGAAATGCAGCGAAGGCTTCGTCCAGTGGTTGTTGACGAACCAGAGTAGTCCCTTGCTGTCGAAGGTCAGCGCCTGCAAGGCACCCAACGTGCGGTCGTCGTTCATCAGCGAGCTGCTGGTGAAGGTTTTCCATGTGTTGTCTTTCTGAAGTACGTGGATGGGTGCCGTCTGCGACTGACTGTTGAGCACCCACAGATTGCCTTCAGCATCGTATTTCACGCTCTCTGCCAACGTGTAGCTCTCGCGTCCGTTCTGCGTGGCGCCGATGGCTGTTCCCAGTGTAGAGTTATGGCAGCTGTAAGCCTGAGTGAACTGTCCACTCCTGAACTCGTAGGTTCCCGTGCGACCGCCTGCAAAGACGTGCGATGCATCAGTGGGATCGACGTCGACGCTCATCAAGTCCTTGTATTCATAGTTAGTGATGTTCTGCAGATTGTCCTGATAAATCAGCCAACTGTTGCCGTCCCATACCTGTACAGCACCGGCTCTGTCCTCCTCGATGCCTGCTCCATAGCCGCCTACGACGGTGTAGAGATGGTTGTCGACAAAGCGCATGAAACCGAAATAGTTGTACTGCGGTCCGTCGGTAGCGATGTTGCGCAGCGTTTCGATGTACTCGTTCCATACCGACTTGTCCTTATCGAAGATGCCGTTCGGCACATTAGTCGTAGCGGTCCAGTTGTTGGGATCGAGCAGATTCGACTGCAGCGAAGCCACGATGTACGACTGTTTGTCGACGCGAGCGTAGATGTTCTGTCCGCTGATGGCAACGGCAGTAATGTTTTTGTCGAGCTGGTAGGTATTGCTGATCTCGGCTTTCGACACATCGAGCTTGATGATTCCGAAACCCGTAGCGAGATAGGCATACTGGTCGCTGATATAGATGTCGTTGATGGTTTTGTCGCCCGTCATCGACTTCATATAGTATTCCGGCATGTTCACGCAGTCGCCGTTCGGTTCCAGCAGATCGATGTTCTTATTGTCGTAGATGACGACGAGCCGACCAGCCTTCTTGTTCCAGGCGATGTGAGCGATGCTACAGTCGCTCAGGGCATCCATCTTACTGAACGTGCGAACGCTCTGGTCGTCTATGTTGTAGAGATAGAGATTCCTGCTGGCCAACACGAACAATTCGTTGCCTGCCTTCTCGATTTCCGTGATGTCGGTATAGGCAAGGTAGGCGCGCCACGAGCCTATGCTGGCAGCATGAAGCATCGTGGTGGCAAAGAGGATGGTGATGACAGCAGTCAGGATTCTTCTCATCTTGATCTGGTTGACTTTGTTACAGTAATCGCAGGTAGTCGGCGAGTTTAGCAACGGCACGTGCACGGTGGGAGATGCTGTTCTTGATGTCCATTCCGAGTTGTGCAAACGACTCATCGTAGCCATCGGGAACGAAGATGGGGTCGTAGCCGAAGCCTTCCGTGCCCTTCTTTTCGTAGGCGATGTGGCCGTTCACGATGCCCTCGAAAAGCAACGGAGCATCATCTACATTCCTACACTCCTCACTCTTCTCTTCTCCCTCCCTATTGGGGAGGGTCGGGGTGGGGCTCTTCATTACTAACGCTATCACGGTGCGAAATCGTGCACTGCGATTGTTATTATTTCCTAATTTGCGCAATAATTTCTGCATATTCGCCTCGCTGTCGTGGTCGGTGCCCTCAGCATAGCGGGCGCTATGAACGCCAGGCTCGCCGTTCAAGGCATCGACTTCGAGGCCTGTGTCGTCGGCAAAGCAATCCACATCGTAGTGTTCAGCGATATACTTCGCCTTCTGCAGAGCGTTCTCCTGCAGAGTGTCGTAATCCTCAGGAATTTCCTCGTGACAACCGATGTCGTTGAGTGACAGCACATCGAATTTCGAACCGAGGATTTGTCGGATTTCGTCGAGTTTATGCTGGTTGTTGGTGGCGAATACAATCTTTTTCATTTATTTCTTTGCTTTTACCTTAATCGTGTCGAAGCCTTCGCCATAGACGCCGATGACAGAACTCTGCGAAACAAAGGCTTTCGGGTCGATGGCCTTGATGATGCGGAAGATCGTGCTGCTCTCGTTTTTCCTGGCGAGGATGCAGAGCACCTTGCGTTCCTGACCTGTGTACCAGCCGTGTCCGTCGAGGATGGTCACGCCGTGTTCCATGTTCGTGCCGATTTCGTAGGCAATCTCCTGATACTTTTCAGAGAAAATCAGGAACTGCACCGATGAGCGCCTTTTGTTGTAGAGGTAGTCGAGCATGAAGTTCTCGATGACCATTGTGCAGAATCCGAACACCACCATGTTTCCACGCTCAAGCATGGTTCCGAACTGCGGGATGAACAGACAGGACCCGATGATGACGAAGTCGAGCAACAGCAACACCGTGCCCAGCGACATGTTGTAGAACTTATTCACCGAGGCAGCGATGATGTCGGAACCACCCGTCGACCCGTTGTTGACAAACACGATGCCCAGTGCCGAGCCCGTCATCATACAGCCGATGACGAGCGACATGAAGTCCTGACCTTCGCCCAGAATCTTCACCATGTTGCCGGAAGCGTCGTGGGGCACGATTTCCTTCATGAACCACAGCAGAAACGTCAGCATGAAGATGGCGTAGATGGTCTTCATCAGGAATTTCACGCCGAGGATGCGCAGTGCCATGATGAGCAGGGCGGCATTCACGAGGAAGTAGGTGTACTGGTTTGGAATCTCTGTGGCATACTGCACGATGGCAGCCACACCCGCCACGCCTCCTGTCACGATTTCGTAAGGCATGAGGAAGAACGTGAAACCGAAAGCATAGAGCACGAGGCCAAAGGTGATGCCTGCATAGTCTCTGGCCTCGCTCCACATGAGTTTTTTGTCGATAGTCATGGTACGATTTGGGTGAAGGGTGATGGATGAAGGATGAAAGGTTATTTGATGACGAGGTTCACCATGCGTTTCGGCACGATGATGACCTTGATCACCAGCTTACCATCGAGATACTTCTGCGCACGCTCGTCGGCAAGGACAGCCTCCTGGATGGTCTGGTTGTCGGCATCGGCGGCAAACTCCATGTCGAAGCGGGTCTTGCCGTTGAAGGCCACACCCAGGCGGACGGAGTTCTCGACGAGGTATTCCTCATTCCATGTCGGCCACTGTGCATCGCAGACCGATCCTTCGCCACCGAGCATCTCCCAGAGTTCCTCGGCGATATGGGGAGCAAACGGAGCGATGAGAACGGCGAGTGTGCGCATCACCTCGCGGTTGCGGCACTTCAGCTGCGACAACTCGTTCACACAGATCATGAATGCCGAAATCGATGTGTTGTAGGAGAACACCTCGATGTCCTGCGACACCTTCTTGATGAGTTTGTGGAGCGACTTCAGCTGCTCTGCCGTTGGGTCTGTGGCGACGTCATCGCCACATGCCGAACTGCAGAGGTTCCAGAACTTCTTCAGGAAGCGGTGACAGCCGTCGATGCCGTTGGTATCCCAGGGCTTCGACTGCTCCACAGGACCGAGGAACATCTCATACAGGCGCAGCGTGTCGGCACCGTAGCGTTCGACGATCATATCGGGATTCACCACGTTGAACATCGACTTCGACATCTTCTCGACGGCCCAGCCGCAGACGTACTTGCCGTTCTCGAGTATGAACTCGGCATCGTTGTATTCCGGACGCCAGGCCTTGAAGGCGTCGAGGTCGAGAATGTCGGCCGAGACGATGTTCACATCGACGTGGAGAGGAGTCACATTATACTGGTCCTTCAACCCTGCTGAGACAAATACAGGATTGCCTTTCTCCCCTCCTTGTGAGGGGTCGGGGGAGGCTATCCTATACACGAAGTTCGAGCGGCCCTGTATCATTCCCTGGTTGACGAGTTTCTTGAACGGCTCCTCCACATGGCTCACACCGAGGTCGTAGAGGAATTTGTTCCAGAAGCGCGAGTAGATGAGGTGACCGGTGGCGTGTTCCGAACCGCCCACGTAGAGGTCGACGTTCTTCCAGTATTCGGCAGCCTCGGGCGAGAGCAGTGCTTGGTCGTTGTGGGGATCCATGTAGCGCAGGTAGTAGGCACTCGACCCGGCGAAGCCAGGCATCGTGCAGAGCTCCAGCGGGAACACGGTTTTGTTGTCGATGGCGGCATTGTCCACCACCTGTCGCTTCTCCACGTCCCATGCCCACTTCTCGGCATGTCCCAGTGGCGGCTCGCCCGTCTCGGTGGGCTGATAGGTCTTCACCTCGGGCAACTGCAGCGGCAGACATTGCTCGGGAATCATATAGGGCATGTTGTCCTTGTAGTAAACGGGGAACGGCTCACCCCAATAGCGCTGGCGCGAGAAGATGGCATCGCGCAGGCGGTAGTTCACCTTCACGCGGCCCAGTCCCTTCTCCGTGACGTATTTCTTCGTGGCAGCGATGGCCTCTTTCACCGTCAGGCCGTTCAGCGAGAACTCGCCATTCGAGGAGTTGATCATGATGCCTTCCTTCGCGTCGAAGCTCTCTTCCGAGATGTTGGCACCCTCGATGAGCGGGATGATGGGCAGGTTGAAGTGCTTGGCGAAAGCATAGTCGCGTGAGTCGTGGGCAGGCACAGCCATGATGGCACCCGTGCCGTAGCCGGCGAGCACGTACTCGGCTATCCAGATGGGAATCTCCTTGCCTGTGAGCGGGTTGATGGCATAGGAGCCCGAGAAGACACCCGTCACACGATGGTCCATCTGGCGCTCGCGCTCCGTGCGCTTCTTCACATACGCCAGGTATTCATCGACGGCCTGCTTCTGTTCGGGTGTAGTGAGTTTCTGCACCAGTTCGCTTTCAGGCGCCAGCACCATGAAGGTCACCCCGAAAATCGTGTCGGCACGGGTGGTGAAAATGGTGAATTTAGTTGACGAGTTGACGAGTTGACGAGTTGACGAGTTGTTACCTTCTACTTGTTTACTAGTCAACTTGTCAACTACATAGAACTCCATTTCCGTTCCTTCGCTTCTTCCAATCCAGTTGCGCTGTGTTTCCTTCAGCGAGTCTGTCCAGTCGATGGTCTCAAGACCGTCGAGGAGTCGCTGGGCATAGGCCGACACGCGCAGACACCACTGGCGCATCTTCTTCTGTTCCACGGGATAGCCGCCGCGCTCCGACACACCGTTCACCACCTCGTCGTTGGCGAGCACCGTGCCCAGTGCCGGACACCAGTTCACCATCGTCTCGCCGAGGTAGGCGATGCGGTAGTTCATCAGCACCTCCTGCCGTTTCTTCTCGTCCCAGGCGTTCCACTCGTCGGCAGTGAACGAGAGCTCTTCCGATTGCGCCACACCGTAGGCATCGAGACCCTCCGTGCCATGTTCCTCAAAGTAATCCACCAACTCCTTGATAGGCCTAGCCTTAGCAGCCTCCCCCTCGCCAGTTGGAGAGGGGGTAAGGGGGGTGAGGCTGTAGAAACTATTAAACATCTGCTGGAACGCCCACTGCGTCCAGTGGTAGTAGCCGGGCTCGCAGGTGCGCACCTCACGGCTCCAATCGAACGAGAAGCCGATCTTGTCGAGTTGCTCGCGATAGCGGTTGATGTTCTGTCCTGTGGTGATGGCGGGATGCTGACCCGTCTGGATGGCATACTGCTCCGCCGGCAGACCGTAGGCGTCGTAGCCCATGGGGTTCAGCACGTTGAATCCCTTCAGCCGCTTGTAGCGGGCATAGATATCGCTGGCGATGTAGCCGAGCGGATGGCCCACATGCAAGCCCGCACCACTGGGATAGGGGAACATGTTGAGCACGTAGTATTTCTCTTTCTCCTTGTCTTCGGCAACGCGATAAGTACCGTTCTCCACCCACCGCTGCTGCCACTTCTTTTCAATGTCTCTGAAGTTATATTCCATAAGTATAAAAGTTGATTCTTTCAAATTTTCGTGCAAAGGTACGAATAAGCGAGGAGAAAACCAAAAGAATTTTGACTTTTCTCGAGCGTGAGTATCTAAGACCGCAGGTCAAAGTTCTTTCTCCGCGATACTACGAAAGCGTCTCCTAACGTCGCCGAGCGACGAAAAAACGAGTGCAAAATAAAAAAACTTCTTTTTTTTTTGCCGAATGGAAGGATTCTCAGGGCAAAGGCAACAGTCCTTCCCACCTCACATCCCAGTTGCCATCCTTGGGAAAACCAGGACAAGGCTCCTCGCTGCCATCCCAACCGGCACACATCAGGGCGATGGCGGTAAGCAGTCCGCCGTTGCCGGGCAGGTATATGCGTAGTCGCTGATCCTGATAGTTATGACCACTCACGAGATATGTATTTGTGCGTTTGTCCATGAGAAGGGCATCAACGGCCTTTTGGGGCTCTCCAAGCCTTGCGGCACACATCGCTACCATCGGGAAATCCCATCCCCATGTCTTCTCCCAGTTCCAATTATTCAATATCCAATCCAACGTTTTCTTCATGGTAGCGGGGTTTATCTGCTTCGATAGCGGAAGCATTCCCACAGCGCCAAGCACGGCAGGATGATCGCTGGTGTAGCGGCTGTTGTTGTAAGTGTCAGGAGCTGTCTCTGCGGCTAAATAAAGACTATCGGAATTAAAAGCCAGCGGCGACAGCCTTTCAATCAGTTTGTTCCACTCTGGTACTGGTGGCAGAGAAGCCCGCTGACGCCACAGCTGAGCCAGTTGTATACCGAAATGCCAGTAGCTGAGTTCGAAAGGCGGGTTGATAGTTTCAGCAGCGCGCAGGGTTTCCTGAGCAGGAATGATATTGTTGAGGGTGTATCGGTCATGAAGGGTGTCGTAAGTGGCAAAGGAGAACATGAATTCGGCTGTTTCCTGCACCAACTGTTGATACTTCATCGAGATGTTGGTTCCTGCCTGATGGAGTAATTCGGCTAAGTAGATGAGGTGTGGCTGTTGCCAGATGAGAAAGCTACCAACCTTCGAAGGAGCCTCTTCGGCACTCGGATCAGTCATCTTCATCCAGCGCAATCCCTCAAAACCCTGTCGCTGCGCGATTTCGCGAGCCTTTGGTACCGCACGGAAGTACCAGTCGAGTGTATGTTCCAAAAGTTCGGGATGTCCCCAAAGGGCAAACTGAGCTTGGTGCCACCAAATCATCTCCAGATGGAATTTCCCGAACCAGGAGTTGTAGGTGAGTCCGGTTTCTTGAGGCGGAGTGTCGCCCGCACAGTTCACAGCCAACAGGTATTGGCTGAGCACGACGCGTCGCTCCAATTCCTTGGCACGAGGGTCTTTGCAATGCGAGAAATCAACGATGCCGCCTTTCTTCCAATATTCTCTCCAGTGGTGCTTGGTTTGTTCGAGTGCGATTTCATTTGAAATGTATTCTGCCACAGGCTTTTGCTGGGAGTATTCACACGAAAAAGTAAGGCCTGCCTGCTTCGGAGTCAGCGTAAACGAATTGTCGGCTTTCTTTTCGAAGTCGGCTTCGCCAATCCAATGTAAACGAACGAAATAGACGGTGTTATCGATGGTGCGACAAAGAAGTACAGAACTGTCGGTTTGTTGCACGATTTCAGTCTTGTTGTTTGCCATTCCTGGAGTCCAGTCGCAGGCAGCATCGGAATGCTTACCCGTAGGGTATGGAAAGCGCAATTTCACAGGCAGAGGCCGTTCGTCGTCGGTCATATAACTTGAATAGACGATGTCGCGTTCGGGATGAACGAAAGTGACACAATAGTAACGAGCTTTCTTATAATTGAAAACGCTCTCAATCCATCCATTCCACAAGTCGAGTCGTTGGTTTTCTACATGCACACGAGCTGTGTCGCTCAGCGGAATATCATAGCCTATCGTACCAAGATGCAAACGATGTGGATTGGCACGCAGATAGTTGGCAGCATCCCTCGAACGTTGGTCGGTTTTATTTTCCACGCTATAAGGTTCCAAGCGTCCACGACCAAAATCAAAATTCTGTAATGCCTTTGCGGATGAGTAGCCTTCTGTGTTAGGGAAAGAGTGCCAGCCCCAGTCGCTCATGGTGCCCAGCGGAACACCCTGCTCATACATTTCTGGGAAGGTCTGCAGACCCGTTCCATCGACGGTGAAGGCAAATCCGCCGTTACCGACCGTCAGCGCTTGCAAGGCATCGAGCCTATCTACCAGCGGACAGTTTCTGTTTACGACGTCGTGTCGGTCAATTTGTGCCCATAGAATATGACAGAACACACTTAAGCCGACAGCCACCAGAATCTTTCTCATGATTATCTTCAGTAATTAGCTTCTTTCAATTTTTCCTACAAAAGTATATGTTTTTTGCCAAATCCCCAAGAAAAAGGTGGTTTTTCGACGGATCATTTCATTAAAATTGTTAACGGCGGTTCCCTTTTTGCAGAGAATTCTGTCTAAAGATATGGCGGAACGAATATTTTTTCGTATTTTTGCAGCGTACTATGTACGTATGCGAACAAACAAAATAGAAATGATAAGACAAAAGGCTATGAAGAAATTCCTGTTTATGGCAGCCATGCTGCTGCTGGGCACGGCGCTTGAGGTGAGCGCCCAGCTGCCACAAGTCACCCTGAAGGACATCAACGGCAAGACCGTTCGCACCGACACGCTGTCGAACAACGGCAAGCCGTTCATCATCTCGTTCTTTGCCACGTGGTGCAAGCCCTGCAACCGCGAGCTCACCGCCATCGCCGAGGTCTACGACGAGTGGCAGGAGGAGACGGGCGTGAAGGTCGTCGCCATCAGCATCGACCAGGCACAGAACATCAACAAAGTGAAGCCGCTCGTCGACCAGCACGAATGGCCCTACGAGACCGTGTTGCTCGACCCGAACAGCGAACTGAAGCGCCAGCTGGGCATCCAGATGATTCCCTATGTGCTCATCGTCGACGGCGAGGGCAAGATCGTCTATAAGCACAACGGCTATACCGAGGGCGCCGAGGAAGAACTTATCGAAAAGGTACGCGAGCTGGTGGAATAAGACATAGGGAGCCCCACCCCTGCCCTCCCCAAAGAGGGAGGGAGAGAAAATTAAGGCATACGATTTGTTTGATATGAGAAAAAGAGTATTGACAGTATCGCTCGCGTTGGCAGCGGTGATGCTGATGAATGCGCAGGATAAGAAGGTGGTCGTGACGGGAAGCATACAGAGCGACATCCTCATCCCGCAGGACGACGAGGCCATCGGCACGGAGCCCACCGACGACTGGGCGCTGACAAACACCTATGCCGAGGTGGCCCTGCAGAGCCAGTATGTCGATGCCGGCGCGCGCTTCGAGTTTCTGGAGCACCCGCTGCCGGGCTTCGAGAAGGACTTCCGGGGCTGGGGAGTGCCGTACTACTATGTGAAGGGCCGTCCGACGACGAATCTGGAGATCACGGCAGGAAACTTCTACGAGCAGTTCGGGTCGGGGTTCATCCTGCGCACCTACGAGGAGCGCTCGCTGGGCATCGACAACTCGCTGCTGGGCGGTCGCGTGGTCTATAAGCCTGTGGAGGGACTGCAGCTGAAGGCCGTCACGGGTGAGCAGCGCCGCTACTGGGCTCACAACAACTCGTGGATAACAGGCGGCGATGTGGAACTGAATGTCGACCAGTGGATCAGGTCGATGGCCGACGGCGGCACGTATCTGACGCTCGGTGCCTCGTTTGTGAACAAGCACGAGAATGCCTCGGAGGACGAGATCTTTGCGACACCCGTCTATAAGTTGAATCTGCCGGAGAACGTGAATGCCTGGGACGTGCGTGCGAACCTGTCGCACGGAGGCTTCAACGTGTTGGCGGAATATGCGCAGAAGACGCAAGACCCATCGTTCGACAATGGCTATATCTACCGCAAGGGCTATGTGGCCATGCTGAGCGGCTCCTATTCGAAGCGCGGACTGAGCGTGCTGCTGCAGGCGAAGCGGTCGGACAACATGTCGTTCCGCTCGCGCCGCTCGATGAACGGCACGTCGTCGTTCATCAACCACCTGCCCGCCTTCACGATGGACCATACCTACACGCTGGCAGCACTCTATCCCTACGCCACTCACCCGGAAGGCGAATGGGCCTATCAGGCTGAGCTGGGCTATACGTTCAAGAAGAATACTGCCCTCGGCGGCAAGTACGGCACGGGCGTGAAGGTGAACTTCTCGCATGTGCATGCCATCGACCAGAGCCCCCACCCCACCGAAGTTGCTCCGGGTGAGTTTATCACCGGTGCGGGCTCCGACGGCTATGGCTCGTCGTTCTGGAAGTGGGGCGACCAGACCTACTATCAGGATTTGAACGTGCAGATCGACAAGCGTCTGTCGCGCGACTTCAAGCTGAACCTGATGTATATGAACCAGCGGTACAACAAGACGATCGTCGAGGGCGAAGGCGGTATGATCCATAGCGATATCTTCGTTGCCGAGGGAAAGTACAAGATCAACAAGAAGTTCACGCTGCGCGGCGAACTGCAGTATCTCACCACGAAGCAGGACCAGGGCGACTGGGCATTCGCGTTGCTCGAGCTGTCGATGTTGCCACATTGGATGTTCACCGTCAGCGACGAGTGGAACTGCGGCGAGACCGATCTGCACTACTATCAAGGACTTGTGACCTATAACTTAGGTTCGCACCGCATCCAGGCAGGCTATTGCCGCACCCGTGCCGGCTACAACTGCTCGGGCGGCGTCTGTCGCTATGTGCCGGCACAGAAGGGGTTCACGATTTCGTATAACTACAACTTTTAAATAAACACCCACCCCCCACCCCTCCCGAGGGGAGGGGAGTGTGGATACTCTCAACACTTAGACATATGAAAACGAAGATATATGAAAATGAAAATATTTGAAATAGTAAAACATTTCACTCCCCTCGCCCTTTGGAGAGGGGTTGGGGGTGAGGCTTGGGTGGGTCTCTTAGTTGTTCTGCTTGCATCCTGCTCCAATATTTCCGAGGACGAACGGCTGATCTATGTGGCTCCGGCTGAAGTGCAGCGGGCGGTGCTCATCGAGGACTTCACAGGTCAGGCTTGCGTGAACTGTCCAGCTGCAACCGCTCAGATCCACGAATTGCAGCAGACATACGGGGAGGAGAATATCATTGCGGTGGCGATTCATAGCGGACCCTTCGCACATCGCCGCTCGAACATGGGCAATGATTTCCTTTCCGACCTCGGCACCACACAGGGCGACGACTACTATACCCATTGGGGCATCGAGGCCCAGCCGGGCGTGAAGATCAATCGCGGCGACCCGATCTATGACACGAAGCAGTATGCAGCCGCCATCGCCGCAGAGATGAAGAAGACGTCGCCGGAGTATTTCCAGAGTCTTTCAGCAAAACTGACCAACGATGACAAGATTGCGGTGGGAATCATTCCCTCTGCACTGGCGAACAATACCGACATGCGTCTGCAGATTTGGATTGTGGAAGACGGCATCAATGCAGAAGGCGGCAACAGCAAGTATGTGCAATTGCTCCCTGACAACAAGAGCGACGTAAACTATGTGCACAACCACGTGTTCCGCGCCTCCATGACCCATGACCCCTATGGTGATGATATCAGTTTGTGGTCCAACTATCAGACGGTATATATGACGAAGCGCGAAGCCTATTGGAACAAGGACAATCTTTTCGCTGTTGTGTTCTTTTGGACCGAGAAGGAAGGTGTCCTCGAGGTAAAGCGACTTAAAGTAACAGAATAAATCATGTTTAATTGTAAATATTCAAGACTTATGAAGAAATTATTTACTTCCGTAATGATGTTGCTCTTTGCAACAAGTTTTGCCTTTGCGCAGGAAGCGGCCCTCGTGCGCTTCGTCGATGAGGCAGGCAATGAGTATGCCGACGGCTCTGTCATTGATATCACCGAAGGCGAGGAAGACGTTTTCGGCGACTATCAGTTCCCTACAGGTTTGTATGTGGAGAATATCAGCGGAGAGGACATTTATGTCGGTGTTGAGTTCAACGTCATCAGCCTTCCTAATGGTTCGTTCCAGATTTGCTTCCCGGTGAATTGCATCAATTATTCTAAGAAAGGTGTTGGTAAAACTCCCGAAGGCCAGCTGACGACCGATGAGAAGAAAAGCCTGAACGCCGAGTGGATTCCTGACGCAGAGGGCTATGGCACTTGCACGGTTGACCTGCAGGTGAATATCTATACCTATAACGCCATCACGAAGAAGTATAACCTCGACGAGATGGGCCCGAAAGTAAAGGTGAACATGATTTTCAAGGATCCTGCTTCGGTGAAGAACGTTGAAAACGAAGCAAAGGCTGTCGCCAAGTACAATGCCGCCGGTCAGCAGGTCAACAACGAGCAGAAAGGCCTGAACATCGTGAAACTCGATAATGGCAAGGCCGTGAAAGTAATGAACCAATAAGAACCAAAAACAATATGAAAAAGTTAATAATGCTTTTTTTGAGCCTTATAGGCGTGATGCCCATGATGGCTCAAAATTCAGACGAAACATTGGTTTGGGCCTATTATTATGGTTCTGCCGACAATTGGAGTCCTCTTGGAACAGGTTCCACAGGACAAACCTTTTCTATAGCTTTTTACGTTCCTGGTAATGGTGCACTTGAAGGGGCATCCATCAATGCAGTGAATATTCCTGTGGTTGACAAAGGAATGAAAAATGTAAAAGTGTGGGTTAGGAATGTTTTGAATGGTGAAGATGTCGCTGTTCAGGAAGCCAGTAGTCCTTATACCGTATATGAATATAAGACAGTGGCTTTCAGTAGCCCCGTTTCCATCCCGTCAACAGGTTGCTATGTGGGATATACAATGACAAATACAGTAGCTTATTGTCTTCCTACTGCTGGCGATCCACAGGCAAACGGACTATTCCTCAGCATAAATAACGGAGCGTTCGAAGATTATTCGGCACAGTTCGGAGCTTCTGCCCATCAAATATTAGTTTCGAATGCCTCACTCCCCGACCATCAGATTTCACTGAAGAGAATGTCCTCAAAGAATACTGTGGTCAGTTCTTCCAACACGACTACCGTTTTCTTTGATGGTTTAGGCAAAAAACAAGTTCAGTCCTTTGACTATACTTTAGACGTAGCTGGTGTCAAAACAACGAAACACCAGGTTTTATCTTCTCCCGTTCCTGCCGGTTTTGGAATGTCTGGTTCCTTCGAGGTTGAATATGAAAGTCCTGCAGAAGTAGGGGCCTATCGTGTAGAAGTGACATTGAATAAAGTGAATGGAGAAACAGTATCAGAAGCAACTCATGTATCCGCCACGATGCAAAATCTGAGCAAGGCTGTAAGCAGACGTACTGTTGTTGAAGAGTTCACAGGCACAGGCTGTGGATGGTGTCCACGCGGATGGGTTGGTATGGAGAAACTGAAACGCGACAATCCTGACACATTCATCGGCATAGCCTTCCATAAGTACAACAGCAGCGACCCCATGTATGTGGCAAACTACTATTCTACGTCATCATTAGGTATTTCAGGGGCTCCTGGTTGTAATATGAACCGTCGACAGGCGATGGATCCCTATTATGGAACAGTAAATTACATTTGGAATGACTTCGAGGCATTCAATGCAGAGTTGCCTGTAGTTGATGTTGCGCTGAAAGCAACATGGAATACTGACAAAACAGCAGTAGATATTAAAACTACTGTGGAGCCCCTGACGAAGGATCTCGGTTTCACAGTGGCTTATGTGCTTACTGCTGACAATCTTTCTGGTACAACAAGTGCTTGGAAACAAGCCAACTACTATGCTTCAAACTATTCGAAGAGTCAGTTCCCCGATGATCCAGAATTGGCAGAGTTTGCAAGAGGAGGAAAATACGGACAGTCCTCGGTGGCTCTCACTTTCAATGATGTGATGATAGGAAGTTCTTATAACAATTCTGGTAAGAATCTTGCAACAGCAATTTCTGGGGCCGATCAAGCACAATTGGGCACAGTCTATCAAGATAAATATACTGTGGCAATGCCAACGAAGGCAACACTTAAAGAAGCAATTCAGTTAGACAAGGTCTTTGCTAATGTATTGGTCATCAGCAATGCTACGGGAGAAATTTTGAATGCAGCCCGCGTAGCTATAACAGAAGAAGGAACTCCCGAACTCGTTGACCCGGAGTTGTCATTCAGCGAGACAGCATTTGAGGTTGAGGAAGGATCTGAATTTACGGCTCCCGAACTCAACAATCCTAATAATGTGCCCGTCACTTACTCATCGAGCAATGTTGAAGTTGCACAAGTCGATGAGAAGACAGGTGCAGTCACCATTGGCGTACCGGGAACAACGACCATTACGGCAACCTTTGCTGGCGATGATGAGTATTTGGAGGCATCTGCTTCCTACACGATTACCGTCACGGAGAAAGAGAAGCCTCTCGTCACCGAGATCAATGTTGAGCGTGAGGTTGGTCAGGGCTACGGCGCAACCGGCTATGAGCCTGATTTCACGGAAGCGCTTGCTTATCTGGGCATCGAGAATCCTACCGATGCAACGCTCGTTGGTATCAATGCCGACGGTTCTGAGGAGGCTGCTCCCGGTCCTGGCGGTATCGACGGCTGGTGCGATGCAGAAGGTAACTTCGTCGGTTGGCATCAGGGAGGCAACAGCAGAATTTGCGTGAAGTTCTTCCCCTCCGTTCCTCAGTATGAGATCTGCGACATGAACGGTGCCGATGAAGTTGGCAAGACCTATACTGTTAAGTACGGTCTGAAGGCTAACGGTAAGATGGCGATCTTTGTGATCAATGTTACATTCGTGGAGGCTCAGGAAGTGAAACTGTCTCTCTCGGAGAATGTCATCAAGGCTCGCGTTGAATACGAGAGCGACGAGGTTAGCTATGTCGAGCGCAAGGTTGTTCTGACCGACGATCAGGTGAACGAGATTATTACCGATCTTGGCCTGGCTTCTCTTGCCGAGGCAACAGTCTATGGTTGGAATCCTACCACCGAGGAGTTCTTGAAGAGCTATGCCGCATTCGACGGCTGGCGCGATGCTAATGGCGACTTTGCCAACTGGACGGGTAATGCAACCGTTCCTGCCTGTGTGAAGTACACCGACGGCCAGACCTACCTCTGCTACAACATCAAGGATTGTGAGCCTCAGGAGATTAAGTGCTACTGGGCCATTTCCAACAACAAGCGTGCCGTCCTTGTTGAGATTACCTTCGCTTATGTTGTTCCTTCTGGTATCACGGAGTTGAATGCCGACGAACAGACAAGCGTCATCTACAACATCAACGGCGTGCGTATGCAGAACACCAACCAGAAGGGTGTCTACATCGTGAATGGTAAAAAGGTTCTGGTGAAGTAAAAAGAGGGAATGGCTACAAAGGACAAAGGCTTGACGCCGATGATGAAGCAGTTCTTCGCATTTAAGGACAAATATCCAGATGCGGTGTTGCTGTTTCGTTGCGGCGACTTCTATGAGACGTATGGCGAGGATGCTGTCGTAGCGGCACGCATCCTCGGCATTACACTCACGCGCAGAAACAACGGCGGAAATACGGGTGATACGGAGATGGCGGGGTTCCCCCATCACGCTCTGGACACCTATCTGCCGAAACTCATCCGCGCAGGCCGACGCGTAGCCATTTGTGACCAGCTGGAGGACCCGAAGCTCACGAAGACGCTCGTCAAGCGTGGTGTGACGGAACTCGTGACGCCGGGCGTGGCGATGGGCGACAACGTCCTGAACTACAAGGAGAACAACTTCCTTGCTGCCGTGCACTTCGGTAAGGCAGCCTGCGGCGTGTCGTTCCTCGATATCTCTACGGGTGAATTCCTCACGGGTGAGGGCACCTACGACCACGTGGAGAAACTGCTGGGCAACTTCCAGCCGAAGGAGGTGCTCTACTGCCGCGAGCGGAAACACGACTTCGAACGCTACTTCGGTTCGAGATATTGTGTCTTCGAACTCGACGACTGGGTATTCACCGAGCAGACGGCTCGCCAGAAGTTGCTGAAGCATTTCGGCACAAAATCATTGAAGGGCTTTGGTGTTGACCACTTGCATAGCGGCGTTGTGGCAGCAGGTGCTATCATGCAGTACCTGGAACTGACGCAACACACGTCGGTGGGCCACATCACACATCTGCAGCGCATCGAGGAAGAGAAATACGTACGACTCGACAAATATACTATTCGTTCTTTGGAATTGGTACAGCCTATGCAGGACGACGGCCAGTCGCTACTCTCGGTCATCGACCACACGACTACCCCGATGGGCGGCCGCCTGCTGCATCGCTGGCTCATCTTCCCGTTGAAGGATGTCGGTCCCATCAACAGTCGTCTCGACGTAGTGGAATTTTTCTTCCGCGATCCGGCGTTCCGTTATTTGGTTGATGAGCAACTGCAACGCATCGGTGACCTTGAGCGCATCATTTCGAAGGTTGCTGTCGGACGCGTCTCGCCTCGTGAGGTGGTGCAGCTGAAAAATGCGTTGGTTGCCATAGAACCCATCAAGAAGTGTTTGCAACCCGCAGAGGGCATCCCCCCTGCCCTACTCCAGATGGGTCGGCAGCTGAGCCTTTGCGAGGAACTGCGTGATCGCATCGCCAAAGAACTGCAACCCGATCCGCCTCAGTTGGTATCGAAGGGAAACGTTATTGCCGCAGGCTATTCACAAGAGCTCGACGAATTGCGCAACATCTCCACGAATGGCCGCAACTACCTGCTGCAGATTCAAGAGCGGGAGATACAAAAGACAGGTATCTCCTCGCTAAAGGTGGGTTACAACAACGTGTTCGGCTATTATCTCGAGGTTCGCAACACGTATAAGGATCATGTCCCGCAGGAATGGGTGCGCAAGCAGACGTTGGCGCAGGCAGAACGCTATATCACACAGGAACTCAAGGAGTACGAGGAGAAGATTCTCGGGGCTGACGAGAAGATTCTCGCGCTTGAGGAGAAGCTCTTCGCGGAGCTGGTGGCCGACATGCAAAAATATATTGGCCAGATACAAACCAATGCCGTTGTCATCGCTCAACTCGACTGCCTGCTCTCCTTTGCCAAGACTGCCGAGGAGAACCGCTATGTCAGACCTGTGATGAACGACTCTCAACAAATCGACATCCGCCAAGGTCGGCATCCGGTCATCGAGCAACAGTTGCCCGTCGGCGAACGCTATGTGCCCAACGACGTGATGCTCGACAGCGACAGCCAACAGATTATCATCATCACCGGTCCAAATATGGCTGGTAAGTCGGCGTTGTTGCGCCAGACGGCTCTGATTACGTTGATGGCTCAAATCGGTTCGTTCGTGCCGGCAGAAAGCGCGAGCATCGGTTTGGTCGACAAAATCTTTACCCGCGTAGGAGCCAGCGACAACATTTCGCTCGGCGAATCAACATTCATGGTGGAAATGACGGAGGCTGCCGACATCCTCAATAATGTCACTCCGCGCTCCCTTGTGCTCTTCGACGAACTGGGTCGCGGCACCAGCACTTACGACGGCATTTCTATCGCTTGGGCTATCGTGGAACATCTGCACGAACATCCGAAGGCACGTGCCCGCACGCTCTTCGCCACACACTATCATGAGCTGAACGAAATGGAGAAGTCGTTCAAGCGCATCAAGAACTACAATGTCTCGGTGAAGGAAGTGGATGGAAAGGTGATCTTCCTTCGTAAACTGGAACGCGGCGGCTCGGAGCATTCGTTCGGTATTCATGTGGCGGATATCGCAGGAATGCCGAAATCAATCGTGAAGCGCGCCAACGTCATCCTGAAGCAGTTGGAGGAGAACAATAGCGGCGGCTCGGCAGTAACGAAACCTTCTGTTGAGACCATCAACCAAAGCCGCGAGGGCATGCAACTCTCTTTCTTCCAGCTCGACGACCCCGTCCTCACCCAGATTCGCGACGAGATACTCGGCCTCGACATCAACAACCTCACACCCGTTGAGGCCCTCAACAAACTCAACGACATCAAGAAGATCGTGGGAGGGAAGTAAAGGCGAGTCTGCTTTCCGCCCGCTTTGCTCCTAGCATAATAATTGAACGAATAAATATTTGGAAGTAAAAGATATTTTACTTATCTTTGCAACGAAAATAGTAATTATTTACAATAACGAATCGCGGCCCCGCCGCCATTGAACCTCTTGAACGCGCGTAGCGCATTGAACCGCGGCTCTGCCGCTTTGAACTATAAACTATAAACTAGAAACTTAAAAACTCAGAGTTATGACATAAAACAAAAGAAGAAAAGTCATATAGGATGAAGCGTCCGCTTTGATTCTTGTTCCTGAAATCGGCAAAATTTCAAAGAACTGCAAGATAGAAGTAAGGATGCTCACGCAGGATGGCGTGGGCTTTTACTCGTTTAAGCAGTTGGGTGTTTGCCGATACCTCAGGAACGTAGACGAAGTAAGTAGTCCACGTTTTTTTGTGCCTATTTTGATAGAAATAATCATTAATCAAATAACAAGAAATTATGTTTATCTTTTTAACCCAAAAACAATTAAAGCCCATTGTTGACTCCTATCTGAGAAAACAGGCTAATTGTAGCCTCGCTGACGGATTTGATAAACTTCGTGAAATTCGTGACAATTATTTGAGGACAGGCGATACTGACGACCTTCGCTATTTGTTAGCTTTATGCCTGCGATGCCGACATGGTTGGCGTATGCCATGGGAGAGCACGAAACGAGCAGTGAAAGCCCTCCTGGACAGTAAGATCTTGGAAAAGAAGTTTAGTAAATTCGAGAGTCTTTATTATGAAATAAAAATACTATTCCGTAATATCCCATTTGCGTGTGGTGATCTTACGCTTTATGACACGGCCGTTAACATTGGTCAATTACTGAAACCTATTGTTGAACCGAAGGATTATGTCTATCTTGCCGCAGGAGCCCGAGAAGGAGCAGGATACATATTCGACAAAGATGACGTTTGCAGGAAAATGCCTACAAGTGTCTTTGCTGGTTTGTTTCCAGGAGTTCCTAATATAGACTTGGAAAACATGCTTTGCATCTATAAAGATCTTTTCAAGAAACTTGCTGAGGGCAATACCCTTACTCCTCAAGAAATAGAAGATGCATACAATCCACATTGTTTCAATCCTAGTTCAAAAAAAGTATATATCGAGCGTCTTAATATCTGAGAAAAAATTTACTAACAATAAAAATCAAATAACAATGAAACAAAGATTTTTCGTGATGCTGGCAGCGATGCTGCTGAGTATCGGTGCATTTGCACAGAGTAATGAGTCGCTGGAAGGCGATGTGAATAACGATGGTGTGGTGGATGTTGCCGATATCGTAAAGATTATCGATATCATGCAGAACTCAGAACCGCAAGAAGTAACTTATTATTTCTCTGTAGGTATAACTCCAGTAACATCAGATAATTATACAACAGTAAATAATGCTACAACTGATATTCCTACTACAACAACATATGCTTCACAACAAAGAAATTATCATTATATTTTAGCTCCAGACAATAAAACTGTTACCGTTGTTAACAATGCAAATAATAACGAAATACCTATAACTGAACAAACAGATATAAATATAAGTGGACATAATGTATATAAAACAAATGGACCATTAAGTGTTGGAGGCGTAGTTAGAATTACACTGAATGATGTAAGATAATCCGACATTGTTACATCCTTAGTGAAGATTAATATATATACAGAACAATGAAACGAAGATTTAATACTATCATCGCTCTGGTGGCAATAACTATCAACGCGATGGGGCAGACGGTAAGCGTTGCGCCCGTAGAAGCTGAGGCGGACACGCAAACGGAATTGGTGGTGACGCTCTCGGGTGTTGCTGCTGAGACGACCGCCCTGCAGTTTAATTTGGATTTGCCCGAGGGCATCACTCTCGACGAAACGGCTATCACGAAAGGTACAGCCGCAAGCAACCACGTGCTCGACATCCGCCCATTGGCAAGTGGCGAGCGACTCTTTGTGTTCTATAACACGGATATGGCTCTCATTACCGATGGAGAACTCCTGCGCCTGCCCATTACGACTGGCTCGGATGCAGGAACACTATCGGGCAACATCAACCAAGTGCGTACCGCTACGACTGATGCCGTGAGCCATACGGCTACAGGCGGAAACTTCACGATTACCATTGCGGCTGCTGAGAAGAAATGTGCCACACCCGTGCTGACTTATCAGAACGGAAAGGTGCGTTGCACATGCGAGACGGAAGGTGTGACGTATACCTATACGATCACTTCTACAGGATCAACGGGCCAGAGTACCGATGGCTTAATTTCTCTTGGCACATCGTTCACAGTCAGCGTGAAGGCCGTACGCGACGGCTACGCTGATTCCGAGGTCGCTACTACAACCGTCAACTTAGCAGAAGTGGGCGATGTAAACGGGGATGGCTCGGTAACGATAGCCGATGTGACAGAGTTGGTGAACATGATACTAAGCAAATAGTAGAAGCCCCCTCCGTCCCTCCCCCCGTAGGGGAGGCCTGTGAAGCAAATCCCTCTTGTTCCTCATATGGAATGAGAGGGTTTTTCGTTTGTGATTCGAGTCAAAAGCGTTACAGTTACAGTTATTACAGTTATTTTTAAGGCCTTACAAGTAAAATCCGACGTAAAAGCAAATATATATACAATAATTATATTATATATATACATTATTAATAATATAGTAATAATCTAAATCCGTCTTTTTTCTCATAATAGTACTCAAAATTAACTGTAATAACTGTAACAACTGTAACGCTTGTGAATGCATTGATTTGTAAAACATTGAAAACCAACGATTTGTGTTTTTGCGAGGCTTTGGTATGATGCTTAGATGGACAAAAATCATCGCTCGTATAGGCTAAAATCAACGTGTTTTCTCACTAAAAACCTTGCAATTCGGCTCAAAAACGTCGTTTTCGTATGAGAAATCGCAAGAATCAACCACAAAAATCGGCAGTCGGGAATGAAAAAATGAGCTGGTTTGCTGGTGAAACAAGATAAACAGCGCGAATAAATATACAAAGCAAAAATGCAAAAAACGCACTCATTATATGCGATTTTAGCGCAATTCTTGATGAAAAACCGCATTTATGACATAAATTTAGGGAACTATATACAATTAGACCCTCCGAACCTTTTAGACAAACGAGACAGACGGACAGATGTTTTTTACCCACAGATTCCACTGATGACGCTCTAAGTTTGTAGCGTCTAAGAAAAAGATAGGATTTCTTTTGCTTAGTCAGGCTCGATTCCGTACCTTTGTTGTAAGAAGGAGGAACCGGCCTGCTGGAGAGGGAAACTCTAGATGAC
>JAFZAP010000022.1 GCA_017557185.1 Prevotella sp.
TAAGCCCGCTTGCGCCGATGGTACTGCAATGCAATGTGGGAGAGTAGGTAGCCGCCTTCTTTGAGATGAGCCTCATGTATCCTGACGGATGCGTGAGGCTCTTTTGTTGAAGCCCCACCCCTGCCCTCCCCAAAGGGGGAGGGAGAAGGAGCCTACCCCCAGCCCCTCTCTATAAGCGAGGGGAGTAGATGCTCTCTCAGATTGGGAATCGCCCAGCGTGGTCCCCTCTTTCTTTCTCCCTTCCCTTTAGGGAGGGGGAGGGGGTAGGCTCAAAAGCAAAAGTTTTGGCTTGGATGTTTTGCGGATTGCATGGTTTTTTGTACTTTTGCCGAAGATATCGTGTTGTTATGGGTTTGGGATACTATATTAATCGGTGTTGGTGCAGGTTGTGCAGGATCGGGCATAGCCGCGGTTTCGGCATCCAGTCGCCATTGGCCTATCAGCTGGTGACGGATGTGCTTTGCCAACGCAATCCCTATTACCTATACGATGACTTGAAGTCGCTGTGCCCGCAGCTGCGAGGCACTCGCCTGCGGATTTGCCAGATGCTGCTGCGCCTGTCGAATGCCCAACAGTCGGCAACAACCTATGTCGATGACCACCTGCCAAAAGAATATATGGCCTTTGTGAAGGCTGGCAACCGTAAGAGCCGGTTTGTTGATTCGCCTGACGGCAGCTCTTTTATCTTGCTTTCAGCGGATCATCAAGGGGATAATGAGCGGATTCTTGAGTCGGCACACGAGGCTACGATACTTTTTCTTGACAAAATCTATGGTTGCAGAGATGCTGTAGAACGTTGGAAAACGGTGGTCGGCCATCCCCGTGTCAGCATGTCTTTCGACCTCTTCGATTGCGGTGTTGCCGTGCTTGCCCATTCATTGCAAAAGGCGAATTACAAGTTGAATCTATGAATAAACATTTTTTAGCAGTTTTGGGGCAAATAAATATTGCTAAAATGCTTGTAAATACAAAATAATTTACTACTTTTGCGGTCAAATTTAAAAAAGAGGAAATTACTAACAACAAAAACAATAAGAACTATGTATTGGACACTTGAACTGGCATCAAAACTTGAAGATGCACCTTGGCCTGCAACCAAGGACGAGTTGATTGACTATGCTATCCGCTCAGGCGCTCCTCTCGAAGTGCTTGAGAACCTGCAGGAAATAGAGGATGAAGGTGATGTTTACGATAGCATCGAGGACATCTGGCCTGATTATCCTACCAAAGAAGACTTCCTCTTCAACGAGGATGAGTATTGATTGGTTCTTTTGAACCTAAACAACACAATATCAGCGAGATAAGCAATTTTTTATTTGTTTGTCTCGCTGGTGTTTTAATGAATCAGGAACAGACTCTCACTTCGTCATTTTGAACTCTAAAGGAGTGAAGCCGGTAAGACGCTTAAAGTATTTGCTGAAGAAAGATGGATTGGGGAAGTTGAGTTCTTCGGCGATGCGGGCTACAGATTTGTCAGTGTGCATGAGTTCCACTTTTATGCGGGTAATGAGAGCGCGGTCAATCCATTCTTTGGCGGTGACGCCGCTGGTTTGGCGGATGATCGTACTCAGGTAGCGCTCCGTGAGACACATACGCTCGGCATAATAACCTATCTGATGCTGTTCGGCACAGTGTTGGTTTACAAGTTGGATGAAGCGATCGAAGATGGTCTGCTCGCGCGACTGTGAGGCTTGCAACTTATCGGTATGCCTTTGATAAACGCCATCGTAAAGTTGCATCATAGCAGCCACTAGGCAACTGACCGTCTGGCGATTATAATCCTTTTGGTGAACGACGTGCCAGATGGTATCAATGATATGTCGGGCCGTAGTGATGTCGGCATCGCTGGCTTCCACCTGGAAGTCGCGCAACTGTCCGTTAAAGGTCGATGGCATTTGTGGCATGGGGAAATCGTCGAAGAGTCCGATGCCGTAGATTTCCAAGTTGTCGGTATATGAGACGGGATGGAGGATTGTACCAGGACCAACGAAAAGCAACATGCCAGGCTCTAACTGCTTTTCCACTAGATTCACCCTGACTACAGCATGTCCTTTTGCTATGAGCCCCATTCGGAAGTCATTGATAATGAATGGTGGCTTGTGCTGTTGGATAATCAGTTTAAACATACTGGGATCTCCGTAGAGCATTCCCAGTTCGCTATTCATAAAAGCAAATTTAAACATCTGCTCCATGTGGGCATCAAAAACTCCCTTCATGCGAGCGTAATTCATCAGTTTGGGCTGTTTCTCCATGTACTATTGTTCATTTAATCCGATGCAAAGATAATAAAAACGATTGATATTGCGCTCTTTTTACATATAAATCGAACAAAAAGAACATTTCTTTCGTTGTATGGGTAGCATATCTTTCGCAAAAAGCCCATATCTTTGCAAAAAAATACAAGCAAATATTATGAGACGAATCATTTTAGGACTTTTGATGCTGCCGATGATGGCACAGGGGCAATCGCTTGATGAGTGCCAGCAGGCGGCAGAGCGCAACTATCCGTTGATACGGCAGTATGGGCTGATAGAGAAGAATACGGAGCTGACGGTGGCGAATATCCAGAAGGGTTGGCTGCCGCAGGTGTCGGCGTCGGCACAGGCCACGCTGCAGAGTGACGTGACGGCGTTCCCCGACCAAATACAGAAAGTGTACCAACAGATGGGTATCGACATGGAGGGGTTGAGGAGAGACCAGTATCGTGTGGGGATTGATATTCAGCAGACGGTATATGACGGCGGAGCCATTCGCAGCCAGAAGGACATAGCACGCGAACAAGGAAAGGTGCAGGCAGCGCAGAATGAGGTGAATATGTACAATGTACGCAAGCGCGTGAATGAGATGTACTTCGGACTGCTGCTGATTGATGAACAGATACAGCTAAATAAAGACCTGCAGGAACTGTTGGGGCAGAACGAGAAGAAACTGGCTTCGATGGTGAAAAACGGTACGGCTGCGGAGAGCGATTATCAAAACGTAAAGGCAGAATGTCTGAACGTGGCGCAGCAGATGACGGGATTGCAGGCGCAAAGGACTGCTATCGTCAGGTTGCTGAATGCGTTTTGCGGTATCGAGGTGAAGGAGGCAGTGAAGCCGGAAATCACACAAATAGAACCGTCCCATGTGAGTATGAGACCGGAAATGAAGGCGATTGATGCACAGCTGAGACTGGCAGATGCTCAGGAGAGAGCGCTCGATGCAGCCCTGAAGCCAAAGTTTGGTGTGTTTGCACAAGGCTTCTATGGTTATCCTGGCTACAATATGTTTGAGGATATGATGGGCCACAAGTGGTCGCTCAACGGGATGATAGGCGCCCGTCTGTCGTGGAACATCGGGGCTCTGTATACCCGTAAAAACGACAAAGCCAAGATACAGCTGCAACGTGAGTCGGCAGAAGTCAGTCGTGACGTATTCCTCTTTAATAACAACCTTGAACAGATTCCGCAGAATGAAAACATTGAGCGTTATAAGAAGATGATGGCTGACGACGAGGAAATCATCTCGCTGAGAAGCTCTATCCGAAAGGCTGCGGAGTCGAAGCTCTCGCACGGCATCATTGAGGTGAACGACCTTGTGAAGGAAATCAACTCTGAGAATGCCGCCCGTGTGCAGCAGAGTGTGCATGAGATAGAGATGCTGAAGGAGATATATGATTTGAAATATACAACGAACAATTAATGCAATATGAAGAAGAATATAATCATTGCAGTTGCAGCTCTGATGACTGTTGCCTGCGGAAACAAAGAAAAGGAGTATGATGCTACAGGCACGTTTGAGGCTACGGAGGTGACGGTGGCAGCGGAGCAGAATGGAATGCTGATGATGTTCGACGTCGATGAGGGCGACGAGATCGCTCTTGGCAAGGAAGTAGGACTTATCGACACCACGCAGATCTGGCTGAAGATAAAACAATTGGGGGCCACGAAGGAGGTCTATCAGAGTCAGAAGCCTGACATGGGGAAGCAAATTGCGGCAACTCGTCAGCAATTGATAAAGGCCCGTCAGGACCAGCAGCGCTACAAGGAATTGGTGGCTGACGGTGCTGCGCCCGGCAAGATGCTCGACGATGCCACGAATCAGGTTCAGGTGCTGCAGAAACAGCTCGATGCACAGATTTCTTCGCTCAACACTCAACTTTCAACTCTCAACTCTCAACTTTCAACTGTCAATGTGCAGGTGAGTCAGCTAAGGGATCAACTTCGGAAGTGTCATGTCATGACCCCTATCAAAGGCACGGTGCTTGAGAAATATGTAGAAAAGGGTGAGTTCGTAGCCGTCGGCAAGCCGCTGTTCAAAATGGCCGATACGGAACAGATGTATATGCGCGCTTATGTTACTTCGTCACAGCTGAAGGACATCAAGGTAGGACAGAAGGCAAAGGTCTTTGCCGACTATGGCGACGGACAAAAGAAGGAGTACGAGGGTACGGTGACTTGGATTTCAAGCCGCTCGGAGTTTACACCGAAGACCATTCTCACAGATGACGAACGTGCAGACTTGGTGTATGCGCTGAAGGTGGCCATCAAGAATGACGGATACGTGAAGATTGGAATGTACGGGGAAGTGAAATTCGGCCTCACCCCCGACCCCGGCCTCACCCCTAACCTCTCTCCAAAGGACGAGGGGAGTAAATAGACTAATCCCATGAATGAAGCAATCATCGTAAGTCACGTCAGCAAAAGCTACGGCAGGGTGAAGGCACTCGATGATGTGTCGTTCTCCGTTGGTAAGGGTGAGGTGTTCGGACTCATCGGCCCTGACGGAGCAGGCAAGACATCGCTGTACCGCATTCTCTCTACGTTGTTACTGGCCGATGAGGGTACTGCCACTGTTGACGGTTTCGATGTGGTGCGCCAGATGAAGAACATCCGTAAGCGCGTGGGATATATGCCTGGACGGTTCTCACTCTATCAGGACTTGACAGTCAGGGAAAACCTTGAGTTTTTCGCAACCCTCTTTGGTACGACGGTCGATGAGGGGTACGACAGTATCAAGGCTATCTACTCGCAAATAGAACGCTTCTCAAATCGTAAGGCGGGTGCTCTTTCTGGCGGCATGAAGCAGAAACTGGCACTGAGTTGTGCGCTGGTGCATCAGCCCAGCGTGCTCTTCCTTGATGAGCCAACGACGGGTGTCGATCCTGTATCGCGCAAGGAGTTATGGGAAATGCTGACGATGTTGAAAGAACGTGAGATCACGATTGTGGCTTCTACGCCCTATCTCGACGAGGTACGGCAGTGTGAGCGTGTGGCATTCCTGAGCGAAGGTCACGTGATGGGTATCGACACGCCAGAGGTGATACTCAATAGGTTCAAAGATGTGTTTAATCCAGCCCCCCTCAAATCCTCCCAACTGGGGGGAAGTACTGGCGGTTCTGAAAACCTCCCCCAGTCGGGGGAGGTTGGTGGGGGCTCTGTCATTGAGGTCTCTCATCTTGTCAAGGCATTTGGTGACTTTCATGCCGTCGATGACATCAGTTTCAATGTGAAGCGAGGCGAGATATTCGGCTTCCTCGGTGCAAATGGCGCAGGCAAAACCACCGCGATGCATATGCTGACAGGACTGAACCAGCCCACCAGCGGCATGGGGCGAGTAGCAGGCTTCGACATTCGCACGGAGCACGAACAGATCAAGAAGCACATCGGCTATATGAGTCAGAAGTTCTCCCTGTATGAGGATTTGACGGTAAGCGAGAATATACGCCTCTTTGCCGGCATCTACGGGATGGAAAGTGAAGAGATCAAAGTGAAAAGTGAAAAGTTGCTGCGCCAGTTGAAGTTCGAGGATCACAAGAACGACCTCGTAGGTTCACTTCCATTGGGTTGGAAACAGAAACTCGCCTTCTCGGTGAGCATCTTTCACGAGCCATCAATAGTGTTTCTTGATGAGCCCACGGGTGGAGTAGATCCTGCTACCCGCCGACAGTTCTGGGAATTGATTTACGAGGCTGCCTCGCGAGGTATCACCGTCTTCGTGACGACTCACTATATGGACGAAGCAGAATATTGTGACCGCATCTCGATTATGGTGGATGGGAAGATCAGTGCGATAGGGACGCCTGAGGAACTTAAACGCAACTTCGGACAGCCTGACATGGATCATGTGTTCACTTACTTAGCTCGGCAAGCCACACGTTCTTCGGATTAATGCTCATTGTTCAATAATATGAAGCAGTTCATTAATTTTGTAATCAAGGAAGCCAAACACATCTTGCGCGACAAGCGTACGATGCTGATACTTTTCGGTATGCCAGTTGTGCTGATGCTGATTTTCGGCTTCGCTATTACCAACGATGTGAGGAATGTGCGTACGGTGGTGGTGACTTCGCAGATGGACCACTTGACGCAGCAGGCCATCGACCGCCTTGCAGCATCAGAATACTTTACGATTATCACGACTGTCCCCACACCGAAAGACGCAGAATTAATGATACGCAGCCAGAAGGCCGATATGGGCCTCATCCCCGGCCCAGCCTCACCCTCTAACCCCCTCTCCAAGGGACGAGGGGGAACGCCTACGGCGGGCAAGGGGAGTAATCACACCTGGCAAATCATGGTTGACGGTGCTGACCCCAACATGGCCCAGCAATGGACAACATACGCACAGGCAATTCTCTCTCAACCCATCGGAGGTAAGAACGATTTACTCTCCTCGCCCTTCGGAGAGGGGGCGGGGGTGAGGCTTCTCTATAATCCTCAGATGAAGTCGGCTTACAACTTCGTGCCTGCCATCATGGGTATGCTGCTGTTGCTGATTTGTGCCATGATGACATCCGTTAGTATTGTTCGTGAAAAGGAACGCGGTACAATGGAGGTACTCTTGGTTTCGCCTGTCCGCCCTCTAATGATTATCGTGGCGAAGGTGGTGCCATATCTGTTGTTGGCACTGCTCATCCTTGCTATGATCCTACTGATATCGGCCACCGTGCTCGATGTACCGCTACAAGGTTCGTTAGGGTGGATACTTGTGGTTTCGCTTATCTACATACTGCTTGCACTATCCTTAGGACTGCTCATCTCGAATATCGCGCAGACGCAGTTCGTGGCCCTGCTCGTATCGGCGATGGTGCTGCTGTTGCCTACCGTGATGCTTTCCGGCATGCTGTTCCCTGTAGAGTCGATGCCCGTCATCCTGCAATGGATTTCGGCGATCATTCCACCTCGCTACTACATTCAGGCTATGCGCAAGCTGATGATTATGGGTGTGGGTATCCAGGAGGTATGGCACGAGGTGGCTGTCCTTATTGGTATGACAGCTTTTTTGCTCGTTGTTTCACTTAAGAAATTCAAGACGCGGTTGGAATAACTCTCAGCTCTCAACTTTCAAATATGATAAAGTATCTTATACAAAAGGAGTTCCTGCAGATTCGGCGTAACTCGTTCATGCCGAAGATTATCTTTATCTTCCCCATCATGGTGATGTGCATCATGCCGTGGGTGATGAATCAGGAGGTGAAGAATATCCGTGTGGATGTGGTGGATATGGACCGCACCACACACTCGCAGCAACTCGTCCACCAGATAGAAGCATCGAACTACTTTATCTTCAATGGTCAGAAAGCGACCTACCAGGAAGCCTTGAAAGACATTGAGACTTCGCAGGCTGATATCATCCTTGAAATCCGTGATGGCAAATACCTAATAGCGGCTAATGCGGTTAATGGAACCAAGGGTTCGATTGGCTCGGCATATCTTTCGCAGATATTAGTTGACAAGTTGACAAGTAAACAAGTTGACAAGTTAATACCTGAAACAAACAACTCGTCAACTCGTCAACTTGTCGACTCGTCAACTATACTTTTATACAATCAGCACCAAGATTACAAAGTCTTTATGATTCCCGCCTTGATGGGTATTCTGATGATGATGCTCTGCGGTTTCCTGCCTGCGTTGAACATCGTGGGTGAAAAGGAGAAGGGTACTATCGAACAAATCAACGTTACCCCTGTCTCGAAGTGGTCGTTCATCCTTGCCAAGCTCATTCCTTACTGGATTATCGGTCTGGTGGTGCTCTCCCTTTGTCTGGTGCTTTCATGGCTTATCTATGGCGTCACCTGTCAGGGACCGCTCTGGCTAGTCTATCTGCTAGCTATCCTCTTGGCACTCTTCTTCTCATCGTTCGGTCTCATCGTGTCAAACTACAGCGATACCATGCAGCAGGCCATGCTGGTCATGTGGTTCTTCGTGGTGTGCCTGTTGCTGCTCTCGGGGCTCTTCACCCCCGTGCGCTCCATGCCCGACTGGGCCTATCTGACTACCTACGTCAATCCCATGCACTATTTCGCCGATGCCATCCGCACCGTCTTCGTGCGCGGCGGCACGTTCCAAAGCATCGCCCATCAAGTATTCGCACTCATGGGCATCTCCTCCTTCATGGGAATATGGGCAGTACGGAGTTATAGGAAAAACTACTAACAAAATATGCGATGAAGTTCACGGCTTCATCGCTTATTTGTTATGCGTGCCCCAAAGTGGCTGCGTTATTTGATGAGATAGCTCTTCAAGGCCTTGACGTAAGCCTCGAAAGCCTGTCGACCCTTGTCGGTGATGCGGCAGATGGTGCAAGGACGCTTCCCCTTGAAGGTCTTCTCTACCTCGATATAGCCCGCCGCCGATAGCTTGTCGACCTGCACGCTCAAATTGCCCGCCGTAGCTCCCGTCTGCTCCTTGATGTAGGGGAACTCGGCCTCCTCGGCACTGATGAGCAGCGACATGACGGCAAGTCGCAACTCGGCGTGCAACAGTGGGTCTAATGGTTGGAACGGCATAGGCTACTTCTGCTTTTTGAGCATCCAGCCTGGGAGCGTCAGGCCGACGAGGGCGAACAAGGCAACGATGAAGTTGGCGGCGATGGCGTTGAGAACGCAGTAGGAATTCCCTTGAAGATTACATCTGGCCAATAAGGTCTCTGTTACGCAGAAAGAATCCCAGAAGAATCCACCTATACCTCCAATGATGCCGCACCACACCAGCCAACGGGCCTTCAGTATGTAGCCATTAATGGTGATGGCCATACCCATCATCAGCAGGATGATGCCAAGAGGACTGATACGGTTCTGGAAATAGACCTGTATATTATCGGCCACATGGGCATCGTAGAGCATCAGTCTGTTGAACAGGATTGAAAGCACGAAGAAGGAAAGTGCGAAGATGCCGAATGTCTGCCAGGTCTTGTCAACCATTGAGCCGACGAAGCTAGCAGGAGCCTTTGGCTTATTCCTTTTGAGATAATAGTCAATACCTATTACTAATACAGGTATCAAGGCATAGAGCAGATAATACGCCATGTCGTTAGTGAGCAGGTAGCAAATGCTGACAAGCAGGGCTATGCCGATGATGCAAAGACCAGCGATGAAGAGCGACTGTCCTGCATCCTTCGATGCCGACTTGCGGCTTTGTGCAATCTGCTCGGTGATGATTTCCAGACTGCGCTCGGCAGTCATGTTGTTGTTCTCTTCCATTGTTGTTTTCTGTTTTGATGATTAAAGAAATCTGTTGTTTAACACTCTCTTGCGCCCCGTCCTTCCTCCTGCAGAAAGGTCGGACGAAGCACAATTCATCCGGATTGCACTGCAAAGATAAACAAGTTTATAACATAAACCAAATTATATCGCAAATTCCGTTGTATAATTAAAGATTATTAACGTTTCAGGTGATTAACAAGGGCAATAACGCACTTTTTAATATGCTTAAAAGAATTGTATTTCTTGCCGGTTTGTTATCGGTCATACAAGAAAAAGCAACGGGACGCATCACTGCGCCCCGTTGTGTTTCCCGGGTTAATTGAATAACTTACAAACATGTTATTACATCCTTATTTTTCACCATAACATATAGCATATTTACTTCGTCTACATGATTTGCGTCATCTCTTCCATGTATTTTTCTATGAGCTTGTTGATGTACTTCTGAGTCGATCGGGCTTCTTTGGTAAGAACGCCCACTTCCTTGTATATCTCCATGAAACCTTTGTTCTGCTCAATGTAGAAATTAAGGAATTCCTTGTACATGGAACTTAATGCTTTCAATCTGTCGGCTTGCATAGAGGGGTGTGAGTCCGTGCTATTGAATAATTTGATGAAGTCCTTCATCTTCGTGTCCAGTTCTTTGTTGAGCATTGAAATCTGGAGGAAGTATCTGTCTGTTCCTGTGAGTGACTTCATGTCTAGGAAGGGCTTAAGTGCTGCGTAGGTAGCTTGGATGGCCTCTACATTTGCATTGATGGCATTCTTCTTTGCCTCTAACTGCGCTAGCACCTGGGGCGAGGGAACCCAGTAAGGTGACAATTGTGATTGGACTGCAGCGGGGAGACTGTCAATCTGTAGCGTTTCATCAGCCTCCACTACTCTGTCTGTATATATCAGACTTCTCCCAGATAGTCTTCCCACGCGTCGCTCGTAGTCCTTGTCGTCGTCATAGTAGCCGTTGTGGACGGTGATGTGGTAGGTCTCGCCGGGCACGAAGTCAAGGTCGATCCATGCGGAGCAGAGTTCGCCGTCAGGGAAGATGCAGCGCAGACGGCCTACCATCGGGCGGTCGAGCTCGGTCTGATATTCAAACCGTTTGTTCACAACGGGCACGCATGCCACGTAGTCGTCGTCGCCAACAGCATTCAGAGCAGCATAAGAGTCGGCGATGTAGATGTTGTAGAGTGAGTCCTTGATGTTGGCATCAACGCGGCCCTCAATCTTGAAGATCTTCTTCGAGGTCTCCATTTCCTTCTCGTAGATGTCGGGGCGCAGGGAGGTAATCATATAGATGGTGCCTACGATATCGACATCTTTCTCTTCCCACACGATAGCATAGACATCGCGCAACTGAGGATTCTCCGGGTTCTTGCAAGCCATATACCACATTTCCTGCGTGTTCTTCGTGCGGATGGGCAAGTCCCTGCTCATCCTCATATCGCTGGTGACAACAGGTATCGAGAACTTCTGGTTGTTGCCTGGCATGATGTGCAAGAACTGATAGGAGAAAGGTTCGTCCTTCATGAAGTCCTGAGGGAGCACTACCAGGGCTGCGTCGCCTGGAAAAGCGGTGAAGTGAACGATGCGCTCGCTCGACTCAATGAGATTGGTATTGGGGTTTTTGGTGACGGAATAAGTCTGCCCCTGCTGATTGCCATAAAGGTTAATAATAAGGTTCAGATTCCCGATGACGTTTTGTGGAGTGTTCGGATAGATTTTCTTCTGAGCACAGGCTGTTGTGATGGCGCTGCCGGCAATGAGCAGCATGATAAGGATTCGTTTCATAGCGTTTTTATTGTTGAGCTGTTTGTTCCAAATGATACTTGGCGATTTCGAGTTCCAATTCCGCCCATTTCAGGTAGGCTTCGTTGGCTTGTTTCCTCAGCAGTTCGAGTTCCTCAGGCGTATGCCTATAATTCTCCGGTCGGGTGATGGGGATGTCGCGTTCGGTCAGCGTCTGCGACTGGGAGGCAGCGGGCAAGGCTTGAGCTACTGCTGTTGTGGAGTTCTCCGTTGCAGCGATGAGCTTTTCCGGCTGTGCCTCCTTGCTGATTTCGTCGGGAACGTCCACCTGTTTTTCGATGTGGGCGATGCGGCTGTTGAGTTGTGACGGAGTCGCAGCAGACGGAACGGCGGTGGGGGAGGGAGTCTTAACCACGCGTTTGGTCTTCGTACCGCTATGTGGTAGTGGCTGTACCGCTATGTGGTAGTTGTCGTACCGCTGTGTGGTAGTGGCTGTACCAGCGTTTGGTACTGCTTCTGGTTGGTTTTGCTTGTTTTCGACTATCACAGTGTTGGTGTTGCTGTTGGTGGTTGGTTGCTGTTGTTTAGGCCAGAATGCGAAGGCAAGTAACACGGCCACCGATGCTGCTGCCGCCACGATGCTCCACTGGCGAGACTTTCCCTGACGGTCGTGAATGCGCTTCATCACCCGCTGTTCCATATCGTCGGGCATGTTCATCCCTGCAGCTCGGTCGTTCTGTCGCTGCAAGGCCTGGCGGAAAAGATCGTCATTTTTCATCGTTTATGCGTGTTAAGATGATTCTGAGTCGTTGGCGTATTCGGTGAAGTTGGCTGCTGAGCCGTGATACTTCACGATCGAGAGAGTTGTCGGCGTTGCCTGTGATGTATGCTATTTCTTTCAGAGGTCGTTGGTCGAAGTAGTAGAGTTGCAGGAGCATCTGGTCTTCGGGCGTTAGTTTCAGGATGGCTTCGTCCAACTGTTCGACGGTCGTCGTGTCCGGTAACTCATCGGGGATTTCCTCATTCACTACAAGCGGTATCTCCACCAGACGTTTTCGTCGTCGCAAATGATGCAGCGCTTCGTGATAGGCCAAGCGGTGAAGCCACGTCTTCAGCGAAGCCCTAGCGGGGTTGTATTCATTCAGATGTTCGTAAGCAGCCACGAAAGTCTCCTGTACCACGTCCTCAGCATCTTCCTGACAGGTGACAATTCGTCCGACGAATGTCATGAGCGCAGGGCCATACTGATTCACTAATGCAGCTAAGTCCTCGACTCTCTTGCTATCATGTATGTGGCGTATAAACATCTGTCAGTCGTTCGTCGTTCTATACTTATATATACTGTAGAGGGCGGAATGTCACGCCGCCCTTACAATAATTAATAAGAATTAACACTTTCCCCGTTTATTCGTCTCTGTATTCGAGAATATCGCCAGGCTGACAACCCAACTCGCGGCAGATGGCTTCGAGAGTGGTGAAGCGCACGGCCTTGGCCTTACCTGTCTTCAGGATAGAGAGATTGGCCAGCGTGAGCCCCACGCGTTCAGCGAGTTCACTCAGCGACATTTTGCGCTTGGCCATCTCTACGTCTAAGTTTACCACAATCTTTCCCATAGCCGCTTAAATGGTTAATTCCTGTTCTTCTTTCAGTTTCAGTCCGATGGCAAATACCTCGGCGACAATCAGATTGAACACACTGAATATCAGTATGCCGAAATAATTATCGTAAACCTCTGTCAGGCTTGAACCAGTGAAGTATTCATCGGCAGAGGCTATGAGTGCCAGAATGAGTAATCCCACTCCTGTCAGGCGGAGCAAGAGTACGTTTTTCCACTCAAATACCTTGTCGTGGTTTACATTGAGGATGAAACGCACAAAACTAAAAAACGAGACAAGGGCTGCAACTACAGCGCACATTTCGGCGACGAATTCAAAAAACATCTTCCAGGAAAAAGGTATGTTGGCATCTTCGGTACCTCTGCGCCATCCTTCCTCAAAAGCATCAGCACCCGTTACAAACGTCATGATTACCTGTGTTGCCATCAGCAGCAACATCAGAACACAGAAAATATTCAGTTTCTTTTTCATATCTATCGTTTTTTAATGATTATACAGTGAGTTCTTGTTCTTCTTTGAGTTTACGGGCATCCTTCAGTATTTTGGGTACAAAGAACAGGCCGATGGTCATCCAGTAAAGAGGGCCGGTATACAGAGTATGTGCCATTCTGGGGAACTTGTCGATGTAATCGCTCTCAACGATGTTGAAAACATACTTGCTGAATTGGCCGGCAAATGCAAAAAAGATGAAGATGGATATACCAACCAGATAAAACAGACGAACGCACCACTTGGAGTACTGCTTATTAATATAAGTAAGGTATATCATCAGCAAGAAGATGCAGAAGAAATAGGTTCTGGCGATGTTGTCTATCAGATAGATGAAGTTCTGATAATACTCATAGTTCGTGATTGCTGCTTGCATTCTGGTGATGTCGCCATACATCAACCAAGCCATCATGGCAGCTAATACAAGCAGAAAGAGAATTCCCGGCCAATTCTTAATGGCGTTGCGGAATAATGATTTAATTTTCATCATTTTTATCGTTTTAATTTGCTTATTTATTGATTTTCGATATGCAAAGGTATATCTTTTCTCAATACCAACCAAATAAAAACGATAAAAGTTTATCGTTTTTCGATATATTTAACAATTCGAGAGGAGGACTGAAGGAGTGAAGGAGTGTAGGAAAAAAGCGTGGAGGAGTGAAGTAATATCTACACTCCTTCACTCCTCCCACTACTACACTCCTAATGTCTATTCTCCTTTGGTGACGATATTCTTAAGTGTTTTCTCCATACTCTCCTGCAGATCGTTGCCACCCTCGACAGGCCGCAGATACCAGCGCACGGTCCACGTGAGCTGTTCGCCCGGCTGGAGCAGCGTGTAGGGGCCTTGGCTCTCGAGTTCAATGTAAGTCTTGCCGCGATTCACGTAGACTTGTACTTCGGCCTCGTCGGGAGCGGGCTCGTCGGCCTTCAGATCTTGGAACTTCTTCACTAACACCATGTTGTTAGCAAAGTAGCCCAGCCAGCCGCGGCCGTCGGCATTCACCTTGCGGTTTTGTGCAGCCTCGTCGGTCAGATACCACATCACACCGCTTGTGCTGTGGAAAGACATGAGTCCCTCGGGCCAGACCTTGTCGTCGACGGCCTCGAAGAAAATAATGCCTTCTCCGTTAGGAACGCGGGTGATCTCCCACGGTGCCACACTTCGTGTTTCGCTGCTCTCGTTCTTGATGGAATAGGTCACGACGAAGGCTCCATCGGCGGTGTCGGAGGAGAAGTCTTTGCCGATACTGAAGCCCAGACGCTCCGACTTCTGACTCCTGATGACTAGGCGTGCATCGTCGCGGCTTTCCACCGTATAAGGCATCTTGTCGAACTCGGGTACGGGCGGCCAGTTCCATTCCTTCTGCGGACTGGTCCAGAACGTGCTGCCGAACGACTCCGGCCAGCGCGACTGCGATAGTACTTCGTTGTCTTGATACTTCAGGGACATGATTTTTCCGCCTTTCGCGGTGTCGATGGTCATCGTTGCATTGCCGTTATGCAGCACAAACAGATCATCGTCGTTGGCGCTAGCCGACAAGAAAGCACCTGCCAGCAGAGCAACAGTAAGAATTCGTTTCATCGTCATGTGTTTCTATTGTGTTTATTGGGTTTCTAATCCATAGGATAGCGGACTCCCCACTTACGGCGCAGGCTGTCCATGAGTTGCATGATGTATAGTGTTTCGTCGAGCGGCATCTCGCGCGGCTCTAGCAAACCGTCGATGAGCGCCTGGCGACAGGCAGCAAACTGGTATTCGTAGCCCGTGATCTGCTGAGGCACATGGAGTGTCTCGACATACGTGCGGTCGGGTCCGTTCACGGTGATGCGTTGCGGATTGTTGATGTTGTCGATGATCAGATTACCCTCGGTGCCTGCGATGACGCCGATATTGTCGCCCACGCAGGCGGCACTCGACTGCAGGTTGCAAAGCATGCCGTCGCTCAGCACGAGTGTAATGGCATTGGTGAGATCCATACCCGTCGCCGACTTCACGCATTGGCTTTCCATGCTGACGATGTCGGCGGGGAAGAACATGCGCACGAAGTTCAGGGCATAGACGCCCAGGTCGAGCAAGGCTCCGCCGCAGAGATCGGGGCGCATGATGCGGGGCTTCTCGCCCATCGAGTAACCTAATGTGGCCGTCAGCAATCGCGGTGTGCCGATGCGACCGCTGCTGATGAGCTCGCGAACCATCGTCACAGCGGGCTGATAACGTGTCCAGATGGCCTCTGCCAGGAATACCTTTCGCTCGCGGGCCAGTGCGACGATGTCGGCGGCCTGCCGATGGTTGGCCATGAAAGCCTTCTCCACCAGACACGGCTTGCCTGCCAGCAATGCAGCCCGCGTCACATCGTAGTGGTGGGAGTGGGGCGTGCCTACGTAGACGAGGTCTACGTCAGGATCATCGATGAGTTCCTGGTACGAGCCGTAAGCCTTGCTGATGCCCCACCGAGCAGCAAAGGCCGTTGCCTTCTCAGCCGTACGTGACCCCACGGCATAGGCTTCGCATGTGGGCAGTCCGTCAAGTGTGATGGCTGCCTTCTCGGCTATCCATCCCGTACCGATGATTCCGACACGCATCGTTTGGTCTTTTTTCATCTTTTCATTTAGGTTTTGTGTTTTCATTTGACGTGCGCGTGCGAAATAAGTAAAGTGTCACCCCGCGATAATTATTATCTATTAACGTTTTCAAGATATCGTCTATACCCGCTACAGTAATCTTCCATGCTCCGAAAAATAATGCTTCAGTTTGTCTAAAGTATTGCTCCTGTGAGCCTTGAGCAATGCTCCAGTCTGTCTTAAGCAATGCTCCAGTGTATCTACAGTATTGCTCCTGTGAACCTAGAGTATTGACCCTATTCAGCAAATTAACTTGTTTTATTCAGTAAATTAACTTAATTTGTGCGGTAAATTAACTTATTTTACTCAGTAAATTAACTTATTTTACCTTGCAAATTAACTTATTTTACTGCACAAATTAAGTTAATTTACTTCACCAGAGCATTACTCATGATAATCGGGATGATTGCCCTAGTTTCACGAAACGCCTGCTTTAGCCAGTCGGGATGGGTGCGGGAGTCACACAAAAAAGGAGCAGCTGCACAACTGTGCGACTGCTCCTTGCTATGTGTTCCTAGCCTCCCTTTCCTTATGGAAGGCTTTGTGAGTGGGCTCTATTTGAGCTTAGGGAAGGTCGGATTGAAGTTTTTCACCATGAACTTCTTGCCCTTTGTAACGTAAGTGCCAACAGGCAGTTGCTTCACATCGCTGCCAACAGCCTTGCCGTCGAGCGTGTAGACTGCGGGTGCGGCTGCGGTGGGAGCATCGTTGTCAACCAGCGTTCCCTCAATACCGGTACTCTCGTTATCGCCGAGACGCATCTTGATGGTAAGTGCCTCATTATTGAAGTAGCCCACGAAGTAGCAACGGAACGGATCAAGCTCAGCCCAAGCAGTGTGGGTGTTCTCGAAACGGTCGCCAGTCTCGTTGAGGTAGTACACTTGGTTGGTTTCGTAGGAGTAGGTGTGGCCGATAAAGTCATACTTTTTGTCAGCTCCCAGTGTGGTGACTGACTTACCTGATGATTTCACCAATACGTTTTCACCCGAGAAGGTGAGTTCCTTTCCTGTAAGTACCCACTTGTTGCTCCACTTCGAACTCTCTGCGGGAACAGTGATGAGGTAAGGAGTTAGTCCAGCGAGCATGGTTGCCGATTCGGGGCAGTTGAATACTACGGTGTGGTTATCGTCCTCCGATCCGAATGTGTAAATCCAGAAGTTCTTACCATGTTGTGACATATTGGTAAACCAGCTGAGGGGTGTACCGTTGTCCTTGGTTACGCGAGTGACGTCGAACGGTAGGACAAGCGTTTCCCAATTGCCTGTCGTTCCGTCGTTACCGTTAACAAATGTACGTTTGTAGTTGGCGGTATTAGCAGTAAAGTCGATAGGCGTGTAGAACTCGTAGCCGTCTTCTATGTTCAGTTCAGCACAAGTAGTGCCGATAACGACATTCCTGCCTTCCAGATTGGTAGGTACGGATGAACCCTCAGCGAGAATATAGACAGTGTTGGGATTATTGCCCGGTACTAGGCTGGTTGCCTTGTCGGACAACGTGGCATCCACATAGTAAGCATCGTCGGGAATTGTTTCCCATTCCGAAACTTTATCGTCGAGCATTAAGAATGAGGACTCGCTTCCATAGACGAGGACGCCCTTAACGGGATTGATACCATAGCCATAGAGGCTTAAGGTGTCACCAGTTTCCTCACCGAAAAAGTTGTAAAGAATCTCTACGTCATATTCATTACCGTAAGTGAGGTTGTTGAATTCAAACTCGGCTGACCCCAGTGAATAAGGATTAATGGTGAAACTCTTTGTCTGGCTGGTGCCGCTTGTTACCTTGCCTCCTTTGGGGAAGACAGTTACTTTCACATTCTGCGATGAGCTTTTATAGCCAAAGTTGGCCAATTCTACGCTGAATTTCACATTGTTACCCACATGACTTGTTCCTGTCCAAGGATTTTCCGTCCAGAAATTATAAAGTCCGACAAGGTCTGGGTAATTATCCCATAATCCATCAGTAAGAGTAAGGCTATTTAGAATCATAACTTCTAAGTTGTTGATAGAAGTCTTGCCTGTGGTAATACTTGTCGCTTGACCGCTACTATCGTAATTTATCGTTCCGATATAATTGGTAATTGTAAAATTTTTACTGGAACCGACAGGTAGTTCTTCTATGGCCTCTTCTCCTAAAATATAACCTTCGCACAAGATATACAGTCCACCCGTATAAGGCTCAATGCCTGTATTAGTAACGGTCATGGTCTGTGCGTAAGTAATTCTGCTGCCACTACCAGAGGTTGTTTCATTGATGGTAACAGAAAGACCTCTTGACGGAGCAACGTTGATGGTTTCTCCATTTTCGGCCACTACAGCTTGGATGTATCGGCTGTCCACACCATTGATCTTGCGCCAACGATTGGCAATAACATCACCCCAGACGGGATAGAATTTATAGGTACCATAAGGCATTTCGCTACCGAAACTCTCGAGGTCGTCAGAATAAGCTCCGCCATCACTATCGAAGAGACGATAACGGGCACCGTAGACACCGATGAGGTTGTCGTATTCATCAAAACAACCCATTCCGGTGATGAGTGTGTCGACCTGATTTTCATCAGTGATATTGCTTTGTACAGGAATGTAAAAGCGTAGGTCGCTACTGACAGAGTTAGCACGGGCAGAGCGTGAGAGCGTTTGCGTTCCGGCATAGAGGCGGATGCCCTCAGCCGTTAGAGGAATACTGTCTTCGGGTAATGCAGGAATGACCTTGTTGGGATTGTGGATACGAGTCACGATAGAACGGTTGCTCGTGTAGCCACCGCTGCCTGATGCTCCACTTCCTGTTCCACCAGGTGCCAGCACTTCTAAATCGAAATAGGTATCGTAATATCCACTCCACCCCCAGTTAATATGGTACTTTCCGTCTTGATAGCCGTCGCATATAAAGCAGTGTCCTCCACCTGAATTGGCACCACACATAATAACAGGGATTTCGTCTTCCAAGTTGGCATAGATGGTGTCTGCCCATTGTGTGGCAGTGAGTCCTGTACGATAGATGAGTTGTTCGTCCTTCGGATAGCCGAAGTAGTTGGTCATGGCATTGATGATATCCCTCTCATAGGCTCCAGAGCCAGAGGTGGAATACTGCATCTTCACTGCATGGCCGGCATATTGCATCAGTCTTGCCACAGCATGATCATCATTGTAATCAAAGCTGCTGTAGGTGAGTTTCATCTTCGACCACTCGAAAGTAGTGGGAGAGAGCGAACTGCCGGAAAGGCTATTGCCACTTACATAGTAAGAGGGTATAGTGGTGGTGGCATCCTGTGGCCATTGCCAATAGAACATAACCTGTGCCATAGCTGTAGCCACGCAGCCAGTGTAGCAACCGCTCAGATAGTAGTTGTATGGGCTGCCCTGGTCCCATTTGGTCTTGATGAGGTAGCCGATGTTGTTTTTCGGTGCTCTTGCAATGTCCTTGGCAGGCTGGATGTTGTTCTCCTGCATGTACTTGATTTGTTGCTCGTATTCCTCAAGGAAGTACTTCAAGCTTGGCGGTAGATTGTTCGGGTCAAACGAGCCTTCGTTACTGTAACCAAGAATGTCGTTGGTGCGCTCGTCACCGCTGACGACGACAAATCCCTGGTTGAATCCTTTGTTGAACACATAAAGGTAGGCATCATCCTTCGATGAGAATGGCGTAGCAGCCTTGTCGGCCTTATAGGCGAGTGTGAGCATCTGCTTCACTTGCGAGTTGTCCTTGTTGACAAATGCGGAGGCCTTTTGAGCTGCGACCTCACGACTGATTTGCTGTGCGCTGACGTTGAGGGCAGTCAGCAACATGGCGGTTACGATTATTATTAGTCGTTTCATATCTGTTATATTTTTATGTTTCGAACACGAATATCTCTAATTAAGTGAATATCTCGTTCTTTATTCCTGTGTAAGAATAATGTTTACCAGTGCAGGGATGTCATAGGCATCTACAGTGCCGCTGCCATCGGTGTCACAGGCATTCACATCGATGTTGTTGGTATTATTACCGAGTAGGTAGTTGACAAGTGCCGTCAAGTCGGCGATATCTGTATGCCCGTCCATGTTGATATCGGTAGATGTCACCTCGTGGATGTTCTTGCTGTAGATTTGTACGGGGTAGTAGTCTTCGTCTTCATTGATTTCATTGATGAATGTGAAGCAGTCAACCTCACTGCCTGCCACGGGAGCCTTGCGGGGTGCACCAACGATTGGCGGGGTAGGGTCGTCGCCACCAGGACCGGCTGAATAGTATGCCAACAGATTATTGCTACCCTCTGCAGTAAAGGTGATGGTTGCATTGCCATTCTCGGCAATGGCGATGGAAGCCTTGGCATTGTCGCCGGCAACGCTCTGAGTGTTAAGGTAACCATTGGCACCACTATTGTATAGGAATCCTTCAGTGTTATTAATGGCCTGGAAAGTACGTGCATTGCCACTACCACCAAGGATGAGGCGTGTAGCAGCAGTGTTTTCCTTCAGCATGACAATGCTATCGCCCGTAATGTTGAACTTAGTACAAGCGCGATTACCCTCACTGATCTGGTCGCCCATGACCTTTCCATTGGTTCCATAGACAATGATAATCGTATCACCGGCAGCCAGTGTTGCTGCGTTTGTAACAAGGTGGAATGTTTCCTTCTCGGGAAGTTTGATAATATAAGTAGCCTCTGCCACTTCGCTGGTAACACCTCTATTTACGGCAATAGCCTTGATGGTAGTCGTGCCTTCGCCCACAAAAATGGCATTTGTATATTCAGTGCTGTTGGTGGTTGGCGTAGAACCGTCTGTGGTATAATAAATTTTGGCACCTAAAGTTGTTGTCAATAACATCACGTTTTGTTCGGTATCATAATTGCCACCTGCAGGATTGAAGGTAGGTGGATTTGCAACAATCTTCAGTTTGAAGATGCGGATGTTCGTGATTGAGCTGGTGGTTGTGGAGAATCGGCTGTTGTTGGTCGAATAGGTCAAATATCTTGAATTAGTAGTGCCAAATTTGAAACTGGTGGCACCCGAACTGCCGTAGCTCAGCGTGACGTTATTGGCTGTACCTATAGTTGTTGATGTTGTCAAGTAAGCACTTGAACCTTGCCCCAAATATCCCTTATCGCTTTCAGAATAGAATAACCAATAGTTGGAATTCTTGTCTAAAGTGAAACGGGTGACATCCGTGCTCGTACTTGGCAGTGAGATAGCATTGCTGCTCACCGTAACTTTCACACCACTGCGGTAATTGCCGGACTGGGCCCCCATGGCATAATAGTTGCTGCCGCTAACGTAAACAATCAGCACTTCGTCGCCAGCAGCCAGAGTGCTTTCGCTAGTGACGAGTTCATAAGTGTCATTTTGTGCGAATGATAGCGTTGTGCCGACTATCATCGCAGTCATCAATAGTAGAAGTTTTCTCATCTTGTTTTTAATTATTTGTAATGTTTTATCAATTCTGACATAAAAAAGTGCCTTCGAAATGACATTCAAGCTGCAAAAGTATACAATTCTCATGAAATATGAAAGAAAAACAAGAAAAAAATCAGCAAATAGTAATTAATTATCAAGGAAAAGAGCATTTGTTGTTCGTTTTTCCTGTTTTTGAATCGCATTTTTATGTGATTATACAATAAAATACTGAATAGGCCGTTATCATAGCGTGTTTAAACGCAAGATAGCGATATTAGTGATGTTGGTGATGGCCAGCACGGGGGTTCGTGCACAATACGATCCCCATTTCAGTCATTATTTCGACTTGGAGCCATCCTACAATCCTGCTGCCATCGGCAAGCAGGCGGTAATCAATGTAACTGCCGCCTATGCCTTGGAACTGGCGGGTTTCCGGAACAATCCGCAGACAGCCTTCTTCGCTGCCGACATGCCGTTCTATGGTATGAAGATGTATCATGGCGCGGGCGTACAGCTGATGAGCGACAAGATCGGTCTGTTCTCCCATCAGCGTCTGCAGGGACAATATGCAGCTAAATTCAAGTTCTTTGGCGGTACCATGAGTGCGGGTGTGCAGGCGGGACTGCTGAGCGAATCGTTCGACGGATCGAAACTGGATTTGGAAGATTCCAACGACCCGGCATTTGCGTCATCTCAAGTGGAGGGCAGTGCCCTCGACCTGAGTTTTGGCCTGTATTACATGCATGGCCCGTGGTATGCTGGAGCGAGTGCCACCCACCTGACAGCCCCCCTTGTTCATTTGGGTGAACGGAACGAAATTCAGGTGGATCGCACATATTATTTAACGGGTGGATACAATATTCGGCTGAAAAATCCGTTTCTATCAGTGCAGCCCTCGTTTCTCGTGCGCACCGACTTGGTGGCGTGGCGTGCGGATATCACGGGCCGCCTGACCTACAAACACGAGGAGAAGCTGATGTATCTCGGTGTTACCTATAGCCCGCAGACATCGGTGACAGTCCTCGTCGGCGGTAAGTTCCAAGGCATTGTGGCAGGCTACAGCTACGAGTGCTACACATCGTCCGTCAATCCTGCCAATGGTTCGCATGAGCTGTTCCTGGGCTATCAGGTCGATGTAAACCTGGTGAAGAAAGGAAAGAACCGGCACCAGAGTGTGAGAATCTTGTAGCCTACCCCCATCCCCTCCCTAAAGGGAAGGGGGACAGAGAGGTGAAAAAGTTGAAAGTGAAATAACAGATGATAAAGAACAATATGAAAAGAAAGAACAACAGCAGAGTGAAAGGCAAAGCAACCGGGATTGTTTCCTTGTTACTTTGTTCCTTTGTCACTTTGGCAATGGTTGGTTGCATGAGCGCAAAGCATGCTTCGTCGTCGGGTAAGGGCGGCGAGGTCGTTGGCGTAAGCGGTCGCACATTCAGCGAGCCTACTCCTTACGGCATGTCGAAGATCGGTCGCGGCTGGCTGCGCATGGGTATTGATGAGCAAGACACGCTGTGGGGCAAGAAGACGCCAGTGAGAGATGTGTCGGTGGACGGATTCTGGATGGATGAGACCGAGGTGACAAACTCTCAGTACAAGCAGTTCGTCAACTGGGTGCGCGACTCCATCCTTCGTACACGTCTGGCCGATCCCAACTATGGCGGTGATGAGAGTTATATGATTACCGAGGAGAAAGGCGAGGAGGTCACTCCACATCTGAACTGGAAGAAGCCGCTCCCTCGCAAGCCCAATGAGGACGAGCAGCGTGCCATTGAGAGCCTCTATGTGACGAATCCCGTGACGGGCGAGAAACTGTTGGACTATTCGCAGATGAACTATCGCTACGAAGTCTATGACTATACCACGGCCGCTTTGCGTCGTAATCGCCTGGTTGTCGAGGAGCGCAACCTGAATACCGACGTAGTAGTGAATCCCAATGACAGGGTGATGATTTCGAAGGATACTGCCTACATCGACGACGAGGGACGCATCGTGCGACAGACCATCAACCGCGAACTCACGGGACCGTGGGACTTCCTGAACACATATATTGTGAACATCTATCCCGACACAACGTGTTGGGTGAACGACTTCCAAAACTCAGATAACGAAGTCTATCTGCGCAACTATTTCTCGAATCCCGCCTACAACGACTATCCCGTGGTGGGTGTGACGTGGGAGCAGGCCAATGCTTTCTGCGCCTGGCGCACGGAATATCTGCTGAAGGGCTTGGGCCCGGAGGCCCGCTATGTGCAGCGCTACCGCTTGCCGACAGAGGCAGAGTGGGAGTATGCCGCCCGTGGTAAGGATCAGACTGAGTTCCCCTGGGAAAACGAGCAGGTAAAGAGTGGCGAGGGTTGCTTTTTTGCAAACTTCAAGCCCGATCGTGGCAATTATACCAAGGATGGCAACCTGATTACATCGAAGGTAGGCATCTACGGCACGAACTCTAACGGTTTGTGCGATATGGCTGGAAACGTGGCAGAGTGGACGTCGACTATCTATACAGAGGCTGGCGTTGATGCCATGAACGACTTGAACCCGCAGCTGGAATACAAAGCCGCGAAGGAAGACCCCTACAAGCTGAAGAAGAAGAGCGTGCGCGGTGGTTCGTGGAAGGATCCTGAGAGCTACATCCGCTCTGCTTGGCGTACGTGGGAGTATCAGAACCAGCCACGCTCCTATATCGGCTTCCGCTGTGTGCGCTCATTGGCTAATACTACCAGTGAGAAGGCTAAAGGCGGCAAAAGTGGCAAGAGTAAGGGAAAAGGTAAGAAAAAGAGATAGAAGCTAAGTCTCCAAGGAAGAAATAGAAAATCGTAAATCCGTAAATCGTAAATAAAAGGATGACACAGTACAGCAAATATAATATCATCTACCGCTTGCAGAAGTGGTTGGATAGTGTCCCCGGACAGACGTTCATGAACTACGCCTATAGCTGGGGTGCCTCAATCGTGATTCTGGGTGCCTTGTTCAAACTGACCCACATGCCTGGAGCTAATTTCTGGCTGTTCCTCGGTATGGGTACTGAGGTGCTGGTGTTCTTCATCTCAGGTTTCGACCGCCCGTTCGACAAAACTGCCGACGGCCGTGTTCTGCCTACCCATGTGGGCGCGGATACGGGTGTTTTGGTTAATGGCGAGGAAGGCTTCAGCGGTGATGCCCAGCCTCTCGACGGTGAGCATGCCGATGCAGGAACCGACATGGGCATGGCTGCTGCTTATGGTGGCGGTCACGGCGGTGGCGGCTACGCAGGTGGCGGTGGTGGTGGAACCATCATCATCGGTGGCGGTGGTGCAGGAGGCACTGGCGTTGTTGGCGATGGAACAGTTGTTTCCGGTGAAAGCACTGCTGGTGAAGGCGGTGTGATTGTTACCGGTGGCGGTGGCGTTGCCGGTGGTGTTGTCGGTGGCGGCTCATGGATTGAGCAGCAGAAGGAAAGCACTCCCGATATGGCTGAGGCTCAGGGCAACTATGTTGAAGAACTCAACAAGCTGACCGAGATGCTTCAGAAGGTGAGCGAGCAGAGCCAGCGCCTGACCCGTGACTCCGAGGAAATGGAGAACCTCAACCGCACACTTACGGGTATCTGTAAGGTCTATGAGATGCAACTCAAGGGTGCCAGCCAGCAGATTGGCACTATCGATGAGATCAATGAGCAGAGCCGCAAGATGGCACAGCAGATTGCCGAGCTGAACAAGATCTACACCCGTATGATCGAGGCCATGACGGTGAACATGCCACAAGGCGGCATGAGTTCTCTGAATACTCAGAATTCTCAGAGTACTCAGAATTCTCAGATTTAATAGAATAGAATAATGGCAATTAGAAGAAATTACGTATCGCCCCGCCAGAAGATGATCAACCTCATGTATGTGGTGTTGATGGCCATGCTGGCTCTGAACGTCTCGAATGAGGTGCTCAATGGCTTTACGGTTGTAGAGGAGAGCCTCGGTCGTACGACTAGCAACTCTGCCAAGGAGAATGAGGCCATCTACAACACGTTTGCCGCGCAGATGAAGCAGAACCCCGAGAAGGTCAGGCAGTGGTTTGAGAAGTCGCAGGCGGTGAAGCTGATGAGCGATTCGCTATATAACTTTGCCCAGCAGCTGAAAGAGGCAATCGTCGTTGAGGCTGATGGCAAGGATGCCGACATCGATAACATCAAGGCCAAGGACGACCTGGAGGCCGCTAGTCAGATTATGCTCTCTCCCGGTACTGGCAAGGGCCGCCATCTGTTCGAGATGATTAACTCCTACCGTGAGCGCATCTTGAAGATGGTGGGTGATCCGAAGCAGCAGGAAATCATTTCCAGCAACCTGACCACCGAAGTGCCGAAGTCGGCACGCGCACTGGGCAAGAACTGGCAGGAATACATGTTTGAGGACATGCCAGTGGCTGCTGCCATTACGCTGTTGTCTAAGCTGCAGAGCGACGTGCGCTATGCTGAGGGCGAGGTGCTTCACACGCTTGTGTCGAACATCGACGTGAAGGATATCCGTGTGAATAGACTTGATGCCTTTGTCATTCCTGAGAAGACGACGCTCTATCCAGGTGAGGTGTTTAAGGCCGACATCGTCATGGCAGCCGTCGATACGACGATGCAGCCCGAAATCTACGTGAATGGCTCGAAAATCAATGCGAATGGTAAGTATTCCTTCACGGCCGGTGGCGTAGGAGAACACTCCTTCAGTGGCTATCTTATCACGCGCAATGCCGCTGGTGAGACCATGCGTCGCGACTTCCTGCAGAAGTATTCCGTTATCCCGGCACCCACAGGAGCCACTGTGGCTGCCGACCTGATGAACGTGCTCTATGCCGGATTCCAGAACCCGATGAGCGTCAGCGTGCCGGGTGTTCCAGCCAATGCTGTGTCGGTGTCGATGAGTGGCGGTTCGCTGGTGGCAAAAGGTGACGGCCATTATGTGGCAACACCGGCTGCCGTTGGCAAGGACGTGGTGTTCACGGTGTCGGCAAACGACAAGGGAAAGACACGTCAGATGGCACAAGTCACGTTCAAGGTGCGCAAACTGCCCGATCCGACTCCGTATGTCGTGGTGGGTAGCGACCGCTTCAAGGGCGGAAATATGCCGAAGGCCTCGCTGGTGGCCATGGATCAGCTCCATGCGGCCATCGACGACGGACTCCTCGATATCCCCTTCAAGGTTTTGAGTTTCGAGACGGTGTTCTTCGACGACATGGGTAACTCTATTCCTATTGCTTCGGAAGGAGCCTCGTTCTCGGGTCGCCAGAAAGATACATTCCGCAAGCTCTCACGCAACAAGCGTTTCTACGTTCGTGGTGTGAAGGCCATTGGTCCCGACGGTATCCAGCGCACGCTGCCCGGTGCCATGGAGTTCATCGTGAGGTAAAGGAAGCTTACCCTAAAGAAGGCAAGATGAAATAATATTGAAACGAAATAGTAAGATAAAATGAAGAAGATAGAAGTAAATATGGTGGCAAGGCTTATCACTTTGGTCCTTTGTTACTTTGTTACTTTGGGCTTGTCAGCCCAGCCGCAGCAGCGTCGCAACCAACAGCAGCAACAGCAGCAGGCAGCCACTCAGAAATCGAATGCCAACACGATGACCACGCGTGCACAACTGTCGTTCCCCACGCAGGCCTCGATGTCGGAAGATGTGGTGTGGCGCCGTGACATCTATCGCGAGGTGGATTTGCACGACGATGCAAATGCCGGCCTCTACTACCCGAAGGAACCTGTGGGTACGCAGATGAACCTGTTCACCTACATGTTCAAGTTGATGATGCGCGGTGCGAAAAATGGAGGAATCTCGGCCTATGAGTATCGCCTTGACGGCAACGAGCTCTTCACCGACTCGGCACGTATCAAACCCCTGCAGTTCTTGAAGGACCAGGGTATCTTCTTCGAGCGTACCGATAAGGGCATTCGTCTTGAGGATAGCGACATCCCTTCGAAGGAGGTAACAGCCTATTACATCAAGGAGAGCGCCTACTACGATCAGGCCACGTCAACTTTCCACACGAAGGTGTTGGCCCTTTGTCCCATTTGGGTAGAAGAGTGGGGCGGTGTCGATGAGAAGAAACCCCTTTTCTGGGTGAAGTACGATGACTTGGCTCCCTTCCTGGCTAAACAGACCATCATGACGAGCAATCTGAACAATGCTGCAACGATGAGCGTCGATGATTATTTCACGCTGAACATGTACAAGGGCACTATCTATAAGACCAACAACATGTTGGGAGAGTCGCTGGCTCGCATCTGTGGCAACGACTCGACGAAGATCAGTGCTGAGCAGAAACGCATTGAGGCCGAGCTGAAGGAATTCGAAACCCACATCTGGGGTAAGCCCGAAATGGGTGATTCTCTCGACAGCGTGGCTGTTGCCACTGCTGACGTGAAGCAGAAGAAGGTGAAGACGAAGGAGGCTAGTCCTGCTCGTACGAAGACCGTGAAATCGAGCAAGCCCAAGGAGCGTTCGTCATCCAGTTCATCGTCGGGAGCTCGTGTGTCGGTTCGCCGCCAGAGACATTGACCGTTGACAATTGATAGTCATGAAATCCCTTCTCCGCCCTGTGATTAAGGCAAGGCTCGTTGCGTTGTCGTTTTGCTTGATTTTAACCTTGACCGTTGGTGCACAGGTGAAATTCGGCATCAAGGGCGGTCTCGACGTTACGGACCTGAAGTTCAAAAGCGAAGTGTTTAATGCCGAGAACCGTAAAGGATGGTTCTTTGGTCCCACGCTTAAGTTTACGATACCAATCGTGGGACTAGGCATGGACATTTCTGCACTCTACAACCACCGTGAGACCACGCTTACCGACGTCTATGCAGACGTGGACGATAGCGAGCAGTCTCCATTCCCAATGAGGAGAGAATTTGGTGTGAAACACCTGAAGACCCGACAGGTCATGGTGCCACTGAACGCCCGCTATACTCTTGGCTTGGCTGACACCTTCAATCTTTTCGCTTATGCCGGGCCACAGGTTGCTTTCCGTTTAGGCGATGAGTCAGAAACTCTGAGTGAATATGAAGACGATGTGCTGGTGTGGCGGATGAGAGATTCTAATTTCAGTGTAAACGTAGGTGCGGGCGTTACGGTATTCAACTTGCAGCTTACGGCAAATTACAACGTTGCCCTTGGCCGCACAGGCGATGTGACGCTCCGTGATGCTACAGACGCTGTTGTAGATGGTTTCAGGGGCAATTATAACTCATGGCAACTCAGTGCCACGTGGTTCTTCTAAACCACTCAGATTATTCCTGAATCTTTTTCTTATAAAAAAATCAGACCTCCTGCAGTGGAAGTCTGTTTTTTTTTGTATCTTTGCAGCCTATGCGATATGTCGACGTGATATTGCCATTGCCTCTCGACGGGGTGTTTACCTATGCCATCAGCGACGAGCTAGCGGCACGGGCAAAGGCTGGCATGCGCGTCGTAGTACCGTTCAACAAGTCGAAGCGCTATACAGCCATCATTGTCAGTCTGCACGACCGCAAGCCAGAATTCGAGGTGAAGCCTGTCATAGAACTCCTTGACGCGAAGCCCATCTTGCTGCCTGCACAACTGCAGCTGTGGCAGTGGATTAGTCAATATTATATGGCACCGCTGGGGGAAGTGATGAATGCCGCCCTGCCCGCCGGACTGAAGAACGAGGAAGGCTATCGTCCGAAGACCGAGACCTATATCGGCCTATGCGAGCCTTTCCGCAATGAACAAGCCCTCCACATCGCCCTCGATATGCTGCAACGTGCCGAGAAGCAGCAGAAGGTATTGGTTGACTTCCTGTCGATGAGCGGTTATGCTGATACCCTTGGGCAAACGACTGGCGAGGCAGCCCGCATCGCTGAGGTCACTCGCGATGAACTGATGAATGAAAGCCACTGTACAGCAGCGGTGCTGAAATCGCTCATCGATCGAAAAATTCTATATACCTATGAACGCGAGGTCGGTCGTCTGAATCATGGCGGTGAGCCGCATCCCGAGTGTATCAAGAAACTCAATGCTGCCCAGCAGGATGCCTATAATCAGTTGCTGTTCCAGTTCTTGCGCAAGAAGGTTGTACTGTTGCATGGCGTGACATCGAGCGGCAAGACGGAAATCTATATCCACCTCATCCAGAAGACACTCGATGAAGGCAAGCAGGTGCTCTACTTGCTGCCTGAGATTGCACTCACTGTGCAGATGATGGACCGCCTACGCGCTGTTTTTGGCAATCGTCTGGGCATATACCATTCTCGTTATAGTGATGCTGAGCGTGTGGAGATTTGGCAGAAGCAACTCTCCCGCAATCCCTATGATGTCATTCTCGGTGCTCGCTCGGCAGTGTTCCTACCGTTCCAGCGGTTAGGATTGGTCATCATCGATGAAGAACATGAGACATCTTTCAAGCAGCAGGACCCTGCCCCGCGCTATCATGCAAGAAGTGTGGCGGTGATGTTGGGGGCCCCCTCCAACCTCCCCCAACTGGGGGAGGCTACTGCAGCGAAAGAAAAAATGCAGAAGATAATTGATCACTATAAAACTGCTCATCCTGCAAGCTATGCAATGTTAAAGCAATATTCGATAGAACAAAGAAATTGTCCTACCGAGGCAGAAAAGGCCATGTGGGAAATGTTAAGGGGCAAGAATCTTCATGCAAAGTTTCGCAGACAGCATGTTATTTGTGATTTCATCGTTGATTTTGTCTGTTTAAAAAGTAACCTGATTATAGAAATTGATGGTGGATACCATCTTTCGCAGGAGCAAAAAGAAGCCGATCAATTAAGAACCTCAATGCTCCGTGATATGGGTTTTGTAGAGTTGAGATTCACAAACGATCAGGTGTTACATCAACCAGACGAAGTTTTGCAAACTATTAGTAAGTTTCTTGCCAGTTTGAAAGCCTCCCCTAGTTGGGGGAGGTTGGAGGGGGCTAAGATCCTTCTTGGCACCGCAACACCCTCGATGGAAACTTATTATAATGCGCAGGTAGGAAAATACGGACTTGTGACACTTGGGACGCGCTATCAGGGTATTGAACTGCCAGAGATAGAGGTGGTCGATGTGAAAGATCTGCGGCGGCGAAAGATGATGTCGGGTCCGTTCTCGCCACAACTGCTTGCAGCCGTGCGCGAGGCCCTTGGCAATCAGGAGCAGGTTATCCTATTCCAGAACCGTCGAGGTTTTGCACCGATGGTGGAGTGCAACACCTGCGGCTGGGTGCCGCGCTGCAAGAATTGCGATGTCTCGCTGACGCTGCACAAGAATACCAACACCCTGACCTGCCATTATTGCGGCTATACCTATACGGTGCCCACTCAATGTCCTTCCTGCGAGGGCAACGACTTGCGCGGCCGCGGCTATGGCACGGAGAAAATCGAAGATCAACTGCGCGACCTGTTCCCTGAAGCCCGCATAGCCCGCATGGACCTCGACACCACCCGTTCACGCAACGCCTATGAGCGGCTCATCAGCGACTTCGCTTCGGGGCGAACGAATGTGCTCATCGGCACGCAGATGATTTCCAAGGGTCTCGACTTCGACCACGTGTCAGTGGTAGGCATCCTCGATGCCGATACCATGTTGAACTATCCGGATTTCCGCGCCTACGAGCATGCTTTTATGATGATGGCTCAGGTGAGCGGGCGTGCCGGCCGCAAGGGCAAGCGTGGACATGTGTTGCTTCAGACCAAAAACAAGGAACTGTCAGTCATCAAACAAGTGGTGCAGAACGACTATGCAGCTTTCTATCAGGAGTTGCTTGAAGAGCGACGCCAGTTCCGCTATCCGCCGTTCTACCACCTCGTGTATGTATATTTGCGCCACAAGACCGAAAGCACTGTTGAATCGGCATCAATCTATATGGGCAGTTTGTTGCGCCAGTGGTTTGGCGAGCGTGTGCTGGGTCCCGACAAACCTGGCATTTCGAAAGTGAAGACACTCCACATTCGTAAGATAGTTTTGAAGTTGGAGAACGGAATTGACTTGAATCTTGTACGTGATTATTTGCTGTATGCACAAAAGCAAATCATGCAGGACAAACAATATGCCTCGCTGCAAATATTCTTCGACGTTGACCCATTATAGTCTATCGATGACGAAAACCATAGCTTTTCGCATTGGAAAGCATGCCTTTTCAAGTTGGAAAGCATAACTCCCCGCGTTGGAAAGTATAGCTCCCCGACTCGGAAAGTATAGCTCCCCGACTCGGAAAGGATATCTTTTCGCGTTGGAAAGGATACCTTTCGGGTTGCTAACCAATAAAGAACGGGTTGCAAGAGCTTGATGCTTCTGCAACCCGTAAGAGTTAGTTCGAATAATAGACCTTCTCAGAAAAGTGTTATGACCTTTTTTCTTGAGAATTCCGTAGGTTGTTCTTTGGTTTAGAAGGTGAGATCCACACCTACTCCCAACACGCGGTTGGTGCGGGTGAAATCATTATGTGTGGTGGCATTGGTGGCCGTCGGGGTCACGTCTTGCTTGTAAGTGTCGTAGTTGGTTTGGAAATAGGCAACGTTCACTTTCACCATATCGCTGATCTTGTAACGGAATCCCAGTCCGTAGGTGTAGCTGCTCACCACGAATGACATATCGTTCATGTATTCGTCAGAAAGACCGTAGTTCGTCTTTTGGAAACCAGCACTCACCAGCAGTTTGTCGTTTACGTCCCATTCAGCACCGGCATTATACTCCCAGGTGTTACCATCGAGTTTCTGCTCGTCGTGGTTATACCAGTGGGCTGATTTGTCGAAGAACTGGTGATAACCGGCCATGAGGCGCACGTTGGGAGTCACCGACCACTGTCCACCAATGGTGAGGAGTGCGGGCTGGTCCTCTGGGATACTGCTACCGTCACGGTACTTGTTGATGGCTTCAATCTGATGGGCTTCCTTCACAGTGGAATTGTTCTTCATCCGCATGCGTGTCTTGAACTCGTACTTAGCTCCGAAGTTGAAAGCACCAACCTTGTAGTCAAGACCGATGATAGGAGCAATGCCCAAACCACTTTGGTCAGACATCATGCTCACACCCTCACGATAGGTTTCAAGGGTCTGCAGACTCTTCTGAGTACCTTCCAACTGTGCCTTGGCAGCTTGTGCAGTAGCCAACTTAGTGGTGAGTTCCTCTGGTACCGGTACACCTGCAGCCTTATACTGTGCGATACCTGCCTCCAACTGACTGATACCAGCGGCATATTGGGCAATACCGCCGGCAATTCTTGTGTTGGCATTGTCGAGGAAGGTGCCGAAGGGAACGGCTCCAGCTTCTGTGTTCACGATGAGGTTATTCATACGGGCTTTATAAGAGGCTGAACCATACAGCAAACGGGCTCCTCCATAGATAGAGAGGTTGTCGGTGAGTTTATAGGCTGCACCCAGTGTGAAGCCGATGTAGTACTGCTTGCCGCTCATGAAGCAATCCGCATCATATCCTGTGGTTCCCAGGGGCTGCAGCATGTGGGTAATGGCACCCATGGCACTCTCGAAGGAGCCTATGCCCTGGTCGAATTCACACTTTCCGCCACCACCAGTAATGGCGATGTTGGTTTGCAGACTCCAACGACCTGTGTTGTAAGCGGCCTGGAGAGAAGGGATGACGGGCACGTTGGCCACACCCTTGAACTTCTTGGTGGTGGCACCATCGTTGTTCATACCCAGGGCGAAATCAGGATTGGTGGTGAGGATGGTACGAGTCTGGAAAGCTGCCTGCCAGTTGAAGGACAGATGGAATCCGTTGTCCATGAAGACAACACCTGCGGGGTTGCTATAGACTCCGTCAATCCCAATAATACCATCGCGGGCCATATTGCGATTAAATGCGATGTTTTGATTCGTATTAGTTAGAATTCCGCCAGCGAAAGCGGTGTTACCTGAAAGCATAATGGCTAATACAGCCATAATAAATTTTTTAATCATAATACTTTGTTTCTTAAAATTTGTTTCAAAACTGGTTGCAAAATTACCCAGATTGTTCAAAAATTCAATATTATTAGCCAACAAGTTAAGATATATTAACACAAAACTGCGCGCTTTTTGCTCAAAACGCGCAGTTTGTGCAGTTTTTCAACACTAATCCAATAGGTTTTTTCAGTGTTGTTCTTGGGTGTATGTTAACGATACTCGCAACCGTTATTCCTTCTCATTCTTGTCAGGTTCGGCAGTTTCCTCTTTCTTTAGTTTGGGATAGGAAATGCGGGTGTGGTAAATGCTCTTCAGTCGGTCGATGAGCACGATCTTTGCCAGGGCGATATCGCGGAATGTGATAGGGCATTCGCGGAAGTAGCCCTCGCTGACCTGTGAGTCGATGATGCGTCCCACGAGGTTGGCGATATTTTCTTCGGTGTATTCGGTGAGCGAACGCGAGGCGGCTTCCACGGCGTCAGCCATCATCAGAATGGCTTGTTCACGGGTGAACGGGTTGGGACCTGGATAGGTGAACGGCTCGCGGTCGATTTCCTCGTCGGGGTGGTCGTTCTGCTGCTTGATGTAGAAATACTTTGTCATGCCACGACCGTGATGGGTGAGGATGAAGTTCTTGATGATAGCGGGCAGACCGGCCTTCTCGGCCATCTTCATTCCCTCGGTGACGTGGCTGATGACGATGCGGGCGCTCTCGGTATAAGGCATGTTGTCGTGAGGGTTCACACCTGCCTGGTTTTCGGTGAAGAACACGGGGTTTGTCATCTTACCTATGTCATGATAAAGCGCGCCCGTACGCACAAGGAGACTGTTGGCTTCTATGCGATTAGCAATCTCGGCGGCAAGATTACCGACGGTGATGGCGTGCTGGAAGGTGCCGGGTGCAATCTCGCTCAGGTCGCGCAGGAGGCCTTTGTTGGTGTTCGAGAGTTCGAAGAGCGTGACGTTCGACGTGAAGTTGAAGGTTCGCTCGATGAGGTACATGAGCGGGTAGGCCAACAGCAGGAAGATACCATTGATGATGAAATAGACGTACATATCGGTATCGATGCTGAGCACAACGTTATCTTGCATGAGCTGCAGGGCGAAGAACACCACGGCACTGGCCAGCGTGACGAGGATGGCGGTCTTGAACAACTGTGCTCGGCGTGAGAGGTCGCGTAGCGAGTAGATGGCCACAAGGCCCGCTACGAGTTGCACAATAATGAATTCATACTGGTATTTCACCGCTGCAGCGCAGATGAGAACCATGATGGCATGAGCGATAAAGGCCGTACGCGAGTCCATGAACACGCGAATGAACATCGGTACCATGGCAAACGGCAGGATATAGATGCTCAGGAAATTGTGTTGAACCATGATTGAAACGACAATCGGGAAGATCGTGATGAGCGAGTACAGCATCATGATGGATCGCGGCTTGTCGAAGTAGTCACGGCGGAACAGGGAGAGATAGAGTGTGAAGAGCAACATCATGATCGCCACGAAGATGATCTGGCCAATGGTGGTCGAGGTGATCTCGCTGGCCGTGGCACTGCGCCGCTTCATCTCGCGCTCAAATGACTCCAGCACTTGGAAGGTGTGTGCGTTGACGATGTCGCCGCGATCGATGATCTTCTGTCCTGTCAACACCATGCCACTGGCAATGGCGATGCCGCTAAGTACGTCGGTTCGCTCGGTCTCGCTACGTTCTTTGTCGTAGATGAGATTGGGTTCTATGTATTCGTTGAGGTTGCATCGCTGCAGTGCCTGACGCTGAGTCTCCAGACGCGGATCCTGGAAAAGTTGTTCATAGGCCGAGAGGGTGGAGTGGAACGACATGACCGGCATGCTCTGAGCCTGTTTGCCGGTGATGATTTTCACCATCGATGTTGTGTCCTTTGCCAGCCTGTTGAAGTCGGGGGTGTTCATAATACCAGCCTGGTAGAGATTGTGTAACTGGCTGAATATCAGATTCTTGTAGGACGACGGTAGCCCTGGAAGTCCGTTCTGGAAATCGGTGAGGAACTTCTCAATCATCTCCTTCTCGATGGTCTCATCGTATTTGTAGTAGGGTTGCAGGGTGTTCAGCAGCGAGTCCTGTTCGTGCTTGATCACCTCATCGGTCTTGTAGATGGGGAAGTCGAACTTCGCAATGACAGGACCGTATGTCCACGGCTTGTCAATGCCGTAACGGAACTGCTTTCCTTCCTCCCGAGGCATGAACCAAACGATGAGTGCCACGGTGACCACGATGATGGCGCTACGAGTGAGGATATTGCGCCAATAATGCATTTCGTTGCTATGTATTCTATCCATTTTTACGAGATGTTTGCGTATTTACCCTGCGAAAATACAAAAAAAATATTCAAAACTCAAAAAAAAGTCGTAATTTTGCACAAAAATATTAGAATATCATCATTTTTACCGATGGAAGATAGAAGAGTAAGGGTGCGTTTTGCACCAAGTCCCACTGGACCATTGCACATTGGCGGCGTTCGTACCGCCCTTTTTAACTACCTGTTTGCCCGCAAGCACAAGGGCGATCTTGTATTCCGTATTGAAGACACCGACTCCAATCGCTTCGTGCCTGGAGCCGAGGAATATATCATTGAGTCATTCCAATGGCTGGGCATCAAATTCGACGAAGGCGTGTCCTTCGGCGGAAAGTACGGCCCCTATCGCCAGAGCGAACGTCGCGCCATCTACAAGAAGTATGTTGACCAGTTGCTCGAGGCCGGCAAGGCATATATCGCCTTTGATACGCCGGAGGAACTGGAACAGAAGCGCACGGAGATACAGAACTTCCAGTATGACGCCCGTACGCGTGGCATGATGCGCAACTCGCTCACCATGTCGGCCGACGAGGTCGCTGCACTCATCGATGACGGCAAACAGTATGTGGTGCGCTTCAAGATTGATCCGGGTCGCGAGATTCTGGTCAACGATATGATTCGCGGCGAGGTGCGCGTGAAGAGCGATATCCTTGACGATAAAGTGCTTTATAAGAGTGCCGACGAGTTGCCAACGTATCATCTGGCAAACATCGTCGACGATCATCTGATGGAAATCTCGCACGTCATCCGAGGTGAGGAATGGCTGCCTTCGGCACCGCTCCACGTGTTGCTCTACGAGGCTTTCGGATGGCAGGATACCATGCCTCGCTTTGCCCATCTGCCGCTGTTGCTTAAGCCGGAAGGCAAGGGAAAGCTCTCGAAGCGCGATGGCGACCGCCTGGGCTTCCCTGTGTTCCCGCTGGAGTGGCATGACCCGAAGACGGGCGAAGTCAGCAGCGGCTATCGCGAGAGTGGCTACTTCCCCGAAGCCGTAGTGAACTTCCTTGCGCTGCTGGGATGGAATCCCGGCACCGAGCAGGAGATGTTCACGCTTGAGGAACTTGTTGAGGCGTTCGACATCTCGCGCTGTTCGAAGGCTGGTGCGAAGTTCGATTATCAGAAAGGCATTTGGTTCAACCACGAATATATCCTGAAGAAGTCGAACGAGGAAATAGCACAGTTGTTTGCACCCATCGTAGCCAACAACGGCATCGACGAATCGTTTGAGCGTGTCACCGAGGTGGTACGCATGATGAAGGACCGTGTGTCGTTCGTGAAGGAGTTGTGGCCGCTGTGTTCGTTCTTCTTCATTCCGCCTGTGCAGTACGACGAGAAGACTGTGAAGAAACGCTGGAAGGAAGACTCGGCGAAGGTGATGACCGAGCTGGCCAACCTGTTGGAAGGCCTCGATGACTTCTCGCTTGAGAACCAGGAGCGCATCGTTCACAAGTGGGTGGAAATGATGGAATACAAGCTCGGCAATGTCATGAATGCCTGGCGACTCACGCTTGTCGGCGAGGGTAAAGGTCCTGGTATGTTCGACATCTCGGCATTCCTCGGCAAGGAGGAGACGCTACGTCGCATGAGGAGGGCAATAGAGGTGTTAGGCTAGGCACCTGTTCCTCCTTTCATAATAACGTTATATCGTTGGTATGTACCAGATTGCTATTTACCTCTACCTCTGCGGCGTGGCCGTGGCAAGCCTTTTCAGCGAGAAGGTGCGCAAGATGTGGCGTGGTGAGCGCCAGGCCATTGGTGTGCTGAAAGAGAAAGTAGACCCCGACGCACAGTATGTGTGGTTCCATGCGGCGTCGCTCGGCGAGTTCGAGCAGGGTCGGCCGCTCATGGAGCGCCTGCGCCGTGAGCATTCTGAATACAAGATCCTGCTTACGTTCTTCTCGCCCTCGGGCTATGAGGTTAGAAAGAACTATGAAGGTGCCGACATCATCTGCTATCTGCCTCTTGACACCATTCGCAACGCCCGCCGCTTCCTGCGTACGGTGCGCCCGTGCATGGCGTTCTTCATCAAGTATGAGTTCTGGTTCAACTATCTGCATATCCTGAAACATCGCAATGTGCCGGTGTATAGTGTCAGCAGCATTTTCCGTCCCGACCAGGTTTTCTTCCGCTGGTATGGCTACCAGTATGGTCGCGTGTTGAAGTGCTTCACCCATTTCTTCGTGCAGAACGAACAGAGTCGCGAACTGCTGAAGACGCTTGGCATCACCGATGTCGATGTGGTCGGCGACACCCGTTTCGACCGCGTGCTGCAAATCAAGGAGCAGGCGAAGGAACTGCCGGTGGTAGAAACCTTCATTGAGGAGGGTGGAGAGAGAAGAGAGGAGAGTGAGAACTCTGCTCCAAAAGTCTTTGTGGCAGGTTCTTCATGGCCGCCCGACGAGGAAATCTTCCTGCGCTACTTCCGCGAACACCCCGAGTGGAAGCTCATCATTGCCCCGCACGTCATCGGTGAAGACCATCTGCAACAGATCGAACAGCAATTGGAGGGTAGGGAAGTCGTGCGATATACAGTGGCAGAGAAATCTCTCTCCACAAATTCGGCTTCAGCCCTCATCATCGACTGCTTCGGCCTGCTTTCCAGTATCTATCGTTACGGGCAGGTGGCCTATGTCGGCGGAGGCTTCGGTGTGGGTATTCACAATGTCGTAGAGGCTGCCGTTTGGGGCATGCCCGTGTTCTTCGGACCGAATAATCAGCGTTTCCAGGAGGCGCAGGAGCTGAAGCGCAATGGCGGAGGCATCGAGATCAACAGCTACGACGACTTTGCCGAATACATGGACAAACTGGCTGCTAGCCCTGATGCAATTAGTGAGTGCGGACATACTGCTGGCAACTATGTCACGAGTCGCGCAGGTGCCACCGAGAAGATCTTCCAACTGTTGCACCTCTAGACCATATAGCCCTTTAGAAAATAAACAAAACTCCAACCATACAATCATGAAAAGAACGATTTCCCTCGTTATCTTGCTGGCCTTCATCGCCATAAACGCTAGTGCCCAGCAAAAGCCGTCTTTCATTCCACAGCCTGACGACATCGCGTGGATGGAAGGCTCTTTCCTCATTGATAAGAAGACATCGCTCAGCTGCGAAAGTGCTACTCTGCGCCCTGCAGCCGACTATCTGTTGGGAATCATCGCCAAGGCTACGGGTGTCACGCCCAGTCAGAAGAAGCGCGGCGGAACCATCCGTCTGGCGGTTGCCGATAATATCAAGGCGGGAGGCTACATGCTCAACATCTCGCAGAAGCTCGTCACCATCACCGGCGGCGACTATCAGGGCGTAGTGGCTGGCATCAGTACGCTTCGCCAAATGCTTCCATCCTCTTCAGACGTAGGCGGAGCTGTTACTCTTCCCTCCTGCAAGATCCTCGACACCCCGCGTTTTGCATGGCGAGGCATGGAGCTCGACTGCTCGCGCCATTTCTTCACCAAGGAAGAAGTGATGGAACTGCTCGACGTGCTGGCACTCTATAAGGTCAACAAGTTCCATTGGCACCTGACCGACGACCAAGGCTGGCGCATCGAAATCAAGAAATACCCGCTGCTCACCGAACGCGGCGCCTGGCGCACGCCCAACAATCAGGATTCCGTGTGCATGCGCAATGCTGTGACGCAGGACAATCCCGATTTGCAGTTGCCGACGAAGAATATCAATGCGAAGGGGGAATATGGCGGATTCTATACGCAGGACGACATTCGTGAGATAGTTGCCTTCGCCCGTCAGCGTGGCATAGATGTCGTGCCCGAAATCGACATTCCCGGCCACAGCCTCAGCGCTATCGACAACTACGACGGACTCTCCTGCAAGGAGCGCACCGGCTGGGGACAGTTCTTCACCACGCCGCTTTGTCCCGGCAAGGACCGCGTGTTGGAGTTCTGCAAGGATGTCTATCGCGAGGTGTTCGACTTGTTCCCCTATCACTATGTACACGTTGGTGGCGACGAAGTCGACATGAGCCACTGGAAGGAGTGTCCCGACTGCCAGCGCCGCATGCGCGAACACAAGCTGAAGACCGAAGCCGAGCTGCAGTCGTGGTTTCTGCACGAGATGGAGAAGTTCTTCAATGAGAACGGGCGCGACATGATCGGCTGGGATGAGATCATTGCCGGCGGACTCTCGGCAACGTCAACGGTTATGTGGTGGCGCTCATGGAATAAGTCAGCCCTTGAAGAATCCACCCGTCATGGCAACCACGTCATCTGCACGCCTAACTCGGTGTTCTACCTCGACTACGAGGAAGATGCAAAGATCATGGGCGACATCTACCGTTTCAATCCTACACCCGCAACGCTCAACGACCAGCAGAAGAATCTCGTGCTCGGCGTGCAGGGAAACCTCTGGACGGAGTGGGTGCCCACGCGTGAACGGATGTTCTATATGGCTTTCCCACGCATGATGGCCATCGCCGAGCTGGGGTGGAGCGAGCCGCGCAACATGGACTTCGACGACTTCCAGCGCCGAATGCTGCCTCACTACGAGCGGCTGCAACAGATGGGCGTCACCTATCGCCGTCCCTATCTGCAGGGATTCTTCGCAACGAATGTCTTCATCGACGAAGCCTTTGTTGACGTCACCTGCCACGACCCGTCGGCCATCATCCGCTATACGACCGATGGCACTATTCCGCAGCAGTCGTCGACGCGCTACATGGGGCCGTTCATCATCAGCGACAACACGCATTTCATCTTCCGAACCTTCTCGCCCGACGGCCGCAAAGGACAGTTCATTGCTTGCGACTATCGCAAGGAGCCTATGGAAGCCCCGTCGGGGACTGTAGGGGAGACCCCCGGTCTCTGCTGCGAGTGGTACGACTATCGCGGTCCGAGCTGTGCCGATATCGACCAGGCACCGCTGCTCGCCACGCTTACGGCACCAGAGGTATGCATTCCCGACTCATGTCATGGCAACATTGGACTCATTCTTTCGGGATTCATAGAAGTGCCTGCCGATGGCATCTATACCTTCGCCCTGCTCTCCGACGACGGCAGCTATCTGATGTTGGATGGAAAGATGGTCGTCGATAACGATGGCGAACACTCACCACGCGAGCAGATTGGCCAGCATGCCATGCAGAAAGGCTTGCATCCGCTCTTGGTACGCTACTTCGACCATAATGGCGGAACATTGCAACTGCGCGTCATGGACCGGAAGGGAGAGCCCGTCAGTGTCAGCTATTGGCACTAAAACATGGTATTCAAGCAGTAGAGCTGCGTGTTGTGCGCCTTGTGCGGATAACACGCAGCTTTTCTCTTTCTCATAAATAATCTAATCATCATTTCTACCTACTATTATAAATGTGAAAATAACTATACATTTTCTTTAGAAAGCCAAATATTGTTAATTATTTCTTATCCACATTTCCCTCCGTTTGATATCGATAGCCAGTGGTTTTTCTTTCTTTATGTGAGGAAAAACCAATGAATATATTTTACAACGGTTAAATAATCTTAAGGCTGTCGGGTTTTCGAGTTTTGTTCTTCGATTTGGTGTGATTTCTCACAAAATTTGATTATCTTTGTAGGTGAATTAACAATTTAAGCTTATGGATGCAAGTGTAAAGAAAGAAATTGACGTTGCCTTCGCAGATCCGAATCTGCCAAAGCCAAAGGCAATCATGCTCTATGCTAGTCAGTGGGAAGTGTTGCAGGTGCTGTCTACCCAGGAACTGGGCTGGCTCTTCGAGGCTGTGTTCCGCACCCTCTCGGGTGAGGATCAGGAACAGGTTGAGAAGACACTGTCGCCAAAGGTGCTTATGGGTTTCCGGTTTATCATCATGCAGGTGAAAATTGATACTCAAAAATATCAACAAGCAGCACAGAGCAGAAAGGACCGCAATGCCCGTTATTATGAAAAAAAGAAAGGTAAGAAATAAGACGTCTTAAGACGCTTTGCCTTTCTATAAGAAAATTAAAATGAAAAGGAAAATGAAAATGAAAAGGA
>JAFZAP010000023.1 GCA_017557185.1 Prevotella sp.
AAATAGTAATTATTGTTACTTATAAATCCCAACAAAAATCGGCAAAATCCCACATCATACCCCCTCGCCTACATAACTGCCATCTGCCATCTGTACCAAATCCTATTCTGTTCAACAGCTCTTGAAATTATCGCAAACGCCTTTGTACACAATGCTTTTAATAAAAATTTGCAACTACTTGATATATAACAAATTAGACGCGCGCACGAAAAGTTTTTCAAAAGTTTTCTACTTATAATTTGTAAGTTCCAACTTTTTTTCGTATCTTTGCAATGTAAAAGAAAGGGGACCTTTCTTCGTTCAAAGCGCTTCGCGCGTTCAAGAAGTTCAATGCCTTCGGCGTTCAAACGGTCCCAATCCAATACACCCTTGCAAGCAAAGAAGATGCTCAGGCAACGACGTTTTTTGCTTCCGAAATGACCGGTCAGGATGCCGAATCCGCCCGCGCCTCGCTCTGAATTGTGCTAGCTAGCTTTAACCATTAACTCTAACCCTTAAACCATAACCAATATGGCAATACTTCACACAGATAATCCTGGACAACGTGAGCATCGGGAGATTACTGCAGGCATGCTCTGCATGCAACGGAGCACGTCTCCTTACTCTCTAGAGCATAGCTCTGTATCAAATGGAGCATTGCTCTACAACCTACGGAGATATGCTCTGAAAAAACTCTCAAATGTATTGTGCACACTTAATCGTATTTTTGGCTACGCCGAAGATAGGCGGCTTCTCGGAGAACCTTTGCTTACGCCGTTTCCTTATCAAGGAAACTCAAATGTATTGTGCTCGTTTAGTAACTTTGACCTGCGGTCGAAAATAAGCTGCATTTCACTCACTTATTTTTATCTTTGGCTACGCCGAAGATACTATCACTCGACAATAAAAACAAAAAAAAGGATTTTTGTTTTGTATTGTGCTCGTTTAATCGTATCTTTGCAAACCGAACGAGGATGCATATAAAGATTTCAAGAAAGAATCATGACACAACGAATAAGAATCAAGGACATTGCCGAACGCGCCGGCGTATCGGTGGGCACGGTGGACCGCGTGCTACACGGTCGGCCCAATGTCTCGAAGCCTGCCCGTGAGAAGGTGGAACAGGCGCTGCGCGAGATGGATTACAAGCCCAATGCCTATGCTTCGGCTCTGGCATACAACCGTCAGTATATGTTTCGCATCCTATTGCCGAAACATGAGTCGGAAGCCTATTGGGACGAGATTGAGGAAGGAGCGCGGAAGGCGATGGAGGCGCTGCGCGATTTCCATATCGAGGTAGAGATTGCCTACTACGAGCGCTTCAACGAGGAGTCGTTCAACGATCTGGCTCGCGAGACACTCGATGCCAATCCCGACGGTGTGGTGATCGTGCCCGTGGAGTTGGCCGTCACCCGCGCCTTCACCGACGAGTTGCACGAGCGCGAGATTCCCTTCGTCCTGCTCGACTCGTATATGCCCGACCTGAAGCCGCTGTCGTTCTTCGGCCAGGACTCGTTTGCCAGCGGCTACTTCGCTGCGAAGGCGCTGATGATGCTTGCGTCGAAAGAGAGTGAAATCATGCTGATGAAGCAGACGAAGAACGGGCGCGTGACGACGAAGCAGCAGGCAAACCGCGAGGTGGGATTCCGCCACTATATGGCTGACCACCACCCCAACATCCGCATCGAAGAGCTGGAGCTGCCCGTAGGCGGCACGCGCAAGCAGTATGCCACGAAGCTGGAGAACTTCTTCCGCCAGCATCCGCACCTGCACCACTGCATCACACTGAACTCGAAGGCTCATATCGTGGGCGAATTCCTCCTGAAGACCAACCGCCGCAACGTGCAGATCATGGGCTACGATATGGTCCAGAAAAACGCTCAGTGTCTGCGCGAGGGCAGCATCTCGTTCCTCATCGCCCAGCACGCCTACCAGCAGGGCTATTCGTGCATCGACACCCTTTTCCAAGCCATCGTGCTGAAGAAGAAGGTGATGCCCATCAACTACATGCCCATCGAACTGCTCATGAGGGAGAATGTGGAATTCTACCGCAGGACGCAGCTCTAAGTAGCAGCCCCACCCCAGCCCTCCCCAAAGGGGGAGGGAGATTGAACCACTTGAACGCGCGAAGCGCATTAAGCAACATTGAACGTGGCGAAGCCACATTGAACTGCCCGCAGGGCATTGAACCGTATGGAATACATTAAGATTAATCCTGCCGACTCGGTAGTGGTGTGTCTGCAGCCCATGCAGAAAGGAGAAAGCATAGAGATGGATGGGCAGGTCATCGAACTCTTGCAGGACACGCCCGCCGGCCACAAGGTGCTCATCAACGACACGAAGGCTGGTGCCGACATCATCAAATACGGCTACCCCATCGGGCATGCTGCCGAAGACTTGAAGGCTGGCCAGTGGGTGAACGAACACAACCTGAAGACCAACCTGAAGGGTACGCTCACCTATACCTACGAGCCGGTTGGCGAACAGCTGCAGATAGCTTGCGAGAACCGCACGTTCCGCGGCTACGAGCGCCCCAACGGCGAGGTGGGCATCCGCAACGAGGTGTGGGTGGTGCCGACGGTGGGCTGTGTGAACGGCGTGGCGGAGCGTATCGTGAACATCGTGGAACAGGAGGTGGCTGCAGGACTGTTGCCTGTCGCTGACGTGAAGCTGCATGCGTGGCATCACAACTACGGCTGTTCGCAGCTCTCCGACGACCACGAGAACACGCGGAAGATTCTGCGCGACATCGTGCTGCATCCCAACACGGGCGGCGTGCTTGTGCTCTCGCTGGGCTGTGAGAACAACCAGCCGGAGGACTTCATGGCGATGCTGGGCGACTACGATCGCGAGCGTGTGAAGCTGCTGGTGACACAGCGCGTCGACGGCGACGAGGTGGCTGAGGGAACCGCCATTCTGCGCGACCTCTACCGGCAGGCAGCTGCCGATGTGCGCACAGAGGTGCCTGCCAGCAAGCTGCGTGTAGGCCTGAAGTGTGGCGGCAGCGACGGCTTCTCGGGCATCACCGCCAATCCGCTCGTCGGCGAGTTCAGCGACTGGCTGGTGGCACAGGGCGGCACGAGCATTCTGACCGAGGTGCCCGAGATGTTTGGTGCCGAGACCATCTTGATGAACCGCTGTGAGACGCCTGAACTGTTCGAGCAGACGGTGAAATTGATCAACGACTTCAAGGAGTATTTCCTCTCGCACGGCGAACCCGTAGGCGAGAACCCGTCGCCAGGCAACAAGGCCGGCGGAATCTCGACACTCGAAGATAAGGCGCTGGGCTGCACGCAGAAGTGCGGGCGTGCTCCCGTGAGCGGTGTGCTGGCGTATGGAGACCGTCTGCAGGCCAGCGGCCTGAACCTACTGTCGGCACCAGGCAACGACCTCGTAGCAGCGACGGCGCTGGCGTCGGCAGGTTGTCAGATGGTGCTCTTCACAACGGGTCGCGGCACGCCTTTCGGCACCTTCGTCCCCACGATGAAGATCTCAACCAACTCCACGCTCTACAAGAACAAACCCAACTGGATAGACTTCAATGCCGGAAAACTCGTCGAGGGCACACCGATGCCTGAACTGCTGCAGCAGTTTGTAGACTTCGTGCTGGAAGTGGCCAGCGGCCGAGAGGTTCAGAACGAGGTGAACGGCTATCGGGAGATCTCAATCTTCAAGAATGGAGTGACGCTTTAGTTGATAGTTTATAGTGAATAGTGATTAGTGAAGAGTGAATAGTGATTAGTTTATGATTACTCTTTGACTTTTGAACCTCTTGAACCGCGACGAAGTCGCAATTGAACAATATTGAACGTGGCGAAGCCACATTGAACTGCGCCGAGGCGCACTTGAACCTTCGTAGTTCGAAGAACGACGAAAATGAATAAGATTAGCAATAGGAAAGGGATATGGGCACTGTCGCCACTGATGGTCTTCATGGCGCTCTATCTGGTGACCTCGCTGATAGCGGGCGACTTCTACAAGGTTCCCATCACCGTGGCCTTCATGATATCGAGCGTATATGCCGTTGCCATCTCGGGCGGATTCCCGCTGACGAAGCGCATCGAGACCTATAGTCGCGGTGCGAGCACTCAGAACATGATGTTCATGCTCTGGATATTCGTGATGGCCGGCGCCTTCGCCCACTCCGCCAAGACGATGGGCAGCATCGACGCCACCGTTGCGCTCACCCTCGACCTGCTGCCGAGCGAGATGTTGTTGGCGGGATTGTTCCTCGCCTCATGCTTCATCTCGATTAGCATCGGCACCAGCGTGGGAACCATCGTCGCCCTCGTGCCTATCGCTGCAGCCCTCGCCCACTCCACCGACGCCAGCGTGGCGATGATGACAGCAGTGGTCGTAGGCGGCTCGTTCTTCGGCGACAACCTGTCGTTCATCTCCGACACCACCGTTGTGGCTACCCAGACGCAGGGCTGCAAGATGAGCGACAAATTCCGCGTGAACGCCTTTATCGTCGTACCTGCCGCTATCGTCATCCTGCTGCTCTACCTCGTGCTCGGACAAGGCATCGCCTCGCCCACCAGCGTGCCCGAGGTGCAGTATCTGAAAGTCATCCCTTACATCGTTGTGCTCGTCTGTGCCATCTTGGGAATGAACGTGATGGCAGTGCTCGCCATCGGTATCGCGCTGACCGGCATCATCGGCATCAGCGACGGCACCTACGACCTCTACGGCTGGTTTGGTGCGATGGGTGACGGTATTCTGGCGATGGGCGAACTGATCATCATCACTATGATGGCAGGCGGATTGCTGGAGATAGTCCGCGAGAACGGCGGCATCGACTACATCATCCAGAAGCTGACGGCCCGCATCAGCGGTAAGCGCGGTGCCGAACTGGCTATCGGAGTACTGGTGGCAATCGTCGACCTCTGTACGGCTAACAACACCGTAGCCATCATCACCGTAGGCCCCATTGCCAAACAGATTGGCGACCGCTACGGAGTGGATAACCGAAAGTGTGCCTCCATTCTCGACACGTTCTCCTGCTTCATGCAGGGACTCATCCCCTACGGCGCGCAAATCCTCATGGCTGCAGGATTGGCACAGCTCAATCCGGTGAGCATCCTGCCCTATCTCTACTACCCGTTTGCTATCGGCATCGCCGCCCTGCTGGCCATCCTGCTGCGCTATCCGCGACGTTTCTCATAAAAACGACAAAGTCTGATCTCACCATATGAACATCCTGCAACGCAACTTCTTCCGGCTTCTACGCTCGGGCGCCCTCAACGAATATGAGAGCCTGGAGCCTATGTCGCTCTACAAATGGCAGCAACTGGCCAAGCTGATAGAGAGGCAGGGTGTGGCCGAGATTGCCGTGAAGGGACTGCGCAACCACACGTTCGACGAGAGCGCCAACTTCCCGAAGACGATGATTGACGACCTGCAGGCGCATGCTGCGACTTCGGAGAAGAAAGATCTGCCGCGACTGAGCAACCGGCTGCTGAACCGGCGTCTGCGCAAGATTCAGAAAGGCGAGCGACACCAGATTGACGCATCGATGCCCACCCTCGACCTGCTCAACATCATCGTCAGGAACATCAGCCTCATTCTGAACAACGGCATCTCACTCAGCGCCATCAGCGAACTGGGCTCCTATCTGCGCACACGAGGCGACAAGGTGGACTTCGTAAAGCTGGATGGCTGGCTCGAGAAGCTCCACATCAAACGTCTTGCACAGCTCGAAGGGTCCATCCTCATCAGCGTGTTCGAATTCGACCAGGACGAGATTCCCTTCGTTGAGAAGGTAGAACCCGAGGCTTATCCGCTGATTCTCAGAACGCTGGAACACACCGCTACCGACACCACCGAAGAATGGCACTTCCGCCAGCGTAAGACGGGCTTCGTGGTCAACAACTCGAAGGTGATGCGTCGCAATCTGAGGCGCAGCATCCGATACATCAACTACGCGCCCATCGAGACCTCGAGCAACTTTCTGAATAATTTTGCAAAAAGTCTGTCGGAAATTGAGGAATAATAGAAGAAAATGTGTACCTTTGCACCTATGAAACGAACATTAGCAATCGTCATTTCCATCATATATGCCTTCACAACGTATGCCCAGTCCTCACTCGTGCAGTGTGAGGACACCTGCGATCATGTGCACGGCATCGACCTGAGCCACTATCAGGGCAACGTGTTCTGGCAGGCTATCGGCGAGAACAAGAAGATGGCGTATGTCTACTTGAAGGCTACAGAGGGCGGCGACCGCATCGACGATATGTTCCAGCGCAACATACAAATGGCCCACGAACACGGGCTCATGGTGGGTGCCTATCACTTCTACCGCCCGAAAACGCCACAGGAACTGCAGCTTGCCAACTTCACGAAGCAATGTCTGCCCGACGAGCAGGAGCTGCTGCCGATGATCGACATCGAGACGACGGGCGGTCTCACGACCGAAGTTTTCTGCGACTCGCTGTTCCTCTTCCTGGAACTCATCGAGAAGGAATACCGCCAGAAGCCGCTCATCTACACGGGTGCCAACTTCTACGACAAACACCTGCAGGGAAAGCTCGACGACTACAAAATCATGATTGCCCAATATACGGACTTCGAGCCGCAACTCAAGGACGGTCGCGATATCACTATGTGGCAATACACGGGAAAAGGGCATATCGACGGTGTGCGCGGATACATCGACAAGAGCCGCTTCATGGGCCGACACCGACTGCGCGAAATCAGATACCGCCACAGGTGACGTCTGCTAATAGAAAAGGAATATTTCAACTTCTCAACATCTTAACAACAAAATATGGCCATCATCAAATGCCCGGAATGCGGGCACCAAATCAGCGACAAGGCTCCTACATGCCCATCGTGTGGCGTAGAGATAGCTGGACACATCACACGTTGCCCACAGTGTGGCACCGTCTACCTGAACGAACAGGACTCCTGCCCTATCTGTCATCATGCCAATGACAACACACAGCCGTTCAGGAAAACCACTATCACCACACCTCCACCTATTCCTGCCGCTCAGCAGGAAAAGGCACAACAGCCCGAACAGCAACCCAAGAAGAAGAAACGCAGCTGGGGTGCCCTACTGTTCTCGCTCTTCCTCGCGCTCGTCATCTGCGGTGTGTGCTTCTATTTCTACCACAATGCAAAGGACACGAAGGAGACCGAAGCCTATACCTACGCGATGACCAGCAGCGACCCGCTGGTGTTGCAGAGCTTCCTCGATACCTACCGCGATGCTTCGGCATCACGCCGCGACTCCATTCAAAGCCGCCTCACCGCCATTCAGCAGGCCGACCAAGACTGGACGAATGCTTGCGCGAGCGTTTCGAAGTCGGCACTCGAGGAGTTTATCCAGAAATATCCCGAATCACCACACAAGGGCGAGGCTCAGAACAAGATTGACTCCATTGACTGGGCAAAGGCCAAAGCCGACAACACTGTTGAATCCTATCATGCTTACCAGGTGGCACATCCTAACGGCAAATACCTTGAGAATGCAGACGAACTCATCAAGGAACTCGAAGCCAAGACCCTGCAGCCCGAAGAGGAGGAAATCGTGCGTCAGCTCTTCAAGCGCTTCTTCCAAGGGGTCAATGCCCGTAGTGCCGAGAATGTCGGTGGTACGCTTGCCGATGTGCTGAAGAACTTCCAAGGCATCCCCGATGCCACCCGCGAACAGGTCATCAACTACGTCTACCGCCTTTGGAAGCCCGATGTGGAGAACATGAACTGGTACATACTGAACGACTACAAAATAGACAAAAAAGAAGTTAGTGCTGACCAGTATGAGTATATCACACAGTTCACCACTAACCAGAAAGTTTCCTATAACGACGGCAAGAAAGACTCTGAAACCAAATGGCGCATCCATGCACGTGTGAACTCCGAATTCCGTATCGTAGAGTTCAACATGTCGAAACTGATGGAATAGCGCGCACTATTTCCCTGCCATCTGAGCCTGACGGAGTAGCACCTTCTGCTGCTCCGTCAGATTCGTTGGGAGCTTCACGTCGAAGGTGACTATCAAGTCGCCGGCCTTCCCGTTGCCAAGTTGACGGCCTTTGCCGCGCAGTCTGACCTTACTGCCTGGTTGCGTGCCGGGCTTCACCTTCAGCTTCAGCTTCGTGCCGTTGGTCAGCTGGATGACGATATCGCCGCCGAGCATCGCCGTAAAGACATCAAGCGAAACGGAAGCGTTGACTTCGCCTGTGTCGGCAGAAGCGAAACCATCGCCCGACGAGAAACCGCCTGACTGCTGACTGCCGCGACCGAACAACTGCTCGAAGAACGACGAGAAACGACCACCGCCCGAGAAAGCCCCGAAATCGAAGCCGTCGAACGGAGAACCGCCTGAGCCGCCCCATTTGAAACCACCCTGACCGCCGCCGAGATTCTCCATTTCCTTCCAATGCTCACCGTATTGGTCATACTTCTTTCGCTTCTCAGGGTCGCTGAGCACGTCGTATGCTTCGTTCAGCGCCTGAAACTTTGCCTTTGCCTTCGGGTCGTTGGGGTGCAAGTCGGGATGGAACTGCTTGGCCCGCTTCTTGTAGGCTGCACGCAGATCCTCCTGCTTGATGTCCTTCTTCACACCCAAAATCTTGTAATAATCTATGAATGCCATAATTCTATCCTCCTATTTTTAATTAAGTACAAACAAAAATCATGCCTAATTAGTTTTTTGCGTAAGTTTCTTTTGCATTTCGCTCACTTATTCGTACCTTTGCAACATAAAAACCTGAAATGACATGAAAAAAGTAATTTCCCTGTGCCTTTTGGCACTATTGGCATTCACTCCTGCCACAGCGAAGAAAAAGATGCAGACCGTTAAGCTGCATATCGTGGAAACGAGCGATGTACACGGTTCATTCTTCCCTTACGACTTCATCAACCGTAAGCCCAAGCGCGGCACATTGGCACGTGTCAGCACCTATGTGAAACGTCTGCGCGAAGAATATGGTGACAACGTCATCCTCGTTGACAATGGCGATATCCTGCAAGGACAGCCCACATGCTACTATTTCAACTATGTAGACACCGAGTCAACCAACGTGGCTGCCGACGTGATTAACTACATGAAATACGACGCCGAGACCTTTGGCAACCACGACGTGGAAACAGGACATGCCTGCTACGACAAGTGGATTCGCGAGGTGAAATGTCCCATGCTGGGTGCCAATATCATCAACACCGCTACAAGAGAGCCTTATGTGGCACCTTACACCATTCTCAACCGTCAGGGAGTGAAGATTGCCATCATCGGCATGCTCACGCCAGCCATCCCTAACTGGCTTACCGAGAACCTCTGGAGTGGTCTGCACTTCGAGGATATGGTGGTTTCGGCACGAAAGTGGATTACACATCTGCAAAATACAGAGAAGCCAGATATCGTCATCGGACTCTTCCACAGCGGTAAGGAAGGAGGCATCACGACTGACGAATATGAGGAAGATGCTTCATTACGCGTTGCCAAAGAGGTGCCGGGCTTCGACATCGTGCTCTTCGGCCACGACCATACGCGCCACAACTCGGTGGTCATCAACACCGAAGGGAAACCTGTCACCTGTCTTGATCCCGCTAACAACGCCATCACCGTAGCCGAAGCTGAGGTGGAGGTGACTCTGCGCAAAGGAAAAGTCATCGCAAAAAACATCAAGGGCAATCTCGCGGATGTCGTCGATGAACCTGTCGACGAAGCATTCATGGAGCATTTCAAGCCACAAATCGACAAGGTCAACAACTATGTAAATCGGCAGATCGGTGTTTTCAAGAACAGCATCTATACGCGCGACAGCTACTTTGGCAACTCCGCCTTCAACGACTTCATTTTGAATCTGCAGCTACAGATTACAGGAGCAGACGTATCGTTCAATGCACCACTCTCTTTCGATGCCGCCATCAACGAAGGTCCTGTCTATGTGAGCGACATGTTTAATCTCTATAAATTCGAGAACCAGCTCTACGTGATGCGTCTCACTGGCGAAGAGATACGCAAGCATCTCGAGATGAGTTACGACCTCTGGGTGAACACGATGACATCGCCCGACGACCATCTGCTATTGCTCAGCGAGAGCACCGTCGGCGACCAGCAGCGACTGGGATTCAAGAACCTCTCCTTCAACTTCGACTCAGCAGCGGGCATCGACTATGAGGTCGACGTCACGAAGCCCGACGGTCAGAAAGTGCGTATTCTGCAGATGAGTAACGGCGAACCTTTCGATGAAGCCAAGTGGTATAAGGTAGCTGTCAACAGCTATCGCGGCAATGGTGGTGGAGAACTCCTCACACAAGGTGCAGGCATTCCTCACGAGGAACTGGAGAACCGAATCATCTGGCGCAGCGACCGCGACCAGCGCTACTATCTCATGAAGGAGATTGAGCGTATGGGCACCGTCGATCCGCAACCGAACCACAACTGGCGCTTTGTGCCCGAGGAATGGGTGAAGCCGGCTGCCGAGCGTGACCGCAAGATCCTTTTCAAGCAATAGAATTATCGTACCGTTTTCAAACATCAATCAATTCTCTATGAAACTCTGGTTCGTCTTCTGCAAGGGCGACCTGATGCTCGAGCGTCAGGACGACGGCAGCTATGGGATTCCCTTCGCTGAAGAACCTCCTGTCGACGTGAAGCCCTGGACGACTATTCATGTCATCACTCCATTCCCCGACGGCACCCCTGTGCGGACTTTTGCAATCGACATGCCTGTCGCCAACCATCCGCGCTACGAGATGTCGCCCTTGCGACAATCGTATGCGAAGATCAGCTTCGACCTTTATCAGAAAGCAGGGAAATGCCAGGAGATTTTGTATTGGGACCAGAACACGAAGTACTGCGGAGTCTGCGGAGCTCCGATGAAACTGCATACAGAGATTTCAAAACGATGTACGGAGTGCGGGAAAGAGGTGTGGCCGCAACTCGCCACAGCCATCATCGTGCTCATCAGGCGCGAAGACAAAGTGTTGCTGGTGCATGCCCGCAATTTCCGCGGCAACTTCTACGGTCTCGTGGCTGGATTCGTAGAAACTGGAGAATCGCTCGAGGAAGCTGTCGTTAGGGAAGTTCGCGAGGAAACAGGAATCGAAATCGAGAACATACGCTATTTCGGTTCACAGCCCTGGCCCTACCCTTGTGGGCTGATGGTAGGTTTCTTCGCCGACTATGCTGGCGGTGAAATCAATCTGCAGAAAAGCGAACTCTCGGCAGGAGGATGGTACACGAAGGACAATCTCCCGCAGATTCCCGAGAAACTCAGCATCGCCCGCCGCCTCATCGACACTTGGCTGGAGGAGTGATTCCTATTCTTTGACATTCGGCAGGAAATAAGCAACAATACCCAACAGGGGAAGGAAGGCCGTAAGCTGGAAAACATACTGGATACTCGTGAGGTCTGCTATCCATCCGAAGAGTGCCGAACCGATGCCGCCAAGACCGAACGACAATCCAAAGAAGGCACCCGAAATCATTCCGACACTACCGGGAAGCAACTCCGTTCCATAGACGAGAATGGCCGACATCGCCGACGACATCACCATTCCCACCAGCACGGCAAGCACGATGGTCCACGCCAGGTTGCAATAGGGCAAAAGAAGCGCAAACGGCGACGAACCGAGAATGCTGCCCCAAATGACGTACTTCCTGCCGTAGCGGTCGCCTACCTCACCGCCGATGAGCAACCCGATGGCTGTAGAAACCAGGAAGGCAAACAGCACATACTGCGAAGCGCCCACCGAGAGACCGAACTTATCAATCATGTAGAAGGTGAGATAGCTCTGAATGTTGGCCGTATAGAAGTCCTTCGAGAACATCAGCACCAGAAGCACCAGCAAGGCTACGACAATCTGACGACGCGTCAGGTTGTTTTTGTTTTCAAGTGCTGTCAACCCACTTTTATCTCCACTCGGAATCATCTTGGCAGCCTGCTCCACGAGCTGCTTCTTATACCAACATCCTATTCGCGACAACACCCAAACCGCGATGACTGCCAACAGGGCGAACCAACGGATGCTGCCCTGTCCGTGTGGAACAACGATCAGCGCTACAGCAACGGGCCCAAAAGCGCGACCGATATTACCGCCGATCTGGAAGATGGACTGTGCCATTCCCTTCGCACCACCCGATGCCAAACGTGCCACCTTCGACGACTCGGGATGAAGCACCGACGACCCCACTCCAACAAAGGCAACCGACAGCAACACCGCAGGAAAACTGTTGGCAACTGAGAGCAGCAGCAAACCCGTGAACGTGAAACACATACCCACGACAAGCCCGTAGGGACGTGGATGCTTATCGGAGTAATAGCCCACCAACGGCTGCAGCAGCGATGAAGTAATCTGATTGGTCAGCGTGATAGCACCTATCTGCATGAAACTCAAGCCCAACGATTCTTTTATCATCGGGTAGATGGAAGGAATCACAGCTTGGAACATATCGTTCAAAAGATGTCCCGCGCTGATCATCAGCAACACGGAGAATGCCGCATTCTTTCTGTTCATGAGTACTGCTTCGCTAAGTCTGTCTAGTTCAAACAATCCTTGATGAAACGCATCTCGTCCTCAGGATTCTATCTCAACCCTCCCTGTGAATCACGGTGCCGTTGGCCTGATGAGTAGCCAACACGAGCACTTCGGCTATCTGCACGTGGGCGGGAGCCTCGGCTGCATAGAAGCACACATCGGCAATATCATCGCCCGTCAGCGGCTTGATCCCGTGATACACGTTATCGACACGCTGCTTGTCGCCATGAAAGCGGGTTACGCTGAAATTGGTTTCCACAAGTCCGGGTTTCACATTCGTCACACGCAGGGGAGTTTCAGCTAAATCGATGCGCAAGCCGTCGCTGAGCGCCTTCACAGCAGCCTTTGTGGCACAATACACATTGCCGTTGGCATAGGCCGCATCGCCAGCCACACTACCTATATTGATGATGTGTCCGCTACCGCGCTCCACCATTCGTGGCACCACGAGACGTGTCATCGTGAGCAGGCCTTTGATATTGGTATCAATCATCTTGTCCCAATCGTCGTAGCTACCCTGATACTCCTTTTCAAGACCAAGGGCAAGACCGGCATTATTGATGAGCACATCGGGATTAAGGCCTTCAACGGCAGCCTCAGCAGCCTCACGGTCGCGCACATCGAAGACGAGCGTCTTCACCTGTACTCCCGTCTTTTCCAATTCTTCACGCAAGCCATTCAGCTTCTCCTCATTGCGACCCGTCAGCACAAGGTCGTAGCCTCCGCTGGCGAAGCGGCGCGCACAAGACTCGCCTATTCCGCTTGTCGCGCCAGTTATCAAAACAGTTCGTTTCATGATTGTTCCATTAAGATTTGCACGATACGCTCAGCAGTGCGGCCGTCCCAACGGTCGGGCAGTGCACTTTGTTTCCATTCGCCACGCACCATCTTTGCAACCATTTCGCCCAACAGCTGTGCGTCCTCGCCCACCAATTCGTTGGTGCCTACCTTCACGGTCTCGATGTGCTCGGTGTAGCTGTTCAGCGTAATGCAAGGAACGCCGTTGAACGTTGCTTCTTCCGCCACATTGCCCGAATCGGTGATGATGCCGCGAGCGTGGGCCGTCAGCCAACCAAACTCCAAGTAGCTGAGTGGAGGCAGAAAGATGAAGCCTTTGCCACAAAGTTTTTCCACCACCTCCTTGGCTTGGCTACGCAGCGGAGCATAGATCGGCATTCCCTGAGCATTCTCAACAATAGCCTTAAGCATTCTCTCAAGGTTCTCCTCGTCGGCCATCAGCGCCTTCCTGTTGAGTGTGAATACTAAGTAATCACTCCCCGCCTTAAAGGGAGGGCCAGGAGGGAGGGTCTTATTCCTGTTGAAGCGCAGCGTGTCCATAAGGATATTGCCGACAGTATAGATTTTCGACAATTCGGCACCCTCGCGAGTAGCAATTGAGTTGGCACCCATGCCAGCCGTAAAGAGCAAGTCGGATAGTCCATCGATAACAAGACGGTTTATCTCCTTCGGCATCTTAATATCGAATGAGCGCGTGCCTGCCACGAGGTGAGCCAGGCGGATGCCTTGCTTCTTCGTGACAATGGCTGCTGCCATCGTCGATGCAAGGTCGTCGACCACAATCACCACATCGGTCTTATTCTCCTGCAGATAGCGCTCAAAGGCCGACATCACCTGCCCCGTCAGCTCGTTCAGGTTTTCGCAAACCACATTCAGATAGACCTGAGGCGGCTGTATTTGTAAATCGTCAAAGAGCGACGGCTCCAGTGTGGGATCATCCTTCGAACCCGCATAGACCAACGTGTAATCAACATCGCGGCCATGGGCCTTTGCATTCTCAACGGCCCGCATAATGGGGGCAACTTTTATGAAGTTCGGGCGTGCACCCGCAACAATACAGATATTCATATCATTCAAAGTCAAAAAGCGCTTGCGGCGCGTTCCATATTTCACCTGCAAAGATAACGAAAAAAAGTGATTCGACCATCAAAATAAAAGAAAAAAAGCATTTGTTCTCGTGTCTTTGCGACGATGTTCTTGGGTAATTCAACTATTTTCATTACCTTTGCATCAAGAAAACTGGAAAGCTGCACTATCGATATGTGGAATAAACCCTGGACCATGAAGGAAGGCTTTGCCATCGGCGCCGGCCTGATTGTAGCTGGCTTGTTGCTCGAGTTGAGCACAGGCCCCATCAACTGGGACGCTTTCATTTGGCCCGTCAATGGCTTTGTGCTGGCGGGCTTTGTGGCAATTATTGTTGCGGTGCACCTGCTGCGACGCAAGGTTTATGCGTTCCGTTTTCTCTCTACCTATCAGGCCGCAATTCCCTCGATGCTCTATGCGGTGACACTGACTATTGTCATGGGACTGACGCGCCAAACCATAAGCCCCAACCCCTTTACAAATAGCGAGGGAAGTATGTGGATTAACAACATGCTCTCGTTCTGGCCTTTCGTGCTCATCTATGTCTATATGGCTCTCATCATCGGCCTCGTAGTCCTGAAAACCCCACTCAACACGAAGTCGCCAAGCAAGATTGTGGCAGGCTTGTTCCATCTGGGACTCTTCATCACGATGACCACCGCCACGCTGGGCAATGCCGATATGCGACGCATGAAGATGATTGTCGGCAAGGGCGAACCCGAATGGCGAGCCATCGACCAACGACAACACATCGTCGAAATGCCGCTGGCTATCGAACTGAAGCAATTCATCATGGAGGTCTACAACGACGGGTCGCCTCGCCGTTTTGCCTCCGATATACAAATACTCACGAAGTCAGGCAAGAACATACTGACGACTGTCGATGTGAACAAGCCTGTTAAGGTGGACGGCTGGAAAATCTATCAGTATGGCTACGACCAGACAATGGGAGCACAGAGCAGCACTAGCATTCTCGAACTGGTGCGCGACCCATGGCTTCCCTATGTCTACATCGGTATCTACATGATGCTCGGCGGCGGGCTGATGATGTTTATCACAGGAGTAAGAAGAAAGGAGGGAGCGGTATGAGTTGGGATCTATTCATCTATTTCGCTGTAGCATCAGTGCTGCTCTGGACCATCGGTGCCTATGCCGCGTGGCGCGACAACCACGAATGGAAGGCATTTCACATATCCTACCGTGTGCTGGCCTATGCCGCAACGATTGCCGGACTGCTGGTGTTCTTCAGTTTCATCCTTTCGTTCTGGATCTCGCTCGAGCGCCCACCTCTGCGCACAATGGGCGAAACACGCCTGTGGTATTCGTTCTTCCTGCCCCTTGCGGGTCTGATGGTCTACTCGCGCTGGAAGTATAAGTGGATACTCTCGTTCTCCACGCTGCTCGCCCTGGTGTTCATCTGCGTGAATCTCTTCAAGCCAGAGATTCATTCGAAGACACTTATGCCAGCGCTGCAGAGCCCTTGGTTTGCGCCTCACGTCATCGTCTACATGTTTGCCTATGCCCTGCTCGGTGCCGCCACACTGATGGCAATATACATTCTCATCAAAGGAAGATCGTCCTCCTCTCCCATCTCTCCCCTCTCCACAGAATACGAAGCATTCGATAATCTCGTCTATGTCGGCTTTGCCTTCATGACGTTCGGCATGCTCTTTGGAGCGCTGTGGGCAAAAGAGGCATGGGGGCACTACTGGTCGTGGGATCCTAAGGAGACGTGGGCTGCCATCACATGGTTCAGCTACCTCGTTTACGTCCACTACCGACGCATTCCCACCCATCGTCCCAAACTTGCACTTTGGTGGCTCCTCGTCTGCTTCGTCCTCCTGCAAATGTGCTGGTGGGGTATCAATTACCTGCCAAGTGCCATCGGAAGCAGTGTTCACACCTATAATATGTAACTATCTCGGGCAAGGATGAAAAAACCTTGCCTTTTTGTTTGCTATTTGTAAAATAATTCGTATCTTTGTCGCGATACAAAAACAAAATCTGACTGAAAGATGGAAAAACCTAATGACATGGAACGCCGGAAATTCCTAAAACAGCTTGGAATAGGTACGGCATCGGCAATCGGCCTGATGGCCATAGAACCGCTAAGGGCATTCTCGGAAGTTGACCGACTGAGAGGTTCGAATCATAAGAACGCGTTGCCTTCTGACAATGCGATGACCTATCGTGTGAACCATCACTCTGGCGACAAGGTGTCTCTGCTGGGCTTTGGCATGATGCGTCTGCCCAGAAGCCAGGAGGAGGTGAACAAGATGGTTGACTATGCTATTGAACACGGCGTGAACTACTTCGACACGGCACCTGCCTATGGTAACTCGGAGGACGTGACGGGCATCGCCCTGAAGCGCCATCCGCGCGAGTCGTACTACATCGCCACGAAGATGTCGAACCAACGAGGAAATGTGCATAGTTTCGAGGAATCGAAGAAAATGTACGAACGGTCGTTCAAGCGCTTGCAGGTGGATTATATCGACTACTACTTGCTGCATTCCGTCGGCGGCAGCGGCATGGGCGACTTCCGTCCGCGATTCATCGACAACGGTCTACTCGATTTCCTACTAGAGGAACGCAAGGCAAAGCGCATCCGCAACCTCGGCTTCTCGTATCACGGCAACGTGGAGGTCTTCGACTGGCTCATCGACCACAACGACGAGTACCACTGGGACTTTGTGCAGATTGAGCTGAACTATGTGGACTGGCGCCACGCCTCGCTGGGCAACGGTGGTTGGAAGAAAGACGCTGACGCAGAATACCTTTACAACAAACTCGAGAAGGCCGGCATTCAGGCCGTGGTGATGGAGCCGCTGCTGGGAGGCCGTCTGGCAAAGATTCCCGAGGAGTTCAGCGACCAGCTGAAGGCCATGCGCCCCAACGACACACCTGCTATGTGGGCTTTCCGCTGGGTAGGCACGCTACCCAACATCCTGACCACGCTGAGTGGTATGTCGGCAATGGAGTATCTGGAAGAGAACGTGCGTACCTTCTCACCCATCGACCCTTGCACGGAACAGGAGAAAGCTCTGCTGGCTCGCATCGCCGACGGCATGAGCGGCTATCCTACTGTTCCCTGCACTGCCTGCCGCTACTGCATGCCCTGCCCCTACGATGTCGATATCCCCGGCAACTTCGCCTACTATAACGATGCTGTGAACAAAAAGCTGCTGCCGCTGCCCGACAAGTCGTCGGCCGATTACGCCAAGCGCGCTGCAGAGTTCAAGAAAGGCTATAAGAAGGCCATCGACAAGAAGGCTTGGGCCGACAAGTGCATGGACTGCGAGGAGTGCCTGAAGAAGTGCCCACAGCAGATTCGCATTCCCAACCAGTTGGAGCGCATCGTCGAGCTGTTGGGATAAACGCATCCCCATTGGCAAATATAAAACCCGAAGGACTGAGTACCTGTCAGTCCTTTGGGTTTTTCGTGCTATCTACCCTATCGTTATGCCATAAAATTTGAGGGCGGTCAATCGACCGCCCTCAACCAACACAAAAACTAAACTAGACTTAACTAAACTAATGTGGGAATTTCACAATCCCCCGCATTATTGCTTGCAAAAATACGAAATATATTCTATATCTCAAAACTTTAGAGCGTTAAATCTTAAATTTTCAAAATTTATTTACAATTTCGTTGCTTTATTGAGTAAATATTGGTCTAAAATGACCATTGCGGCCATTGCTTCAACAATGGGAACGGCTCGCGGTAGCACACACGGGTCATGACGGCCACGAGCCTCAAGCACCGCTGGCTGGGCATCATGGTCTACTGTAGGCTGTGGGCGCAAGATGGTTGCCACGGGCTTGAACGCCACGCGGAAATAGATATCCTCGCCATTGCTGATGCCACCTTGTATGCCACCGCTGTTGTTCGTTCGAAGTAAGGGGCGATTGCTGGTGGTATTCGGTTCGAAGAAATCGTTCTGCTCACTTCCCCTGAGTTGAGCACCGCTGAAGCCTAGACCGTACTCGAAGCCCTTGGCGGCATTGATGGTGAGCATGGCATAGCCCAGCCGGGCATGCAACTTGCCGAACTCCGGCTCGCCCAAACCAATAGGACAGCCGCTCACCACGCAGGTGACGGTGCCACCAACAGTATCGCCATCGGCCTTCACGGCTGTGATGAGCTCTTCCATCTGTCGGGCTTTCTCCTCATCAGGACAGCGCACGATATTCTCCTCCACCCTTTCCAGATTGTACTTCCGATAATCATCGTCGAGACAAATGTCGCCCACCTGCGAGGTGTATGCCTTGATGCTGATGCCCAACTGTCGCAACGCCAGCTTGGCCAACGCACCGGCGACGACCCGCGATACGGTGACACGTGCCGACGAGCGTCCACCGCCACGATGGTCACGCAAACCGTATTTATTATAATAGGTGTAGTCGGCATGTGAAGGGCGGAACAGCGACCGCATCTGCTCGTAGTCCTGTGAGTGCTGGTTGGTGTTCCTGACGATGAAACCGATGGGGCACCCCGTCGACTTCCCCTCGAACACACCACTCAGCAACTCCACGCGGTCGGCTTCCTGTCGGCTCGTCGTGATGTGACTCTGACCCGGTCGGCGCCTGTCGAGCTCAGCCTGGATAAAGTCCAGGTCGATATCGATACCGGCAGGCATTCCGTCGACCACACCGCCGATGGCCTCGCCATGACTCTCGCCGAAAGTGGTCAGCGAGAACAATTCTCCAAATGTATTGCGCATGTGAATCTTTTATTGTTAAGATTGAACGAACTCGCTATTTCCTTAATGGCAGCAGCCACCGCAGCCTTGACTGCCATCGCCGCAGTCTTCGCCACAATCGCCTTCGCCACAGCCTTCACCACACTGGCCACAGCCCCCAGCACCCGTGAGCTGGCGAATCAGCTGGTCCACCTCAGCCTCAGTGGCATCGCGTGTTTCAACAACGCTACCGATGAACTGCAGATCGCGACCTGCAAGCGGATGGTTGAAGTCCATCACGACCACATCGTCGCGAATGTCGAGCACACGGGCCATAAAACGATCGCCCTGCTGATTCTGCATGGGCACAATAGCATCGATGCGTACATGTTCATGATCGAACTTCCCGTCGACGCAGAACATTTCCTTCTCCATCTCGACAATGCGCTCCTCGTCGAAATCGCCATAGGCCTGATCGGGAGTCAGCGAGAAATCGAACTTATCGCCTTTCTCCAGATTCTCGAGTTGCTCCTCGAACGCCTTGATGGTGATTCCAAATCCGCTGATGAAGGCGAACGGCCTGTCGGCAGGTACTTTTTCCACGAGATGACGGCCAGAATCGTCGTTGGCATACAGCTCATAAGCCACTGCGATCAACTTATTTTGTTTCTTTTCCATATATATAAAATAGGTGTTAGTTTGTTATTATTTATGTCCGAAATGGTTTCAGTTTGCAAAGATAATAAAAACTTGGCAGATATTTTGACTTGCGTCAAGAAAAGTGACTGTTTGCGCACACAATCGATAAAAATGTTTGTGGGAACCCCAAAAAGTGCTTACCTTTGCACCGTCAAAATGACAACAGGATAACATTTAAAGTTTAAAAGAAAAGTAAAATTTTGGACCGTGAGGTTCGCTAACTAATCGCCCCGGCCGATTCAGTTCGACCAACATGGGGAAAAAGAAAGGTAAAAAGAATTATGAAAAAGATTGTTTTGACAATGGTGGCTCTGCTGAGCATGAATTTGGCTTACGCCGGAAGTGGTATAGCAGCCCCCGCCGATGAGGCAAAGGTTTACGACATGAGCGTCAACTACAGGAAGCTGGGCATGTGCCTGGGTCTTGACTACGATCAGATGGACGCAGTGGAAATGATCCACAAGCGCTTCTGCGACGACATGATGGAGGCTGCAGCCGCCGAGAAGGACAAGCAGGAAGAGCTGCTGCAGAAGGCAGTGTTACGTGACTTGCGCTATATGCGCGCCGTGCTCGACCAGCGTCAGTATCGCAAGTATCAACAGCTGCTGAACGTGACTCTTCGTAATCGCGGACTTATTAAGTAATTAAAATTCGGTAAAATTATGAAAAAGATTAAAGACATGATCACAGTGGTCATGGCAGGTAATATCCTGATGACCCCGACGGGAATGATCCCCGTTAGTATGAATAAATAGCCAACAAGCATAGAATAAAGACTTTTTAGTGCGTGATATTTGGGAGTATCAGTTTTTTTTGCTTACTTTGCAAGCATGAAACGACTGATACTCTCTTTTTTTGTGTTGTCGCTGACCATGCTGACGGCCGTCGCGCAACGCCCGCAACTACATAAGCTCTCGCCGATGCTACGACAAATGGTGGCTCAGCGCGAGACTCCTACCGTGTGTGCCTTCATCCGTATCACCGACGATGCCGACCGAATCCTCAGCGAGAACGGCTGCCGGAAACTGGCGCAGGCAGGCAATATCTACATCGCCGCCATTCCCACCGACCGACTGGGCGCACTCTCGCGGGAACGCAACGTCAGCCGAATCGAGGCTCGACGCGGCACACATGCGCTGATGGACTCTATGGCTATTCACCTGAACGCACTTCCCGTCTATGCTGGCACGGCCCTGCCACAGGCCTATACGGGTAAGGATGTGGTGATGGGCATCATGGATATCGGCTTCGACCTCACCCACCCCAACTTCTACGACCAAACAGCCACCAACTACCGCATCAAGCGCCTGTGGGATCAGATCAGCCCCGACACTATCGGCAGCCCGCTGTATGTGGGCCGCGACTACAGCGGTGACACCGAGTTGCTGGCTTTAGGCTGTTCCTATGATGGCAAGATGCAGACCCACGGCACCCATACGCTGGGCATCGCGGCAGGCAGCGGCTACAATAGTCCCTATCGCGGCATGGCCTGGGAGAGCGATATCTGCCTGGTCAACAATGCTACGACCGAGGACATCGCCCTGATCGACACCGCCGATTACCACAAATACACATTTGCCACCGATGCGCTGGGGTTCAAGTATATCTTCGACTATGCACAGTCGGTAGGCAAACCCTGCGTCATCTCGTTCAGCGAAGGCTCTGAACAGGATTTCTATGGCTACGACGTGCTCTATTATGCCATGCTCGACTCGCTGCTTGGACCGGGCCGCATACTCGTGGCTTCGGCTGGTAACAGCGGCAATGTCGTTAACTACATCTATAAAGAGCGGGGACGCAAACGGGTCGGAACATTCATCTGGACCAATATAGACCGGATGAGTATCACGGCAAAGGCCGACGCACCCTTCACGCTACGCACGACCATCTACGATACCGAGCCTGTCGTCATCGACATTCCCACCGATGACGTTCTCGCCCGCGAGGACTCCTGCCTCACCGACTCCGTGCTCATCGATGGCCGCATGTACTACATCACCCTCACCGCCTATCCCTCGTGCTATGTGCCCACCGAGACTTGTTACGACATCACGTTGCGAGCGTTGGCAAATCTGGGCAGCCACAGACCCGTGTCAGTAGAGTTCAAGGGGAGCGAGGCGGAGATTGAGGTATATCGCAACTCAGGCAGTTTCGTCACCAACATCCTGGCGCCAGAACTCAATGATGCTACCGTGGGACGCACCATCCACTCGCCTGCGAGCGCACCACGTGTCATCTGCGTCGGTGCCACCGGCTATCGCACGGGCATCACCAACTATTTGGGCGATTATCGCAAGTTCGACCAAGGCAACGACGGACGGCGCAGCGACTATTCATCGATAGGCCCCACCTTCGACGGTCGCACGAAACCTGACGTCATGGCACCAGGCACGAACATCATCTCTTCTTACAGTAGTTATTATCTGGAAAACAATCCAGATGCAGGCGATATTCTTTCCGATGTTGAACACTTCGACTTCCGCGGCCGCACGTATGTATGGAACAGCAATGCCGGAACATCGATGTCGACGCCAGCCGTTGGCGGAGCCATCGCCCTCTGGCTGCAGGCAAAGCCCACGCTTACTCCAGAGGAGGTGATGGATGTCATCGCCCACACCAGCAGCCACTACGACGAATCGCTCTCCTACCCCAACAACGAATACGGCTATGGCCAGATCGACGTCTATCGCGGATTGCTCTACATCCTCGGCATCGACAGAATCGAAGGACTTTCGCAACATCAGCCGAAGGCTCTGTCGATACTTCCCGTCGGTGAAGGCCGCGTGCAACTGCGCTTCGAGGGGAACGATAGTCAACCCACTCGCAGCTTCTCGGTGCGAATCTTTAACACATCCGGGCAACTCGTTGGCTCACAGAAACTTACGAGAGGAAGCAAAGAGTACACCGTTGACCTATCTTCGCTGCCGCATGGCGTCTATGCCATACAAGTAACGACCGGTCAATCGCAGACAACGGGTTCCACGCTTGTGCGCCTGTAGCTAATAAAAATACTATAAGACTATTCTTCTTCCTCCTCGTCTTTCGTCTTCTTACCGCGTCCCAGCACCCAGTCGAGCACAATAGCGCCCAGCTTGCGCTCTACGCCAGCCTTCGTCAGAGGGATACCGGTCTGTTTCGTGAACTTCCGCTTCAGTCCCGAAATGCCATACTCCTTCTTAATGTACCACCAAAGGTCTTTCTTCTGTCTCTTTGCCATAGTCGTTTCATAGATTGGTTTTCGAAGCAAAGATACAATAAAAAGTTGAGAAATGAAAAGTAATTAAAGAAAAAAACACAAAATTGTTGGAGATTTCAGAAAAATGCCTTACCTTTGTAGGTTAGAAGTATTACTCAAAACCTGAAACGATATGAAGAATCTGAAGAATTATGTATTTGCAGTGGTGGCAGCCGTGCTGTTCTCGGCTTGCGGAACCACACGCACCGTGCCCCTCACCGGGCGTAAACAGAACCTGATGATCAGCGATCAGGAAGTGCTGTCGCTGAGTTCGCAGGAGTACACGAAGTACATGCAGGGTGCCAAGAAGTCGGCTGACGCTACGAACACCGCTATGGTGCAGCGCGTCGGTCAGAAGCTGGCCAATGCTGTGCAGAACTATCTCACCAACAACGGCTATGCCAACGAGTTGCAGAACTACGCCTGGGAGTTCAACCTGGTGCAGGACCAGAACGTGAATGCTTTCTGCATGCCTGGCGGAAAGATTGTCGTCTACGAAGGCCTATTGCCAGTGACGCAGAACGAAGCCTCGCTGGCCATTGTGCTCGGTCATGAGATTGCGCATGCCGTCGCCAACCACTCGGCAGAGCAGATGTCGAAGCAGATCAAGCAACAGTATGGCTTGCAGATAGGCTCAGCCGTAGCTGGTGCGCTGGGCATGGGAACCAACACGCAGAGCATCGCACAAGTTATCGCACAGTATGGTCTGCAGTTCCGCAACCTGAAGTACTCGCGCGACCACGAGACCGAAGCCGACCGAATGGGGCTGATCTTCGCCGCTATGGCTGGCTATGATCCCAACGTAGCCGTGAGTTTCTGGCAGCGAATGGCTGCCAGCACGGGTTCCGGAACGGCTGAGTTCCTGAGCGATCACCCGAGTGATGCCACGCGAATCAACAATATCCAGACGAAGTTCCTGCCCGAGGCATTGAAGTACTATACGCCGCCCGTGCAGCCGACCGCCACGACCACCACTACAAAGAAAGCGACAACAACTGCCAAGAAGACGACAACAACTAAAAAGGCAACGACAACAACTAAAAAGGCAACGACAACCAAGAAGACGACAACGACCAAAAAGCGTTAAGTCTTTGCGATACAGTTCCAATAAGAAGCTTCTCCCGAAACGGAGAAGCTTTTTTTGTGGAAATGATATAGGAGATGACCTAATAGAGCAAAAGCGGCCTGAAGGGCCAGAGAGCTATCAGCCCAGGGCAGCGCCCTGGGAAATGTGTGTTCGGGAGAGTTATCGCGCTGTAAGTGCAAAAGCTTCCCGAGTCACCGATGTCTATGCTTTTGCCCCTGTAGGGCGTAGTTTCTCTTGTGCCACACTACCCAGGGCGCTGCCCTGGGCTATGAGCTTATTGGCCTTTCAGGCCGTTTTATAAAACCATATTCCTAGGTTATCTCCTACATCATTGCTATTTGGGGGGTGTAAAAACGTTCACTATTTTGCCGTATTTCATTGCTTTGATGTTGCTAAATCAATGCTTTGATGTTGCTAGAGTATTGCTTTGGTTATCCTACTCCAATGCTATAGAAAAGTAAAACAACTTAATTTCATCAGTAAATTAAGTTAATTTGTTCGGTAAATTAAGTTATTTTACTCAGTAAATTAAGTTATTTTACTTAGCAAATTAAGTTAATTTACTCATCAAATTAAGTTAATTTACTGAACGGGAGCATTCTTCTTGATTCATAAGAGCATTCTTCTACAATCACGAGAGGATGCTTTTGGACACATTGGAAGCATGCTATTAGATGATTGCAGCAGGTATTTACATCAGAAAAAGGCACCTTCCAAGGGTTGTTTGCAAACTTTTGAGAACTGCGCAAGAGGCTCTTCCGAGGCTATTTTTCGATTGCGAATTATTGCAAACCGTTTTTCTTGCAGGTTTCGTTTTTATGTATTAACTTTGCAATCAGAAATCAGAAATAGTAAAAACAAACCGCAAATCGACAATGACACAGATGACAGTGTTGACAATCATGACCGACCGCGAATGGCTGCTGCTGATAATCGCCATCGCCAGCTACGTGCTCCTGTTGGTGCTCACCGTGCAGAACAGCCGCCACAAGGTGGTTGACCTGCAGGAAAGATTAAATAAGGTACGCGCGATGCAGGAGCTGCAGCAGGCACAGAGCCAGGAGGGTATCGAACAGAACCGCCTCAAAATTACGGAACTGGAGAACCTCATCCGTAAGCTCGGCGACGAGAACTCGGTGCTTCGGCTAGAGCTGGAGGAGAAGAAGACGCGGCTCGACTATGCCAACCGCATGGCGGAAATCGAGACCGAGAAGCGCCAACAGGCCGAGAGCGTGATCTTCGGCAGCGACATCTACTCCACGATGCAGCACATGCTCGACCGCGGCCAGTGTATGGGCAACGACGAGTGGCGTCGGCTGGAACAACTGGTCAATTCCGTCTACACAGGTTTCACGGAGCGACTCTATAGCCTCTACCGCATGACCGAACAGGACTATCACGTCAGTCTGCTCATCAAGGTTCGCATACAGCCGAAGGACATCGCCACGCTGACGGCCCATTCGAAGGAGAGCGTTGCCTCTACGCGCAGCCGTCTCTACCAGAAGGTGTTCGGCGAAAAAGGCTCATCGAAGGATTGGGATGACTTCGTTCTGGGACTGTAAGAAGAGAGACCCACCCCCAGCCCCTCCCTATAGGGCGGGGAGTGGTTAGACATAGCAAATGAATATCACAAACAAAGGATTCTACTCCCCGCCCTATAGGGAGGGGCCGGGGGAGGGTCCGGAATTAGAAACAATTATGATTGACTATTTAGCACAACACCTTTGGCAAATGTGGGCGGTGATAGCCGTTCTCTGCCTGATTTTGGAGCTGACGGCAGGCGATTTCTTCATCCTCTGCTTCTCGATCGGTGCCGCGTTTGCAGCCACGAGTGCAGCCTTTGGCGTCAGTTTCTATGTTCAGCTCGCCGTGTTCGCTTTGTTCACGCTGGTGAGCCTGTTCCTGGTGCGTCCCGTTGCCCTGCGCTACCTGCACCGCAACGACGAGTACCGAGTGAGTAATGCCGATGCGCTGATCGGCCGCAAGGGCCGCGTCGTCGAGGCTATCGAGACGGGCGGCTTCGGTCGCGTGCAGATTGATGGCGACGTGTGGAAGGCTGTCACGAAGGACGACGAGGCCGTTCCCGTAGGCACCAACGTTCGTGTCATCGACCGCGAAAGTATCATCATCACAGTGGAACCTTTTGATTAATTGATAGTTCTTGCTCCGCGATGCTACGCAAGCAGCAAGCCGAGCGGATAATTGATAATAAAAGGTATGCAACGCCCTGTTGAGATATATCGGAAGAAGACTTCCCTGCTGTGGATAGCACTGTTGGGACTGGGAGGTGCCACCCTGCTGACGTGGGCCAACCACGACAAGCTCACACCCCTCTCATGGGAAACGGCTATCCACGGCGCGGGTATCATCATCACAGGCTTTGCCGGACTCTCGGCCCTCTTGTCGCTAATCATCAGCATCTACAGCCATGAGCCCTATCTGCTCGTCTACGAGGAATGCATCGAGATACCGCGCCTACTAAGCAAGAATTGCCGGGTGGTTCATTTCTGCGACGTGAAAGACGTGAAGGAAGACGGCGACGGGAGGAAAAAGAAGATTCTCTTCCATATGCAGCCCTTCCTGACGAAAAGCGACTTGCCGCGAGGAACGAAGTTTCTGAAAAAGTTCTTGGGAGCCGACTTCGCGATTCCGCTTAGTTCGCTCAACATGTCTGCGGACGAGGCCTACAACCTGATTCTTGACCGCTACCTCAAGTATCATCATCAGGACCGCAGCGAGAAAGAGGAGACTGATGACGAAATTCTCGACAAATACCTTTCTAGGTTGAAACGAAGGCCTTGCATTGGATTTCTGAAACTCGAAACTCGAAACAATAATCAATAACAACCGCGCCTGCCATCAATACTCCCCACTAACCGGCAGGCACCCCTCCTTGGGAGGGGCGGGGGAGGCACTTATTATTATGGACATCATGAGTTATGTACTGATTGCCGTTATCATTCTGGTAATCATCTTCGCCAAAATGGCACTGGTCATCATCCCGCAGAGCGAGACCAAGATCATTGAGCGTCTGGGCCGCTATCATGCCACATTGAATCCGGGTATCAATCTGATTATCCCCTTCATCGATCGCGCCAAGCAAATCATCGTGCTGCAGCGTGGACGCTATGCCTACAACGATAGCATCGACCTCCGTGAGCAAGTGTACGACTTCGACCGCCAGAACGTGATCACGAAGGACAACATCCAGATGGAAATCAACGCCCTACTCTATTTCCAGATTGTTGATCCCTTCAAGGCTGTCTATGAGATTTCGAACCTGCCCAACGCTATTGAGAAGCTCACGCAGACCACCCTACGTAACATCATCGGTGAACTGGAACTCGACCAGACGCTGACTTCACGTGATACCATCAACACGAAGTTGCGCGCCGTGCTCGACGATGCAACCGACAAGTGGGGCGTGAAGGTGAACCGCGTAGAGCTGCAGGACATCATCCCGCCATCGAGCGTGCTCAACGCAATGGAGAAGCAGATGCAGGCCGAGCGTAACAAGCGTGCCGCCATCTTGACTTCAGAAGGTGATAAGCAGTCGCAGATCCTGCAGTCGGAAGGTGAGAAAGCCGCTACCATCAACCGCGCTGAGGCCGTTAAGCAGCAGGAGATCCTGCATGCCGAGGGTGAAGCTCAGGCTCGCATCCGCAAGGCTGAAGCTGAGGCCAAGGCCATCGAACTCGTGACTGAGGCTGTGGGCAAGAGCTCGAATCCTGCCAACTACCTGCTGGCTCAGAAGTATATCTCGATGATGGAGGAACTGGCCCACAACCAGCAGACGAAGACCGTCTATCTGCCCTTCGAGGCTACGAACGTGATGGGTTCGCTCGCCGGCATCAAGGAACTATTCAAGAACCAGTAAGGCACGATGCGGACTCGGTCCGCCATCGATTTACCAACCATAAAAAAAGTCCTCTTCCGATGTGCGGAAGAGGACTTTTTGTTTTGTCTGACGATTCACTATCTCACTACGACCTTCTTACCATTCACGATGTAAACGCCTTTGGGAAGTTGCGTGGTTGAGAGATTCTCATCAGCCACACGGCGACCCTGCAGGTCGTAGATGCCTGCGGGATACTGGCTATGATCGTCGTATTCAGCAAAGCTGATGGACGTCGGATCCTCGCGCGAGTAGTCGCTGTTGTTGGTGAGGTACATATCATCAACGACAATCGTGCCGTTACCGTTACCCCAGAAGCAGACGATGTGGATGTTCTTCGTGTCGAGAGGCTGTCCCTTCGTATCGCCCGAAGTGTACTTCGCAGTATTGAAGTCCACGACAATCTGCTTCTTCGAACCGAAGGCCGGCGATTCGCAGCAGGGACTCCAGATGCTGTTGGCGGTGAAGATGTTCAGGTGAGCATCACAGTTCTGCGTCCTCTTCAGCTTGATGACCAGATAGCGATAAGCCGACATATCGGCACCATTGGGATATTCCCATCCCATCTGACCCCACTGGCCGGGCTTGAAGGTGTGTGTGCTCTCGGTATAGGTGCCCTGCGAGAAGAGCGAAGTGTTGATATATTCCTTTCCGAACGGGAAGAAAGTACTGCGCACGGTGAACGTTGCCTTCAGTTCGTTGCCCATGGGATCCAGATAGGTGGCGGTGACTTCAGCGATACCCTCGGCGAGTCCGCGCACCAGTCCGTTCTGCAATTGCACCACCTCAGGTGCGTTCGTCTCGAAGCGAGCCTGTGCAGCGACGTTCTCCGTGTGTCCGTCGCGATAGGTGGCGTTCAGGGTGAGCGCCGTCGAGTTGCCCACCATGATTTCCATCTCCTCGCTGCCGATGGCCAGACTCTCTGCCGTGAGCATGTCCTCGTTGAAGCCTTCGAAGTGCTCAGGATAGAACATCGCCTCATCGAACGTGTCTTCCGTTGAGAACCAGTCGAAGTCGGCATAGCCTTCCGCGCTGTCGGTGTTGTAGCAGAACAGGCCGAAACGGGCACCCACGAAGACCGTGAGGTTGAAGCCGAGCGTAGTCTCTCCGCCAAGCGGTGTGTAGGTGACGTTGTCGAGCGAATAGTAGAAGCGCACCTTGCTCGTGCTGTAGTTCATCGAGGCACGCAGATAGACGACACTGTCGATATCCGCCGCCACAATCTTCTGGTTGGGTTTGAAGCTGTCGCTGACGCGCAGCGTGTCCTGACGCCACACAATCTGCCGCTGTCCGTCCTTCACGCGAACGGCGATCATCGCGTATGGGTCTTGCAGGACGCAGATACCTGCCACGTTGCCTTCCACAAGATTCGTCACATCCAGGCGGACGGTACCCGTCGAGGGACGGTCGGTATAGGCGAAAATGCGCTGCGTGAGCATATTGCGAGCAGCCGTCAAACGCTGTGCGGTGCCCGATGCCTTCAGGCGCAGCCAGCCCGGACGCTCGAAGAGCGACCAGCATCCGTCATCGGGATTGTGGTTCCACTGCCACTGCATGCCCAGCGGATACGAGCGGAAGTTGTCGTTGGTGGGCAGATATGACACAGGATACTTAATGTTAACCGTTGGTTTGAGACGCGTCTTGACGGGCTTTCCCGAACTGCCCACAATGGGCCAGTCGTTGCTCCACCTGACAGGTTGCAGGTTAGGCATGCGTCCCAGTGCGCCCAAGTCCTCCTGCAGGATGGTCCACCACTCACCCTTGCCTTCGTCGCTCTGGTCGGTAGTGGGCTCTTCGGGCATAAACACCAATGCGCCCTGATGCACGGTGTTGGGTGAGCCGTCGATAATCTTCTCGATGAGCATCTGCTCCTCGTAGGGACCGAAGATATCCTTCGAGCGGAAGATAGCCTGTCCGCTGGGCCAGCCGCCATAGGTGGCATAGATGTAGTAGTAGTCGCCCTTCTTATAGAGATGGCAACCTTCCAGCCCGTCCTTGTCCTTGATGACATTCTGTTCGCGTATGAAGTTGAAGTCCTTGTCGAGCTCGCACATCTGGATGTTGCCGATACCGCAAGCCACATACACCTTTCCATTGTCGAAGAGCATGCCCGGATCGTAGTAGATGCGCGAGAGGCGCTTCTTCTCCCATTTCCCTTCAGGATCGCCTGCGGTGAGCAGCCAGCCGCCGGCATCGTTGCCGTTGATGAGCAGATAGAACTTTCCGTCGTGATATTTCATCGAACAAGCCCACATGCCGCGCGCATAGGCATCGGTGCCTGGTGCGAGGTTGTAGTTATCGGCCGTCGAGAGCTGCGTCAGCGGTTGTGCGCAGTATTCCCAGTTCACGAGGTCCTTCGACTTCAGAATCGTTGCGCCGGGGAAGTGGTGCATCGTGGTCGATACCATATAATAGGTGTCGCCCACACGGATGACATCAGGATCGGGGAAGTCGGCACGCACCACCGTGTTGGCATAGCGGGTGCCCTGGTCGGAAGCAATCTTATTCTTGAAGTCGGCATGCGCCCAGTCCACTTGGTAATAGTCGGCATACCAGTCCATGCACGCCTTGCCGCAGGCCTCCTCCAGTCCGTCGAAGGCTGGCACCACCTTTCCTTTGTTGATGAGTGTATCGACGTCAATCAGACAACTCGTTCCCGATAGCGTCATCGAAATGTTGCCATAGTGGTCGAGCATCGCCTTGAACGCCTTGCCCCACTTCGACGTGGAACCTGTTGCCCACGTGCCGTAGTTCGGTTCCACCCAATCACCATGCTCGTTGTAATGGCCTTCGCCTGGTTTCTTCGGACTCCAGTCCACCTCGGTGATAATCACGGGGTTGGTGTCCACCACGGGCACCTGCTTATGGAACTGGTTGATCTTGTTCGTCGGACTCGGCGAGGAGTCGCTGCAGCCATACCAGCCGCAATAGTCGTGTACGGCATAGCCAATGTTATAGCCCTCGATGGGATATGTGGCATAATCGGCATAGTTAGCCTGCCAACCCGTGCCCGGCACCCAGATGATTCCCGTGAAGCCGTTGGCGCGAATCTTATCCACCACAGGCTGGAAGAAATCGTGCAGCGCCTTCGGGTCGTCCTGTCCGTCGGCATTCTTCAGCGAAACGGGTTCATTGGCTAGCTCGATGCTGATCTGGCCGGAATACTTCTTGATGGAGTCGTTCTTTGTGAACAGGTCCCACACCGTCAGCAGGTAGTTCTGATAGTAGTCGCCCACCTTCAGATTGCCAGGACATACGCCCGGCGGGCGCACCACCACATACATGCCGTGCTTCATGGCATTGCTGGCAATCGGGAAATAGAGCGTCTTCAGATACGAGGTGAGGCGGTTGGGATTGAACTTCCTGATGTCGGCCTCGCCCTGCGCGTCCTCGGCAGGCTGCTCCCTCGCCCCCGACCAAGTGTAGCCGCTGTTCGGGTCGTTGGTCCATGCGGGTTCGAGATGCAAGCGGAACACATCGCACTTCGCCACCTCCAGTCCTTGGAACAGCTTTTCGAAGTATTCGATACAGCGTTTGCGGCCAGCGTCGTCGTACGACCATCCCCAGCGTCCGTTGTTAAACCAGGCACTGGGCGTATCCATCACGCCGTGCAACACCACGTGATTTCCGTGTGTGTCGGCCAGCCAGCGTCCCTCGACATGCAGTGTCGGCAGGGGTTTCACGCCTTGTCCCATCATGGGCAGCGCCGCGAAAGCCAGCCATAGGAGTAAGTATAGTTTTTTCATTGCTATTTAAGTAATTGTTTGTATTTGCCTGCAAAATTACTACTTTTTTTTCATTTCTCAAATAAATGTTGTACTTTTGCATACAAATCAAAGAATATGACCAACGAGAAGAAATCTATCATCATGCAGCACGAAAATATCATTGAGGACTATCTGACAGAACCTTACTGGGTGGTCGACATCCTGCCGAAGCAGGTTCCCAAAGATAGTCACGGCCAATATTTCACCATTGAGAAGTATTATCTGACTCCCGAGCAGAGCGAACGGCGCTGCCGGCAGTTCAGCGACATACTCATCAAACTCAACTGCTATGAAGATATGGATGTTTTTCATTCGTCAGAGCAGTGGGTGCACAATCCCCACCCTCAAACGCTTTCTGATTGGGTACAGGAGCAGAAGCCCCTTTTCGTTGTGATGAAGTCAGCCGACACGATGATCACAATCAACGGTGACGACACCTATATGACACTTTACAACCCCAGCGAAGAACTCTTGACCGTCGTCAGCGCGCTGGCGACAGCCGAAGGGTTGTTCCTGTGGAAGCCATAGGCCGCTACTTCGCTAATTGATAGCCAATCACCACCGCGATGAGCCCGAGCACGAGGCTCGCTAGCGTGTAGAGCACTGCCGACAGCAACGCCCCGTCGCGACCTAACAAGAGGTTTTCGTTCATAAACGTCGAGAAGGTGGTGAAGCCGCCGCAGAAGCCCGTCACCAACACCAGCTTCGTGGTGGGCGATATCTGCCCGCCAAGCGACATGCCCGACAGCAGTCCAATCAGGAAACAGCCCACGACGTTCACCGTCATCGTTCCCCATGGAAAACTCTCTGCCGCCCATGTCTGGAAGACTCGGCCTACCAGATACCGTGCGCCGCCTCCGAAGAAGCTGCCCACGCACACTAACAGCAATTCTTTCATTCTATATGGTTATTGCGTCGATGGCCTTGCGTTTCTTTTCCTTTGGCTCGTCGGCAGCATAGCCGATGGGAATCAGCACTGCCGGTTCCTCGTTGTCGGCGATGCCGAAGAGGTGCTTACACTTGAGCGCATCGAAGTTGCACACCCAGCATGTGGCAAGGCCCTGCTCCGTGGCGGCCAGACACAGATGCTCCACGGCGATGGCGATATCGATGTCGCCATGATGCTTGCCGTCGGCGCGCACCCACTCCTCATCATGCAGGATGCTGCAGATGATGTACATCGGAGCCGACTGGAACCACTCACGGTCGTAGCACCCCTGCAGTTTCGCCTTGTCAGCCTCATCGTTTACCACTCGGAACCTCCACGGTTGCCTGTTCACCGCCGACGGAGCAAAGCGCACGCACTCCAGTACATAGTCCAGCTTCGCCTGTTCCACCTGCTTCGGCTGATAGCTCCTACAGCTATACCTCTGCTTCACTAAATCCAAAAAGTTCATCTTCTTACTCTCCTATGATTGTGATTACTAACTTCCTCCCTCCGCCATAGTTGCGGTATTCGCAGAAATAGATGCCCTGCCACGTGCCGAGGTTCAGCCGGCCATTGGTGATGGGAATGGTGATACTGACACCGCTCAGCGTCGACTTGGCATGAGCGGGCATGTCGTCGGCACCTTCCAGCGTGTGCTGGTATTCAGGCCGATTCTCCGGCACGAGGCGATTGAAGATGGTCTCCATATCCACTCGCACGTCGGGATCGCAGTTCTCGTTGATGCTCAGTCCGCAACTGGTGTGCTTCGTGAAGATGTTCATGATGCCCGTCTTCGGCAACTTCGGCAACTGGCTTAGTATCTCGGCCGTCACCAGGTGGAATCCTCGCCGTTTCGGCTTCAAGGTGATTTCAATTTGCTCTACCATATTCGTGGCAACATTTGTTCATTCTTTGTGCAAATGTACAAAAAAACACTTACTTTTAAGAAGAATCCTGGGGAAATTCAAAAAAAACGTGTAACTTTGTCGCAAAAACAGATTAGACATGTCGTTCCTTACACGAAAATATCCCTTCAAGCAGAGTGAGCACTGGCTGAGAGACAGCCTTTTCTATGGCATCGTCATCTGGGCGATGCTCTATTTCCTGCAGCCGTTCGGATTCAGTATGTACGTTGGCAGCAAATGCCTGATAGCTGCGGTGTTCGGCCTCGTCACATCGGGCTGCTACGCCCTCTACGGCTGGACGGTCTGCAGGCAGTTGTATCGCAGCGTCCGACCTTGGCGCATCTGGCACGAAGGATGCACGGTGCTCGGCTTGATACTCTTCATCGCCATCTGCAACTTCCTGCTGTTCTCCTTCCTCTTCCATTACCCCATCTACCTGCATGTGTTCCTGCTGTTCCTCTATTGGACAGTCATCATCGGTATCATCATGACTGCACTCTCCATCGGCATAGCCTACAACCGCAGCCTGAGAGAGCGTATGGAGGAGCTGCTGGGAAACACTGCCGAAGAGCAGAAGGACATCGCCATCACCATCCACGATACCAATGTCAGAGGCAACGATCTAACCATCCCCATTAACAGCCTGCTCTACATCGAGGCACAGAAGAACAACGTTGCCGTCAGCTATCTCAACGAAGGACAACCCGCCACTGTCGAGGTACACACCACGCTAACCGCCGTCATCGACGAGCTCAAGGACTACGAGAACATCTTCCAGTGCCATCGCTCGTTTGTGGTGAATGTCAACAACATCACCTCAGCAAAGGGCAACTCCAACGGCTATCAGCTGACGCTCGGCCCATGTCGCACGAGCATCCCCGTGGCCCGCTCGTATGTGCCCCACCTGAAGTCGTTCATCGCTTAGTCATTCGTCCGCAATCTTAGTCATTCGCCCTCGGGCTTAGCTTTCCGTCAGCAGTTCTAGCTGTCGGTCAGCAATATTTGGAGGTATCGGTTTCTTGCTGTACATTTGCAGCATGAAACATCGTTTTGCACATATCATCATCTTGCTGATGGGCGCCTGCCACATGGGGGCGCAGACCATCGTCACAGGCACGGTCGGCGACGGACACGAGCCGCTCACGGGTGCCAACGTATTTTTATTAGGTAGCATCGACGGATGTCTCACCGACTCACTGGGCCGCTTCTCGTTCACCACCCAGCAGACAGGTGAGGTGACGCTGCGGGCGACCTTCATCGGCTTCAACGACTATACTTTCACAGCCGACGTCGGTCAACTGCAGAACCTCACCATCAACATGGCAGAGCGGGCACTGTCGATCAACGAGGTAGCGGTGACCGCTAGCACCTTCAGCTTCGGCAGAAGCGACAGCTTCAAGACGATGGACGCCCTCGACGTAGTGATGGCAGGCAACTCGTGTGGCGACATCGTGGCAGCCCTGCAGACACTGCCCGGGACCCAGATGGTGGGCGAGGACGGTAAGCTCTACGTGCGTGGCGGCGAGAGCGACGAGTGTCAGACATTCGTCAACGGCATGCATGTGCTCATACCCTATAGCACCGAAACCGAGAATTCGGCTGTGCGAGGCCGCTTCTCGCCCTTCCTGTTCAAGGGTATCAGCTTCTCGCTGGGCGGCTATGGCGGCGAATACGGCCAGGCGCTGTCGGCGGTGCTCCCCATGGAAACCACCGATATGGCGACAAGCGACAAATACGGTGTGAGCGCATCGCTCGTCGATTGGAATATCGGCGGCACGAAGGCCTTCACCAACAGCTCGCTGTCGTTCAATGCCGCGCTGACCAGCCTCGGCCTCTACGACCGCCTGTTCACACAGCGTTTCGACTTCACCCGCCCCTATCGAAAGCTCTCGGGCGAGGCACAATACAAAACAGAGCTCAGCGCGACGAGTGTGCTGAAGTCGTATGTGGGCTACGACCTCACGTCGGTCGGCCTGCACGTCGACGACCGCAACCTCAACCTCTGCGAGCACAACGTCTATGCCAACATCACACACCGCACGCAGATAGCCCGCTCCACCACTCTTTTCACAGGTATCGCCAACTCCAGCGTCTGGAACAATATCGACGATGCCGTCTCGGCAGGCGACCACTATCGCAACTTCCGCAACGAGGTACACCTGAAGGCTGAGCTGCACAAGGTGTGTTCCGATGCGCTAAAGCTCTCGGCAGGCGTCGAGGACTATATCCGCAACAGCACGCTGCGCTTCGCCCCCTATCGCTACGACCTCGCCTACAACATCCTGGCAGCCCATGCCGATGCCCAGTGGCGCATCGTCCCGCGGGTATTCCTCAACGTCTCGGCACGCACGGAGGCCATGTGGAACCACCGGCTGCTCATGCCCAGGGCAACGCTAAGCTACATCCCCAGCCATCGCTTGCAGTTCTCGCTGGTGGCAGGGCGATACAGTCAGACCGCTGCCGACGACTATCTGGCACAACGCAACCTTCGCCAGAGCACTGCCGACCACGCCGTTTTCTCCATGCAGTATCAGGCAAAGAATACTCTGTTGCGCATTGAACCCTATTGGAAGCAGTACCACCGGCTGCCCTTGTTGCAGCAAGGCATCTGGCAGCCCAATGGCTACGGCACCAGTCGCGGTGTCGACGTGTTCGTCGAAGACCACTCGCTCGTCAGGAATCTGGCAACAACACTCTCCTACTCCTACAACGACTCCCGTCGCCTCTACCTCGACTACACCGAAGAGCGCACACCCCACTATGCCTCGCGCCACAACCTGCGGCTCACCGCCAAATTCGCCATCGGCAAGTTCATTGCCGGCGTGGCAGAAAGCTATGCCAGCGGGCGCCACTTCCCCACAGGCACCACCCCCTGCTACAACAGCTTCGACGTCAACCTCACCTGGCTCGCCAGCCCCAAGGTCATCGTCTATACATCGCTCAACAACGTCTTCGGACGCACCAACGTGTTCCGCTACGACACGGCAGGCAGCCCTGTCACCGCCTCCCGCGACCGTTTCTTCTATATCGGCATATTTGTTTCACTTAAAAATAATAAAGCTTATGACATCTCAAATTTTTAAACTCCGCGTGATCACCATCGCCATCTGCATGATGGCAGTAGTCAACATCCATGCTCAGCAGCCCGCTGCCGAGGACATGCTCAACAACATCGCCAGACTGAAGCGCATCGAGGCCATGCAGCCCGACAGCGTGCAGCCCAAGTTTCAACTTGCACTGCAGTGCCTATCGTTCGCGGTGACCAATCCCCATGCCCCGCAAACTGAAAACACCATCGCCGAGGCTGAGCAGGCCATCACACAGATGTCGGCGATGAAGGGCGCCGACCAGTCCGATCTCTGCACCCTTCGCGGCTTCCTCTACATGGTGCGCATCGTGCAGAATCCCGCGCAGAACGGCCAGCGCTACTATCTCCAGGTGATGGAGAACTATGAGAAGGCCCTGAAGCTCAATCCCGACAACCAACTCGCCAAGCAACTCCAGCAACGATTCTTCGAGGGAATGAAGCAGGCCAGGGAGTGAGGCTGGTGAGCCTCCCTCCCTTCTCCCCTCCCATGGTGAGGGGCTGGGCCTAATCATGAACTGGGTGTTTTCCCTACTAACATTTGGGGAAAACACCCTTTCGATTTAGGATTATTCCTTTGCAAACCTGGTGAAATGAGCCTATCTTTGCCGATGAAAACAAGTAACAACGAAATGTCTCACCTTTTAAAGTATAGGAGATTATATTATGAAGAAGATGATGATTTGGGCAGTGATGATGGTCATGACCGTCTCGGCCAACGCAATGAGCTATAACGCAGCAAAGAACGAGGCTCTCTTCCTGAGCGACAAGATGGCTTACGAACTGGGACTCACGGCTGCACAGTATGAGGCTGTCTATGAAATCAACCTCGATTACCTGATGAGTTTGAACGGCCACGCCGACGTGTTTGGCATCTGGTGGGATCGCCGCAACGCTGATCTCCGCTTCGTGCTCACCGCCTGGCAGTACGACAAGTACATGAGCCTCGCCTACTTCTATCGCCCCGTGGCATGGACGACAGGCAGCTGGACGTTCTCCATCTACTCTCACTACGACAGGAGTCGGTTCTTCAATGCACATCCGAAGGTGTTCGTGACTTACAAGGGTGGCAACAGCAAGCGCGATGCTCACTTCTATGCTGACCGCAAAGTGACGAAGCCCAGCGTGAATCACAACAACCCGAAGACGCACAACAACAAGCCCGCTGTGAAGAATGACAATAAGACGTGGCGTAACAACGGCAACCACAACGGCAGTAACAACTCGTCGAATCGTCAGGTCACACAGCGCTCCACACAAAACAATGGTTTGCTGGCGAAGAATACGAAAACCAACGGTAACGGCTCTGGTCACTTCGGTGGACGCAGATAGTTCCCATCAACTCTACTATATGCCTTGAACAAAGGACCTGCGGGGAATCTCAGCAATGGGGTTCCCCGTTCTTTTTGGCCTCACCCCAGCCCTCTCCGAAGAGGGGCGCTGTGTTCACTGAATCTCCTCCAAGGCGCCCGTCACTGAGTCGATGATGAAGCCGCGCACCACCACATCCTTCGGAACAAGCGGATGCGTCTTGATGGTTTCGACGGTCTTGCGGACGGATGTCGGCGTGTCCTTGAAGCCTTCCAGCCACGCATCGAGATCGACACCGCACTTGCGGATGGTGTCGAGCGTCTCTTCGGTCACGCCGCGATGCGTCATCTCCTCGTGGAAGTGCTCAAAGCTCATGTGGCAAGCACCGCATTGCGAATGTGCCACAACCATCACCTCCTCGACGCCCAACTCGTAGATAGCGACGATCAGGCTGCGCATAGCCGAGTCGAAGGGTGCTATCACCAGCCCTCCGGCATTCTTGATAATCTTCGCATCGCCGTTCTTCAGGCCGAGTGCCGCGGGGAGCAACTCCGTCAGTCGGGTGTCCATGCACGACAGCACCGCCAGCCGCTTGTCAGGATACTTGTCGGTGATATACTTCTCATAACCCTTCTCTGCAACGAAGGTCTTGTTGTAAGCAATAATCTGGTCTATCATATCACAAATGTTTTTGGGGCAACAACCTTCGGGGTGAACTATTTGAAAAGATACTGCGCGAACTCGTGCAGCGACTTGCGCCACACCTGCCACTCATGGTCGCCGGGATAGGAGTTGAAGCGCACCTCCACCCCACTCTCGCGCATCTTCTTCACGATGTCGCGGGTGTATTCGATGCGGGGATCTTGTTCGCCACAACTCACGAAGAACACGTCGAACTGCCGATTGAACGTCTTCACATCGCTGAGCATACCAGGCACTTCTTTCTCGAGGTCGAAGTTTGAGGCTCCGCGAATGCCACCGAACATGCCCGTGGAGAACACGCCGACGTTGGCAAACACCTCGGGCGAGCGCAGGCCGATGTAGAACGACTGCCCGCCACCCATCGACAGACCGCACATGGCACGGCTCTTGCAGTCTTTCTTTACACGATAGGTCTTCTCCACGAACGGGATGATGTTTTCTATCATCTCCGAGCGGAATGCCTGCATGCCCTGCCAGTTGTAGCCACCGCCCATGCCGCCATTGGTCGAACGGACATTGCTGTTTGCACTCACCACGATCATCGGCACCGCCTTGCCGGCAGCGATGAGATTGTCCATGATCTGAGCGGTGCGACCCTGCTCCATCCAACCGCGATGGTCCTCGCCGCCGCCATGCTGGATATAGACCACGGGATATTCCTGCTTGCCCTCGTCGTAGCCTGCAGGGGTATAGACCATCAGCGGCCGCCACGAACCATCGACCTGCGAGTAATAATGAACGGTTCGCACCTCGCCATGCGGCACATCGTGAACCTCAAAGTCGTCCATCCCCGCCTCCTGAATCTCGATGGCACTCGACCAGCGGCTGCAGCCATAGAACGTCTGGCTGGCAGGATCGGCCACCGAGACGCCATCCACTATCAGGAAGTAATAGTGGTAGCCGGGCACCTGCGGTTTCGTGGTGACCGTCCACACGCCGCCTTCCGATTTCTGCATGTCGTACTTCGTGCCGCAGAGGTCGATCTGTACGCTCTGTGCCTGCGGGGCGTTGACGCGGAACATCACGCTGTTGTCGGCCAACACACGCGGATAGCCGCTGCGGTTGATGTTGGTCACGGGGGAGTAGGAACCCTCGGGGAAGCTCTCCCGGCGGAATCCCTGCGCTGCCACTTGCGTGCAAATCACGATTGCCAGCACCACAGCCAGCACAATTCTCTTCGTTTTCATCGCTTTCATAGGTTTCATTTACTATTCACAAGTCTGACCTCATAGATTTCACCAATCTGCTTACGGGGCTTCGCCACGAACTTCACTCGCACCTGTGTCTTGCCCTTGAGCAGGTCGGCAGGAATGGGATACGTCTCATACTTGAACTCGGAGATGCGGTATTTGCCAGTGTTGTTGACCGACTGTACAAGCGTGTCGTCGACGAAGATGTCGAACTCGTGCGTTTTCCATTCACCCACACCCCAGTACTTGAGTCGCAGGCTGAGGTCGGTCTGGCCGCCGGTCTGCATCAGATAGCTGAAGTAATGGCCGTCGCGGGCATCGCGGAAGAACACATCGTTGGTGTTTCCTGTCTGCGAGCGGTCGGTCTCCATCTTGTGGTCGGTCTCGGGCTGCTGTTCGCCGGGCTGCACCTTGTCGACGGTGCGTGCCTCGAGTGCCTGCCGCTCCTGCTCCTGCTTGGCAAGATTGTCGAGATAGTCCTTGTAGCTCTGTTCCGAGAGGGCGAGCCAGTAGATCATGTAGCGGCTGTCGTGAATCTCGAAGAAAGGCTGAAGCTCGTTGTGGATGCTATTCTCCATCTTCGTGCTCAGCGTGAAATGCAGGGGCTTGCCTGCAACAGGTGTCAGCTGGTCAGCAATGGCATCGATGTTGTCGTTGATGAGCATGGGCGCCTCGTTGACAGGCAGCTTCCTTCCACCTGCATACTGGCCGAAGCGGCTGTCGTCGGCCACGAGGTGTGCCAAGTCTTCCGTACCCGTCTTCATGCCGAGAAGGATAGGACCGTGCATTAGGGCGATGTACTGCGGCACGTTCGGCAGGTACTTGATACTGTTGTGCATGGGGAAGCTGATGTCCACCACGTCGCCCTTCTTCCACTTGCGGTCGATGCTGACGTACGACGAGGGTCCCGTGACGATGCTCACAGGCTGGCCGTTCACCTTCACCTCGAACTGTCCGGGCTTCACCCAGCCGGGATAGCGCACGAGCAACTGGAAGCGTCCCTTGCCCTGCTCGACGGTGATACGGCTCGACTCAGCATACGGGAAGCCAGTCTCCTGACGCACCACGAAGCCCTTGTCTTTCCAGTTCAGCTCAGAAGCCACGAAGAGGTTGACGAAGAGGGCGTCGCCCCTATGCGTATAGACGAACTGCCCGTACTTGCCGTGGTTCTCCATACCCGTGCCCACACAGCACCACATGGCCTCGTTCGGGGCGGAGTAGTTGCGGTAGTGGCGCGGACGGGCTGGGGTGAAATAGACGTAGCCGCCATGCTCGGGATGCTGCGAAGAGAGGATGTGGTTGAAGGTGGCCAGCTCGTAGAAGTCGGCATAGCGGGCATCAGGATTGCGGCGGTGCAGATCCTCGGTGAGTTTCAGCATGTTGTTGGTGTTGCAGGTCTCAGGGCCGTCGATGTCGTTGATGAAGTCCGTGCAGGCTTCCTTGCTGGGGAAATGCTCGCGGCGCGAGTTGCCGCCGAATGCCAGCGACCGTTCGCCGGTCACGATATCCCAGAAGTTCTCGGCAGCGGCATGAAAGACTTCATCGCCGGCAAGCTCGCTGATGCGCTCGAAGCCCACGGCCTTCGGCACTTGTGTGTTGGCATGCATATTGTCGAGATTGTCCACACGCTGCGACATCGGCGTGAGCAGACGGCGGTGCGAGAAGCGGCGCGCCACATCGAGATACTTCTTCTCATGTGTCATCGCATAGGCATCGGCCAGCACCTCGTTCATGCCGCCGTGCTCGTTGCCGAGCATCTGCTCCATCTGAGCATCCGTAAGGCCTGCGGTGAGGTCGATGGCCCAGTCGCAGAAGCCCAGGAAGAGCTTCTTCGCCTGCTCATTGCCGCAGTAGAGCCAGGCATCGCGAAGTCCGGCATACATCTTATGCAGGTTGTAGAACGGTGCCCACGAGCCGAAGTACACGCCGAAGTCGCCTTTCTTGAAGTTGCTCCAGATGCGCTCGCTGTTCGGCATGCCGCCCACGTAGCCACGTCCCCACTCGGGGTGGTTCTTCGCGTTGGCATCGGCGCAGAGCTGCAGTTCGCCAATCATATACTCCATGCGCTGGCGACACTCGTCGTTGCCCGTGGCAGCATTCATGGCCATCGCCGTGAGGTAGTGACCGCCCACGTGGCCGTCGAGCCCGTCCCAGTTAGGATAGGCCTTTGCACGAGGCTCCAGCCCCGCCTCCTTGCGGTAGGGAGCCAGCAGACGGTCGCAGTCGTACTGCAACAGCGTCTTGATGTTCAGGTCGCGAGCTTTCTTCAGCGGCCCGTCAAGGAGAGTCACGTCGCCGAGAGGAAATTCGTCGGCGTAGAGCTTGTTTTGTGCCTTGGCCGCAACGACGACAGCCATCAGGGCGATAAGGAAAAATAATCTCTTCATTGCTTTTGTATTTACTCTACAAAGGTACTAAAAAATTTCCAAATTCCGTCAGATACCCGCTGTTAATATACCTTAAATTTTCACCCCCTCGCTGCGCTGCTTCCCGTTGCTTTGTTTTACCTACAATTTCACGGATTGCGGGTTTCAGAGAGTCGGAACATTGCTATCCGACCGCCAGAACAATCATATCGCACTGCTAGAGCAATCGTTTCGTATCGCCAGAGCATTGCTTTCGTATCACTAGAGCATTGCTCCCGTATCACTAGAGCATTGCTCCCGTATCGCCAGAGCATTGCTCCCGTCGTTTAAAAGCAATGAGGTAGCGGTGCTTGAGCAATGCTCCAAGCGTTTGGGAGCATTCCTCTTGGCGCTTATTTCCTAATTGGGTCTAATTGTTCTTGTCTCCAAAACTAAAAAACTTCCTCCTCATCCTCCTCTTTAGTCATTAGCAGCTGCTAATGACTGAGGAAGAAGAGGAATATCTTCTTCCTTTGTATTTGTTTTTGTATTTGTTTTTGTTTTTGTATTTGTATTGCATACCAAAAAATACAATGGTATGCAATTGCATTTTTAAACCATAATTTAATATGTTTTGTATGTTCTTTTTACCGCCACCTTCATTCCTCTTCTCTGAGAGAGGTATCTACTTCGCTTGCCCCACACGTTGGCCCGTCAAATAAATTCATAAACGCTTTATATAAACAGATTTTACTATAAGGTGACTATTTTGTCACTATATAGCGTACTTATAGATGTTTATAAATGTTTATAAATGTTTATAAGAATGGATTCAGAATGATATGAATGGCCTCGATTTAGGGCAAGACAGAGGTCATATTGGCAGTAATCCTGCGGATATGGTCTTTCAGGATTTTGTAAGCAGGCTGTGGCATGTCGCCGTGGTCATAGCCTTGCATCTCATAGAGCGTCACGTCCTTGTGACCAACAAGCTTCAGCATACGCCAGAAGTAGGCCTGTTCCTCGTAGCGTCCAAAGAGTTCTAGCTCGCGGTCGCCAGAGATGATAACGATAGGCGGAGCATCGGGGCGCACATAGGTGAGCGGGGCATACTCATCAATGGTGGCCTGCAGAGGGCCGATGCCCTGCTGCTTGCGGATGTTGTAGTGTGTGATGCACTGTCCGCTGAAGGGCACGAGGGCTGCCAGCGAGTCGGCATCGACACCGTACTTTGCTAACCACCGCTTGTCGAGTCCGATCATATCGAGCAGATAGCCGCCCGCCGAGTGTCCAGCCACGAATATCTTGCGCTTGCTGCCACCATACTTCGCGATATTCTTGTAGGTCCAGGCCACAGCCGCAGCGGCGTCGTCGAGAATCTCGTCTATATTGGCCTTGGGCAGCAGACGATAGTTCGCTGCCACGACCACGAGTCCGCTGTTCTTCAACTGCGGGTCGATATGCTTATTGCCGCCCTCGATGCCTCCGCCGTGGAACCACACCACCACGGGCGCATCCTTTTGGTCGGTAGGATAATACACATCGAGTTTGCAACGCTCCTGCGCGTAGCCTTCTGCTGCTTCGCGGTATGGGATGTCGCTAACTTGGTTATACTGTGCCCTTGCCATAGTTGCCATAAGCAGAAGGGCGAAAATGAGGCTCAGGCTTTTGCTTTTCAGCCAGAACTTACCTAAGAACGAATCGGGCTTTTGCTCGTATTTAGCCCATAACTTGCTGTTTTTACAAAGATGTGCCATGTTTATTCATCAATTATTACTTCAAAATCACTAAATGCCATACGGTCGCTCTCGGAGAGGCGGTCTGCATCCAGACGTAGTATTTTTGCCTTTACAGGCTCGAACTTGATAGTCTGCCAAATGGGGTTATTCACAATGTTCGAGAACTCGCCCGAGGCAACTTTCTTCCAATCGTTCCAATCTGACGAGGCCCATAATGAATAATGGGTCACAATGCCTTCCTTAGACTCCTGTGGCGGCAAGTAGCGGAAGGCGGTGATGGTCTGCTCCGTGTCCCAGTCAATCATCATCTGTTTGGGATTGCTGAAGAAGTAGTGGAGATTGCTACTGCGCTTCTCACCACTGTCGGGGATGTCTGCCGTCAGTTCTGGGGCGAGATAGACGGAAGTGCGCTTGATCATGGGCTCGCATTTTGCGTCAGTAACAGTAAAACGCAAACGGGTAGCAGTCACAGTGGGGAAACAGACGATGCGGCGATGGCCGATGGTGGAAAGTCCATCGCCATTCTCAACGAGTTCATCCTTCAGGGGAATCCATTGACCGTCGACCTCAGCCTCTAACGAGAACTTCTTCACGCGCTGTCCGTAGCGGATGTCTTCCTCAACCACAAAGCGGTTGAAAGCAGTCGGCTTTCCGAAGTCTATCATGACTCCCCTCCCCTTTGGGATGGGCTGGGGGTGGGCTGCGAGATCGGTCTTAAACACCTCATGAATCATCTTGTTGAACGCGATGCCACGTAGCGAGTCCGTAGGATGGATGCGTCCGTTGGGAGCAATGGGGAAGTTCAACAGCAGACAGGAGTTGCGGCCGACAGACTTATAATAGGTCTCCATCAGCTTCGAAAGGCTCTTCACGTGCTCGTTCTCCGTCTCGTGGTAGAACCAGCCTGGACGGATGCTGGTATTGGTCTCGCCAGGCACCCATGAGTCTCCGTCCTCCAAGCCGTAGTGCAACATGGGCCAAGTCACCTCGCCGTCGTGGTTGAGCAGGCTCCAGTTGGTCTCGCCAATGTTGCCAGCCTCGGTACCCACCCAGCGCAGGTCGCCGCGGTCGCTGCCGTCGTTCCAGATGAGGCACTTGGGCTGCAACTCGCGAATCATCTTGTAGGTCTCTGGCCACTCGTAGTAGGTCGTGCGGTCTATCTTGCGTGTTTCGTTAGCCCCGCCATACCAACCGTCTCCTCCGTTGGCGCCATCGAACCACACCTCGAAGATGTCACCGTAGTTGGTAAGCAGCTCGCGCAGCTGGTTGCGGAAGTAGGTGACATACTCACGCCTGCCGTAGTCCTTATGATTCCTATCCCAAGGCGAGAGATAGACGGCGAACTTCAATCCTTCTTCCCGACAGGCATCAGCCAGCTCGCGCACCACGTCGCCCCTACCCTGCTTCCAGGGCGTGTTCTTCACGGAGTACTCCGTATAGGCGCTGGGCCACATACAGAAGCCACAATGGTGCTTGGCGGTGAAAATGATGCCCCGCATGCCCGCCTGCTTGCAGACACGCGCCCACTGACGGCAGTCCAGGCTGCTAGGGTTGAACAACTTCGGGGCTTCGTTGCCAAAACCCCACTCCTCGTCAGTATAGGTGTTCAGCGAGTAGTGGATAAATGCGTACATCTCCATGTCCTGCCAGCGTAGCTGGTTCTCTGTGGGCACAGGGCCGCAAGGAGCAGGCGTTTGCGCCATAGCACTGATGGCTGACAGTACGCAACAAAGAGTAATCAACTTTCTTTTCATATCGATATTCTTTATTTGTGATTTCCGAAGTAACTGTAACGGTTATTGTCGGGGTTGACGACTATCTGTTCTACGACAATCTCGGGGTCAATCATGATGAGCTTCAGCCTATGTTTACCCTCAGAAATGTTGTTGAAATGAACCTCTAACCAACGGATGTTATCGAAGACCTCGTCACGACGGGGCAGCTTGCGCCCGTCTTTCCAACCGCTCAGCAACAGATTGTTATGTGGCGGCAGGGGTTTCAGCACTTTCGACTGCACAAGGTTCTGCGGAGTGTACTCGCGGAACTCGTCGTGGAAGCCCTGACGGGCATCGACGGTCGCCACAGGCCAGTCATCGAACTGAACACCGAGACGCAGACCGCGGGCAGGATAGACATCCTGTGTGGGCAGGATGCCAATGGCAACGGTTAGGGATGATTGGTCAGAGGCGGAAGGTGAAAGTTCGTACTCTATGACGGCTCCGCTGTTCTGCGCCAGCACGTTGCTGCTGCCCATACAGCCCTTACCTCGTCCGAGGTCGGGCAGGAACATCCACGTGGCACCTTTTCCGTCGCTTTTGCGAGTATAGTCACAAGCAGCAATGGAGTACTCGCGGGTGTCCTTCGAGGCACTGAGGTCTTGGCTGACCTTGATGCCGAGTGTCATCGGATGGCGGTTCTTCTCAGGAATGCTCCACTGGGTATAGCCAATGTGGTTGTCGAGCATCATGCCGTTCCACTTGCCATTAGCCAACACCTTATTATAATAGTCGGTGAGTCGCTGGTCTTTCGCCATAAGGTCGCAGACGGTGAGGCTGTCGCCCATCGTGGCGGCGTTATACATCATAGCTACACCTGCACTAGCCACAGCGGGATAATATACCAACTGATAGAAGGCATCCTGTGCCTCGGCAGGGATTCGTTCCTTCAGGGCTTCACAGCGGAGGATGATTGACTGCCACTGAGTGCTCAGACGAAGCATTTCCTCATAGTTGAAGAGGCCTGGCACCTGCACTTCGGGCTTACGCATCAGGTTGAGTTTCGAGTACTGGGCGATAATGTCGGCGGCTTCTTTTGCGACGCTATCGCCAAACGAACTGGCCGTGAAGGCTTCAAGCCAAGCCTTTTCGTCGCCGGGCTTCACACTTTCCGGATTCCACGCGTAGTCCATGATAAACGAGATGGATATCTCTTTCGGCTTCAGGTCGCCCACATTGATAATCCAGATGCGGTCGATACCGCTCTTGTAGGCGAGGTTCAGCTGTTCGCGCAACTTCGGTATGGTGGTGGTGTTCACCCAGCGGTCGTTCCAAGGGCCACCGTTCATGTCGATATGGTAGTAGAGGCCCAGTCCGCCCTTGCGCTTTCGCTGGGCTTCGGTTCCCATACGGCGGATGTAGCCCCAGTTGTTGTCGCAGAACAGCAGCGTCACGTCATCGGGCACGGTGAAGCCTGCATCGTAGTAGCGCTGCACCTCCGTGAAAATAGCCCAGAGTTGGGGTACGGCATCCTCACGTCCATAGATGTCCTTGATGATTTTGCGCTGACCCTCGATGACTTTTTTCAGCGTCTTCATATTCTCCTGATCGTCACCCTTACCCATGGCCACATCGCCATCGCCACGCATGCCAATGGTCACGAGATTGTCGTAGGCCTTATTGCGCTCCATGCCCTCGCGGAAGAACTGGTCTATACGCTCCTTGTTCGTGGCGTAGTCCCAAGGACCCACTTGTTCCTTGCGGCGAAGGTACTCCTGGTGTGAGCGCATCATCGGCTCGTGATGACTGGTTCCCATGACGATGCCCATCTCGTCGGCCAAACGAGGCGACTCAGAATCGTCCTCATTAAAGGCTGTGGCCCACATGGCCGGCCAAAAGTAGTTGGCTTTGAGGCGCAGCAACAGTTCGAAAATCTTCTCGTAGGCTTTCGAGTTCACGCCACCGAAGTGCTTCTCGCACCACGTGCCGAACGATGGCCACTCATCGTTGATAAAGATGCCTCGGTATTTAACTTTCGGTGATGGCTGCACCATGCGGCCGTCCTCCCAACAGACTTCATCCTGATGCTTCACAGGCACGTCAGCCCACCAGTACCAGGGCGATACGCCAATCTTCTCGCTGATAGTATATATGCCGTATATGGTACCACGCTTGTCGCTGCCAGCAACGACCAGATTACCATCCACCACATCAATGACGAACGACTCCCACTGGCCTTTCACCTCTTTGACTTCAAGTTTTTTCTGTTTGACAAGACCATCTATCAGTCGGCTCTTACCAATGGTGCCGACGATGATTAGCCCCCTCCCGGCCTCCCCCGACTGGGAGAGGAGTTGCTGAGCTTTGGGGCTTCCCCCCAGTTGGGGGGATAAGAGGGGGGCTTCCCTTCCCGTCACCTTCCTTACGTCGTCGCTCAGGTCTTTGGCAGCACGGATGACGCCTTTCCAGTCGTTATCGTCAACAACAATTGTTGCTGTCTTGCCATCCTTTGCAATGCAGAAAGGAGGCAGTTGTGGCATCTCGCTACCTTTCATGGTCTGTGCATTGATTCCAGAACAGACTATACAGGAGAAAATGGTGATGATAAAAGTCGATTTCATATATTCACTACCTTTTTACCGTTGACAATGTATAAGCCACGAGGCAATTTCCCGTTTTCCATTATCCATTTTTCATTTGCAATCTTACGGCCCAGCAGGTCATAGACAGCGTCATTTCCCATTCTCCATTTCCCATTCTCCATTTCCTCGATTCCTGTCGTGAAGGGCCACTTCATGTTGGCACATCCTTTGATGATGCCGTCGAGGGCAAGCTGGTTGAAGACCGCGAGTGTCTTACGGTTCAGAACATCCATCGAGGGACGCTTGCAGGCATTGGTGTCCCAGACAAAGGGAACGACACCGCTGTGGATGGCATAACGGCAAAGTGAATAGTACCATGAATAGATGCTGGCATCGTGCTTCTCCTGGTTTTCGCCCTCAGGCATTGTTCTCCAAAGAGCTCCAAACTCACCAATAATGACGGGAATGCCCTTCGAGGTGTACTTGGAACGCATCTTGAGCAGCTGTCTTTGCATATCGTCCTCCTCGCCCCAGGTGACGTTGTGTTGCGAGCCGCTGACGTGGTTGCCTGCTCCCCAGTAGTAGGCCTGTTTGCCCCACGACTCGTCCTTGGTCATCATGGTGAAGTTGTAGGGTCCATAGTAATGGACTTCGAGCATCATCGCATCGGGCACGGCATCCTGCGGCATGACATCGTAGTCGTAAGCAAGTTCAATACTAGTCGATGGTGCCTGAACGACGAGCACGCGGGTAGCGTTGTTGCCGCCTGTCTGTCGTACGGCGTTGACGAAAGCCTGCTGGTAGCGGATAAGCGTCTCGATATCGCCCTCCTTGTCCTGGCTGTCGCTTCCTGCTGCATCAGGCTCGTTCATGCCTGCAAAGAGCAAGTGATGGTCATAGTCGCGGAATCGGTTTGCAATCTGCTTCCACAGCATACCGAGGATGAAGCAGTTCTTCTTCACAGACGACTCCGTGCGATTGGCGAAAGAGCTTTCTATCCACCCGTTGTCGTAGTGGTCGTTGAGGATGACGTAGAGGCTGTCCTTGATGCAATAGTCGACAACCTCCTGCACGCGGTCAAGCCATTTCGTGTCGATGTTGTAGTTTGCATCGCTATGTACATACCAAGAGCATGGTATGCGGATGGAGCGGAAGCCCTGTTCCTTGACGAAGTCGATGATCTGCTGGCTGGTCTTCGAGCCTTGCCAGGCTGTCTCCCATTTGATGGGATCGCTAATCCAGTCGCAAGGTCCGGGTTCCAGCGTGTTGCCGAGATTCCAGCCTGGGTACATGTCGGCAGCCATCTCCATAGCGGTTGGAAAGGGCTGAGCCACTATGTGGCTAACTGACAGTTGATAAATGATAAAGAGTGTAAAAATCTGTCGGAGGTTCATCATTGTCTTTTCATTTTTTTCAATACACGCTACAAAGATAATACAATTATTTCAAATCAAGGGGGTGTTGATGGTTCAGAAATGGGAAAAAATGTTTCATGAAAGGCATTTTTCCGTTAACGAAACATTTTTACGCCTATCAGAAACATTATGCCTTGTGTCGAAGGGAAATAATTTGTATCTTTGCCTCCAGAATATATTCATTTATTAAATAATACCGAAATGAAACGAACAAAAATGCTTAGCCTGGTTGCTGTGTTCTTGGCAACCGCAATGAATGTCCAAGCTGCGGAATGGGAAAAACCTGTTGTCCCAGACTGTACACCCGCCAGCGGACAGAGTTACTACCTATTCAACCCCTATGCAGAGAAATTCGCCAACTCCGCCAATGTGGTCACGACGCTTGAGGAAGACGGCTCGCCGTTGACCTTCACAAAGCAGGGTGATGATTGGCTGATGGAAGGCCCGAAAGGCTATCTCTATGCCTCCATCGACTTTGTGGGAGGCACTGGCGAGGCTGACTTCCTGAACACCCTATGGTACATGGAGCGTCAGGCTGCTGGTGGCTATCACATCAGACCTTCGAAAACGGAAGCCGACTTCAGTTGGGATGAGTATCCCGACATGTGGTTGGGTCTCTCGTTCAAGACCTGGTCGCTGTTGCCCGTCGTGAAGGCCGATGAAGGCGCCATCGACTGGAACATTATTGCTGCTGCCGACTATGGTGCTTTCCACAGCAAGTGGAAACTGTACCACGCAATGAAAGAGATGCAGGACGCCGGCTATGATATCAGTGCCCTTCTGGCGGTGTACAACGATCCCTCGGCAGGACAGGCCGAATACGAAGCTGCCCTTGCCAGCGTGGAGGATGTGCTCTTTGAAATCCGCTTGAAGAACGCAACGGAAGATAATCCCGTCGACGTCACCTGGAAATACATGCGCAATCCCGACCTCACCGAGAACTGGGTGAACGACGGACATGATGTTCCTGGCTGGACGATGGTTCCCGCCAACTTCTGCGGTATGGGCGAGGCGGACGGACAGGGCTTCTATGAGGATAATAAAGTGCTCGGCTCGTGGGCCGGCGGCGCCTTTGGTGACAACAAGGTCTATCAACAGTTGTCGAAGCTGCCAGTTGGAAAGTATAAGTTCAGCAACTACGGTATCTGGATTCGTCATACTGGCGAGGACGGCGACCCCATCAAGGGCGCTTACATCTATGCCAAAGTGGGCGACAAGCTCTTCCGTGAACCGCTCCCTGACACCGGCTGGTGGCGTGGTTTGTCAGAAGTGAAATTCGAGACCCGTAGCGGTGATGCCGAAGTGGGAATCATGTTTGAGGGTACGAATGTGGGACAATGTGTCATCTTCGACTTCAAGCTTGAGTATCTCGGCGACAAGTCTGTGGATGAGCGCCTAACTGAACTCGTTGCCAATTCCCAGACGCTGATAGCAGAAGAGAGCGTTTATGCACCCTATCTTGAGAAGCTGCAGGCCGACATCACCCAGACCAACGCATTGCTGGCCGACGGCGATGAGGAAGCCAAGGAGGCATTCTTCACAACTTTCCTCGCCGATTATGAGACGGCAGTTAAGAACAAGGAGTACTACGAGGAACTCGCTGACCTGCTTGAGGCCTGTATGAATACGCTGAACCTTGGCGTTTCCGACTACATCATCGAACTGGAAGAATACATCATTCAAAATGACATTGAATTAAAAGCCGAGGAGTACGCCTACGACAATGATCAGTTAGAGGAGGTCATTGCCAAACTGACGGAGCTAAACGAGAAAGCCAAGAATAGTGTTATCGCCGATGGCGAGGAAGTGACCGATCTTCTGGTGAACGGACACTTCGACACCACGGGAGGCTGGAAGGCCACACTCAACGACTTCAGCATCGACACCGATAAGAAAATCCTCGAACGCTGGTGGTGCGACTGGAAGGCCGAGCAGGTGGTGGAGAACGTGCCTAATGGCACCTATCGCCTCGAGGTGCAAGGTTTCCAGTGGTGCTCGTGGGACTGGGGACAGTCGCGCGACGACTGGTTTAACGGTGACGGCACTCCTACCTTCAAGGTCACTTCAAAGATTCGGCTAAACGAGGCCGAGACCCTCATCTATAATGTCTTCGCCTGCGGAAAGACCGATATCAAGGAAGGCTATCAGGCTGGCGATTTCTATGTTCCCGACAATGCTGGTGTGGCCGTGAAATTCTTCGACCTCGGATTGTACAAGAATGTGGTAGAAGCTACGGTTACCGACCACACGCTGAAAGTGGAGTTCGACTGCTCGTCGAATGGTTTCTGGAACTGCTTCCGCAACCTCCACCTCTACTTTATAGGTGCAGATATGGACGAGGCCCTTACCAACCTGCAGAACGCAATGACGCAGGCTTCCGACCTGCTGAAGCAGAAGATGGAAGGCAGCATCCGCAAGGCTCTCGAGGAGGCTAAAGCAATAGGCGATGCCCTCTTAGCTGACGACAAGGCCAAATTCGACGATGTCAACGATGCCACTACCTCGCTGCAGGCACTCATCGAGCAGGCTCTCGTGAGCATCAAGGAATATGCTCGCCTTGCCGACGCCCTTGCACGAGCAGAGGAGACTCTCGCCGACCCGCAGGCTGCTGCCACTGAAGCCGGACAGCAACTGAAGACGCTCTACGACAAGACGTTGGCCGACTACCAGTCGGACTATCCAACCCTCGAGACAGTTGCCGTAGCCTCTGTCATCGAACAGCTGGAGGCATTGATGGTCGAAGCAAAGATAGGCAGCGGCATCAAGGCCGGTGACGACATCACCAATTTGCTCACCAACCCGAGCTTTGAGAACACCTATGGCAACGATGAGTCGGTAGGAAATGCAGCACACACCGTTCCTTACGGATGGAGTATGCGCGTAGAGGGCAAGGAGTGCCATAGCGCTCAGGAGCTGACCGATGCCGGCATTAACAGCTGGACGGCCATCGAGGACAATGCCTACACAACTGATGGTGCCCATTCCTACTGTCTGCTCTCAGCACCCGTTCCCGATGCCTATCTCTATCAGCGCGTAAGTGGACTGCCCGCAGGAACGTATAAGGTGACCGTCGACATGAACGTGACCTACGACGGCGGATGCTCTCGCCTGACTGGACAGCGCCTGCTGGCTAACGACAACGCTCAATACTACGGCAAGGAAGAGTTCTACATCGCTTCCGAGCTCGACCGCCTGCATCCTGAAGAGAAGTCGCGTACCTTCGCCGGCTATGACGAGGTGAACACCAATGAGACGGGAGTCTCAGGCGATATGGGTAATATGTCGACGCTGACCGTTGAGGTAACCATCGCCAAGGACGAAGTGCTGGAACTGGGCGTGCGCACCGACAACAACAAGATTGCCATGAACCGCAACTACGAGGACAACTGGTGGGACTGCACGGGACGCTACAAGATTGACAATTTCCGCCTCTACTGCGTCAGCCTCGATGCTACGGGAATCAGATCAATTGATAATGGGAAACGGATAATGGATGATGCTATATATGACCTGCAGGGCCGTAAATTATCAATTCCCACCAAGGGCGTATATATCAGAAATGGTAAAAAGTATGTAAAATAAGCTGCTCTTTTCAGAAAAAGTTAGTATATTTGCAGCGCCAAGACATGGGGATTCCAGCCTGGCTGGACCTCATGTCTTTCTTTAAAGTAAAGTCGAGTGAGAAAGTTACTCATCCTGCTAATGCTCTGTATCGCCCAGATAGCAGTAGCACAGTTTACCGGAAAGACGGCATTCCAGACACTGGGCATACGCGATGGACTGCGCAGCAACTCGGTGACGAGTCTGCTGGCCGACAGTCGTGGCTATCTGTGGATTGGCACCACTCAGGGTTTGAACCGCTACGACGGTCACGAGGTAAAGACAAGGTTCCCGGAAAGTGGCGACCAGCAGTTGCATGAGGTTTTCAACAACTCGGTAACGTCAATCGAGGAAGATGCCGAGGGACGGATATGGATTGAATGTGAGAGCGGTGCCTACTACCTCTACAACACCCGCACATCACGGTTTAGCGCCTCAGCAGGAGAAGTACTACGCGGTATCGGCATACGATGCGACGGCCGTTACAAAGTGAAGGTGGGCGATAAGGGCGCCTTGTGGGTGCTCACCGAGGACGGCTTCTACCGCCACAACTGCCACACCAAGGAACTGAAGACTTGGAAAACACACTTACCCAGTGCGACAGTGAATGTCGTGGTCGAAATGTCCGACGGCTTGTATATCAGTGCTGGGCATGCCTTATGGCACTTCGTTAGCAGCACAGGCGAGCTGCTACGCGAAACGCTGCCCGAGGTCATGCAGCAGCCTGTGGGAGAGCACGGCCTGCTAGCCGATGCCGATGGTACATTGTGGATATTTAGCACGCGCGAGGAGTACATCTGCCGATACATCGTAGGCGGGAGATATGTAAGGGAAATGGTGAGTTTGCCACAGACAAGGGGAGCATCGCAGAACAACGCCATCCGCGACATGATAGACGACGGGCGGGGCAATATCTGGATAGCCACCGACCACAAGGGCGTGTTCACCTACAACAAGAGGACTGGCAATATCACAGCCATGCAGCATCAGCGCGACAGACTGCTGTCACTGGCGTCGGATAACGCCACTTGCTTGACTGCCGACCGTGACGGAATCATCTGGGTGGGGCACCTGAAAACGGGACTCTCCTATACCAGCGATGCCAACAACATCATGCAGGCGCATGCTCTTCAGTGTGGCGACATTCTCGCTATGGCCTATGACACGCAGGGGCGTCTGTGGATGGGTACCGACGGCGATGGCATCTACATCACTCAAACCAACGGAAGCATCGTTAAGACAGCACTACCCAACATCACGGTGATGGCACTGCTCAGCGACGGCCAGGGCGGCATGTGGGCAGGTACCTACAATCAGGGACTTTACCATCTGTCCGATGCCAATAGATGGGAGAAAATAGCAGCCCCCTCTTCAGCTGGAGAGAGCGGGGAGAGAGGCTCCCCCTGTGCTGAGGTGTGGACGCTGGCCCGCGATGATAAGGGAAACATCTGGACATCATCGCCCATCGGAAAGACCGTCATCTTCAACATTAAGGACAAAAGCACCAGCGTTGTCACCACTACCGACGGGGGCGACATTCATGGCAACAGCCTTCGCTATGATGGTGCAAACACGATGTATGTGGCCTCAGTCTATGGCCTGTGGATTTACGACCTAATGAGCGGTAAGTGTAGTGTGACCTTTGGAAACAAGAAGGGAACACAGCAGTGGATGAGCCAGATGATTACCGATGTGATGATCGACAAGCAGCGGGAACTGATGATGCTCGTTCACCATGAGGGTGTCACCGTCTTCGATATGAAGCAGGACACGCTCTACTACATCCGACGTAGTGGTGACATCGTCAAGGGAATAGCTCGTGACCACGATGGCACCTACTGGCTTTGTACCAATAGGGGTAGCGTGGTAGGCATTACCCCCCAACGTGATACCAAAGGGACCCTCACTCTTCACTCTTCGTTCTTCACTCCCGGCGTAGACATGCCGCAGTTCTATTTTAACGGCGACGCCATGACCTGTTCGTCCCAAGGCGAGATACTCATGGGCGGTACCGAGGGATATATGAGCATCAACCCTCGCCAGCTGATGTCTGTAAAGCGTGAAGACCGTGATCTCACCATCTGCGAAATTGCCGTGGGCGACAGCCTGCTTAACGAACAGACAAGCATCGTTAGCCTCAAACACGATGCTGCCTACCTTACCGTGAAATTCTTCTCAGGGAGCTTGGAGGGCGTTCAGCGCACTCGCTATGCCTATCGCCTGATAGGACAGATGAGCGATTGGGTAACCACTGAGCACAATTATGTGTCGTTCCATGCCTTGCAGCCTGGTGACTACACGCTCCAGTTATGTATATGCCGTGAGGATGGAACCATGAGTACTCCGCGCGAACTCCACATTAGGGTAGCTCCCCCATTCTATCGCACACTCCCGATGTACATCGTCTATGCACTCGCCCTCATCTCTGCCAGCTTCCTGCTCTGGCGCAGGATTCGTAAACGGCAGCAGGAACGCACGGAACGCCAGAGACAGCTAATGGAGCGGAAGAAGATGGAACAGATTACCGAGATGAAACTGCAGTTCTTCACCAACATCAGCCATGACCTGCGCACACCGCTGACGCTCATCATCTCGCCCCTAGAACAGATCATCAAGAAGATGGAGAAGGGGAAGGCCGTCGATAATCTTCTCACACAACTCACGAACATCCATAAGAACGCAAAGTTACTGCTGGGGGAGGTGAGCGCTCTGCTCGACTTCAGACGCCTCGATGCCGGTGGTGAGACGCTGAACCTGCAACGCAGCGATATCGTTGATCATCTGAACAGCATTCTCATCACTTTCGGCGACTATGCAGAGGAGCGTGGCATACGCCTCAGCTTCGAGCATGAATTCGATAGTTTCATTATGAACTACGATCGCGAGAAGATGAACAAGGTAATCTACAACCTCTTCTCGAACGCATTGAAGTTCACACCTGCTGGCGGCAGCGTCACCCTTACGTTTGCACAGCAGCAGGATCATGTAATCATCTCCGTCGCTGATACCGGCAAGGGCATCCCAGACAGCGAAAAGCCCAACATCTTCAAGCGCTTCTACCAGTCGGCCACCAACGATAGCTCACTCACTGGTAGCGGCATCGGACTCCATATCGCCAGCGACTACGTCCGCATGCATCATGGAACCATTAGCGTCAGCGATAACTATCCCGTTGGAACCATCTTCACCATTAAGCTGAAGACACCTGTAGGAAAGGGAAAAGACGTTTCGAATGCTGACAGCACGGACTTGCAAGGAAATGACATCCCTTCCTCGCAAGGAGAGGCTGTAGGCGGGTCTCCTACACTCCTCGTTGTCGATGATAATCAGGACATGCTCTCCTTTGTCAGTTCCTGCATGAAGGAAGAGTACCAAGTGCATACTGCCACCGACGGAGCTACTGCGCTCGACATTTTGCAGCATGAACAGATCGACCTCATCATAAGCGATGTAATGATGCCTGGTATCGATGGTTTTGAACTCTGCCGAAGGGTGAAGAACGACATCAGCCTTTCACACATCCCTGTTATCCTGCTCACTGCACGTACCACAGACGTCAGCCGTATTGAAGGACTACAACTGGGGGCTGATGACTATCTCACTAAGCCGTTTAATATTGAAGTGCTACGCCTCCGCGTGAAGAAATTCATAGATTGGGAGCAGAACAATCACCGGCAGTTCCGTCAGAAAATGAATATCGAGCCCAGTGAAATCACAATCACTCCCCTCGACGAGCAGTTTATCAAGAAAGCCATCGCCTTGGTCGAAAAGAACATCAGCGACTCTGACTTCTCTGTGGAGACGCTTGCATCTGAGGTCGCTATGTCACGCTCTACGCTCTATAAGAAACTTATGGCTATCACTGGCCAGGGACCTGCTGAGTTCATTCGCACCATCCGCATCAAGCGCGGCAAGGCATTGTTAGAGAACTCACAGATGCAGATTACGGAAATCGCCTATGCCGTTGGTTTCACCACCGTCAAGAGTTTCACAATGAACTTCAAGGCTGAGTATGGAATGACACCTTCCGAATTCTTGCGTTCCTTCGGTAGCAAACGACCAGAGCAGTGAGAATTATCTTCTCAAGCGGTAATTAAGGACGAAAAACGTCTCCCAAAACTGCGAATAGTTGGTAAAAATGACAAAAACAACCGCTAACTAATTGATAGTCAGCGGTTGTTCTTCAAAATTGCGTTCGAAATTTGCGGAGAGAGAGGGATTCGAACCCCCGGTACCTCTCGGTACGACGGTTTTCAAGACCGTTGTAATCGACCACTCTACCATCTCTCCTTATTGGTTGGTTTGGGCTTTTGGCCGAAAAGCGGTTGCAAAGGTACGAATTTTAGTTTATAGTTCGTTGTGAATAGTTCAAAGTTTTCTGGGATTTAAGCAATTTTAACTGAATATGCAGAAAACTCTCAACTCACTCCTTCTCAACTCTCAATGAAAAGTTGTATCTTTGCACCATGATTTATCCGAAGAATTTCGAAAACAAGATCGGCTTTACCGAGATTCGCCGCTTGCTTCGAGGGGAATGCTTGTCGACATTGGGCAGCGAACGTGTCGACCAGATTGCTTTCTCCAACGATGCCGAAGAGGTGAACGAGTGGCTGACGCAAGTTCGTGAATTCCGGCGTATCCAAGAGGAAGAAGACGATTTCCCGCTGAATTATTTCTTCGACGTGCGAGCATCTATAGCACGTATTCGCCTGGAAAACACACACCTTGAAGAAAGTGAGCTCTTCGACTTGCGCCGCTCTTTGGAAACCATCTTCGACATTGTGAAATTCCTTCGGACAAGAAAAGACCAGCGCGAAGACTGGCAGGAAGCCGACAATCCTTCAAAGCCAACCTACCCTGCCCTTTTCCGCCTGACGGAGGATGTGGTTACATTTCCCGACCTTATCCGCCGCATCGACCAGTTGCTCGACAAATTCGGCCATCTGCGCGACAATGCCTCGCCCGAGCTACTGCACATCAGACAATCATTGGCGCGAACGGAAGGGAGCATCTCACGCACACTCTATGCCATCCTTAAAGCTGCCCAGAGCGAGGGCGTCGTCGAGAAAGACGTGACACCTACCATGCGAGACGGCCGTCTTGTGATTCCTGTTGCACCAGGCTTGAAACGGAAGATCAAGGGTATCGTGCACGACGAGTCGGCATCGGGACGCACGGTCTTCATCGAGCCCACAGAGGTGGTGGAGGCCAACAACAAGATTCGCGAACTGGAAGCCGAAGAACGTCGCGAAGTCATCCGCATCCTGACGGAGTTCAGCAAGGAGGTGCGCCCTCACGTGAGCGACATACTGACATCCTACCAATTCTTGGCTGCTATCGACCTGATACGTGCGAAGGCAGTTCTTGCCCGACAGATGCAGGCCATAGAGCCTGTTGTGGATAAGGATCCCCATATGGATTGGATTCGTGCCATACACCCCTTGTTGCAGAGCTCTCTGGAGAAACAAGGCAAACAGGTTGTTCCGCTCGACATCAGACTGCAAGATCCGCCAGACCAGAAAGACAGCAAGACGTTGGGCCGCCTGCTCATCATCTCCGGACCCAATGCAGGCGGTAAGTCGGTGTGTCTGAAAACGGCAGGATTGTTGCAATATATGGTGCAATGCGGCTTGTCAGTTCCCATGAGCGAACGTTCGCAACTCGGTGTGTTTCAAGACATTATGATTGATATAGGCGACGAGCAAAGCATCGAGAATGACCTCTCGACTTACTCCAGCCACCTGCTGAACATGAAGCACATGATGCGACAAGCCAACGAACGCTCGCTGCTGCTCATCGATGAGTTTGGCGGAGGCACTGAGCCTCAGATTGGCGGCGCCATTGCCGAAGCTGTTCTGAAGCAATTCTGGAAGAAAAAAGCCTTTGCGATTATCACCACCCACTACCAGAACTTGAAACATTTTGCTGAAGGTCATCCGGGCGTGGTCAACGGTGCGATGCTCTACGACCGCAATCAGATGCAGGCCCTTTTCCAGTTGAGTATCGGCCAGCCCGGTTCATCGTTTGCTATTGAGATTGCTCGCAAGACGGGTATTCCTGACGAAGTGATCAGCGATGCCGCAGACATTGTGGGCCGTGACTACATACAGAGCGACAAATACCTACAAGACATCGTTCGCGACAAGCGCTATTGGGAGGGAAAGCGCCAGACCATCCATCAGCGCGAGAAGGACATGGAGCGCACCATAGAACGATATGAGAGTGACCTCACCGATATTGAGAAGAGCCGTAAGGACATCCTACGCCGAGCACAGGAACAAGCTGAGGAACTTCTGAGCGAGAGCAACAAGCGCATTGAAAATGCCATCCGCGAGATTCGTGAGAGTCAGGCACAGAAAGAGGAGACACGCCGCATCCGCGAGGAACTGGAGGCGTTCCGTGCCGACATTCAGGACATAGACACACGGGCTGAGGACGAGAAGATTGCCAAGAAGATAGCCCAACTCCAGGCTCGCAAAGAGCGCAAGGAGAAACGAAAAGCCGAAAAGGCTCAAGCCCAGTCCAACGGGAAGAAAGCAGGCACGCCTCAAGAAACAGAAGTGAAACAAACGCCTGCAGAAGCTGCCCTCGCTGTAGGAGATACCGTGCGCATCAAAGGCTTACAATCAGTTGGTCATATTGAGAGCATCAATGGCAAAATGGCAACTGTGATTTTCGGCGACATGCGTACGAAGATGCGACTGGAACGCCTGGAACGCGCCACAGAAACGAAATCGAAAACCGAGGACCGCAAGGAGAGCCTCAACGCCTATAGCATCAGTCGCGAGACACGCGAGACCATCGACGCCCACCGCCAGAACTTCCGGCAGGATTTGGACGTACGAGGCATGCGTGGCGACGAGGCCCTGAATGCCGTTACCTACTTCATCGACGATGCTATCCTCATGGGCATGAGCCGCGTGCGCATCCTTCACGGAAAGGGCAACGGCATCCTCCGTCAGCTCATCCGCCAGTACCTCGCCACCGTGCCCAATATCACCCACTATGCCGACGAGCATGTGCAGTTCGGCGGTGCCGGTATCACGGTGGTGGACTTATAAGAACCAAACCTATAACATATCTCTATATGAAAAAGCTACTATTAACCGCTATCCTGTTACTGACAGGTATGGCCGTGCAGGCACAGAATGTGCAGCTGCACTACGATTTCGGTCGATTCATCTATCCCGATGAAGAAGCTGGACGACAGAAGGTAACCGTGACTCTCGAGCAATTCAAAGCCGACAAGTGGGGTTCGTGGTACTACTTTGTTGACTTTGATCTGAGCCGCAAGTTCACGGAAGGTGCCTACACTGAGATTTCGCGTGAGTTCAACATCGGCAAGAAGGGCTTTGCAGCACATGTAGAGTACGACGGCGGACTGAACCGCTTCGGCAGCTTCCAGCAGGCAGGACTCCTTGGTGGCGCATGGAACGGACACAATGCCGACTTCTCTACAACGTATTCCGTGCAGCTTCTCTACAAGCGTTTCTTCAAGAGCTACCCATACACACGTGCTTACCACAGCGCACAGCTGACAGGTGTTTGGAGCACAACGTTTGCTGAAGGCAAGTGCACGTTCGCTGGCTTCATCGACTTCTGGCGTGGCGAGAAAGCCAATGGCCACGGGCAGCTCGTAGTGCTCACCGAGCCCCAGCTGTGGTACAACGTGACGCCTCATCTCAGCTTCGGTTCTGAGGTAGAGATCAGCAGCAATTTCATCTACAACACCTACAACGACAAATCGTTCTTCGTGAACCCAACCATCGGAGCAAAGTGGAACTTCTAAAACCCCGTCACCCCATGAACAACAACAATCTTTCTACTACCCGCATGACCATCGTGGGCATCCAGTTTCTCTTCGTAGCCTTCGGCTCTACGGTACTGGTTCCCCTGCTCGTTGGTCTCGACCCCGCCACAGCCCTCTTCACGGCTGGTCTGGGCACATTCATCTTCCACCTTGTCACCAAAGGCAAGGTGCCCATCTTCCTCGGTTCCAGCTTTGCCTTCATCGCACCTATCATCGCAGCCTCCAAGCAATGGGGAATGCCCGGCACGCTGGCTGGCATCATCGGTGTCTCGCTGGTCTATTTCATCATGTCGGCACTCATCAAGTGGCAGGGACAGAAACTGCTCAACCGCCTCTTCCCGCCAGTCGTCATCGGTCCGGTTATCATTCTAATCGGACTCTCCCTGTCGCCGGCTGCCGTCAATATGGCAAAGGAAAATTGGCTGCTCGCCCTCATCTCGCTGGCCACCGCCATCATCGTGCTCACGGTGGGACGCGGTTTGTTGAAGCTCGTGCCTGTGGTCTGTGGCATCATCGTGGGTTATATTGTGGCTCTCTGCATGGGACTCGTCGACCTCTCGGCGGTAGGCTCTGCTCCTTGGTTCGCATTGCCGCCCAGCATCAGCCACTTCCATCTGCCACAGTTCGCCTGGGAACCGTTCCTCTTTATGATTCCCGTGGCCATTGCTCCCGTCATCGAACACATCGGTGACGTCTATGTGGTGAGCGCTGTGGCTGAAAAGGACTTTGTGAAAGATCCCGGCTTGCACCGCACGATGTTCGGCGACGGTCTCGCCTGCCTCTTCGCAGCGTTCTTTGCAGGCCCTCCCGTGACCACCTATAGCGAGGTAACGGGTGCCATGCAGATCACGCGCGTCACCAGTCCTATCGTCATCCGCATCGCTGCCGGCACAGCCATTGTTTTCTCCGTAATTGGCAAGCTCAGCGCCCTGCTGCAGAGCATTCCCAGCGCCGTGCTTGGAGGAATCATGCTGCTTCTCTTTGGAAGCATTGCCTCCGTGGGTGTTCAGAACCTCATCAACAACAAAGTTGACCTGAACTCCACCCGCAACATCATCATCGTCAGTGTGACGCTCACGCTGGGCATCGGCGGTGCTGTGTTCAACTTCGGGTCGTTTGCCCTCAGCGGCATCGGTCTCTCGGCGCTGACAGGTGTTTTGCTGAACTTAATCTTGCCTAAGGAAAAAGCAACACAAGAATAATTATCAACCCAAAAACAAACTAAACGACATGAAAGATTTCAAGTATTTCACTCCTACCGAGGTGGTATTCGGTGAACACTCCGAGGAAAAGATCGCCCGTATGGTGAAGCGTTACGGTGGCACGAAGGTGCTCGTCCACTATGGCGGCCAGAGTGCCATTCGTTCGGGACTGCTCGACAAAGTGTGCAACCTGCTCAAGGAAGAAGGCATCGCCTACGTCACACTCGGCGGTGTTGTTCCCAATCCCCGTCTGTCGAAGGTGCACGAAGGCATTGACCTCTGCCGTCGCGAAGGCGTCGACTTCCTTCTCGCCGTTGGTGGCGGCAGCGTCATCGACTCAGTCAAGGCTATCGGCTACGGTGTACCCTACGAGGGTGATGTGTGGGATTTCTATCTGGGCAAGGCCACTCCACAGACCATGCTCCCACTGGGCACCGTGCTCACCATTCCTGCCGCAGGCAGCGAGATGAGCAACTCTAGTGTCATCACCAACGAAGACGGCGACGTGAAGCTGGGCTACTCCCATGACCTCTCGCGTCCGAAGTTTGCCATTATGAATCCCTGCCGTACGTTCACCCTGCCACCCTATCAGACGGCAGCCGGCGTCACCGATATCATGATGCACACGATGGAGCGCTACTTCTCGCATGACAACGATATGACGCTCACCGACGCACTGGCTGAAGCTGTGTTGCAAACGATGAAGGATGCTGTTTTTGCCGTGCTGAAAGACCCCTGCGACTATCGCAATCGTGCACAAATCATGTGGGGCAGCAGCCTCGCCCACAACGGCCTGACGGGCTGCGGATTGAGCGACGACTGGGCCACCCACGAGCTGGAACACGAGCTCAGCGGTATGTTCGACGTCACTCACGGTGCAGGCCTCGCCGCTATCTGGCCTAGCTGGGCACGCTATGTGTACCGCGAGGACATCAGTCGGTTCGTGCGCTTCGCTGTCAACGTGATGGACGTGCCCAACGACTTCGGCGATCCCGAAGGCACAGCCCTGAAAGGCATTGAGGCTATGGAACATTTCTATCACGCCATCGGCATGCCCATCAACATTCATGAGCTTATCGGACGCGAAGTTACTGACGAAGAAATCACCGAGATGGTGCGTAAGTGCAGCCGCAACTACACCGCTACGCAGGGTAGCTTCAAAGTGCTGAAGCCTGAAGATATGGAGAAAATCTATCAGATGGCACGATAGGAGAGCTAAGGCCTATAACTTTCTAACCACACGGCAGGGATTGCCTACGGCGATGCTCCCGTCTTGAATATCATTGACGACAACCGATCCAGCACCAATGGTGACGTTGTCGCCAATTTTTACACCCGGCAGAATGACTACGCTGCCTCCTATCCACACGTTGTTGCCGATGGTGACGGGCAGTGCCCATTCGCGCCGCGAGTTGCGCTCTACTGGGTCGGTGCTGTGACAGGCGGTGTAGATACTCACGTTTGGACCGACGAAACAGTCGTCGCCAATCGTGACACGAGCCTCATCGAGCACAGTGAAGTTGAAGTTGGCAAAAAAGCGGCGGCCTACGCTGATCTGCTTGCCGTAGTCGCAATAAAACGGTTGGTTGATAATAATCTGGTCGTCGCCCACGTGCCCAAGCAATTGCCTGAGCATGCGAAGCTTCGCCTCATTGTCGGTCGGTCGCAGCTGGTTATATTCGTGGACGACATCCTTCACAGCATTCAGCTCATGCAACAGTTCTTCATCAACGGCCGAATACAATTCGCCAGCCAGCATCTTCTCCTTCTCAGTCATAACGACAATTGTCTATTATCAACATTAACTATTCTTCATCCCAACAATCTTTGTCTTCGGCAGCGTGGCATTGCGGCGGCGCACCACAGTGACCACGCTCTGTGCCAACGAGAGGAATGCCTGCCCGGAAGCCGTATCGACATTCAGAGCAGTTGGCGTGCCCTGATCGCCGTTTTCGCAAATGCTCTGTACGATAGGAATCTGTGCCAACAACGGCACCTGCATCTCCTCAGCCAACTGCTTACAGCCCTCACGGCCAAACAAGTAGTAGCGGTTTTCGGGCAGCTCAGCAGGTGTGAACCACGCCATGTTCTCAACGAGTCCGAGAATAGGCACGTTCACCTTCTCATTCCTATACATGTCAATACCCTTACGGGCATCGGCCAGTGCCACCTGCTGCGGTGTAGAAACAATGATGGCACCCGTGATGGCGAGTGTCTGCAAGAGCGTCAGATGAATGTCGCTCGTTCCCGGCGGCGTGTCGAGAATCAGGTAATCTAGTGCACCCCAGTCGGCATCGGCGATGAGTTGCTTCAGTGCCCCAGTAGCCATACCGCCACGCCAGAGCGTTGCCGTCTGCGGGTCAACGAAAAAGCCGATGCTCAACAACTTCACACCGTATTGCTCGACGGGCACGATTAAATCACGTCCGTCTTTGTTGATGGCGTATGGGCGCACATCTTCCACACCGAACATCTTGGTCATCGAAGGGCCGAAGATATCGCAATCGAGCAAGCCCACGCGATTGCCCAGCCGAGCCAGAGCGATAGCAAGGTTTGCCGATACCGTCGACTTACCCACTCCGCCCTTGCCTGAGCTCACAGCGATGATATTCTCCACCTCTGGCAACAGCTTGTCAACCGAGGGACGTGCAGCCTTCTTGAACTCGGTTTCTATCTCCACCTCCACATCCTTACCACAGTGATACTTGATGGCAGCCTCAGCAGCCTTCACCGTTGATTTCAAGAACGGGTCAGTGTCACGCTCAAACAGCAGCACCACCTTCGTCGACCACACACCGCGCTCGCGGTCGAAACCCACGCTGGGCGTATCGGCCACCATCTCGCTCTCCACCAGGTTCTTCTTCGTACCGGCATACGTCACCGTGGCCAGTGCCTCCATCACTTTCTTCGGATAGATTGCTTCCATTGTCTCTCTGAATTTGTTTTTCTGATGCAAAAGTACTGCTTTTTTCGCAATAAATTCGTAATTTTGCATAGAAATCTGCGCAAAACATCAAAAATGGAACGACACCAACCCAGTTTCTGGACGCGACTCCTCGACCTAATCGCACCTCGTGCCTGCGTGGCCTGCCAATGCCGACTGGCCGAGAGCGAGCAGTTCGTCTGCACGATATGCCTGCTCCGCATGCCGCGAACCGACTTCGCCCTTCATTCCACCGACAACCTCATGGCGCGTATGCTGTGGGGACGGGCCGATATAGAACGGGCGGCAGCACTGTTTCGCTATCAGCCCTCGTCGCCCGTGAGCAAGGCAATACAAGAAATGAAGTACAACAACCAGCCGCAGCTCGGACGTTTTCTGGGACGATTCGCAGCCGAGGAACTCGCACCCACCTATTTTTTAGAGGACATCGATGCCCTTTTGCCCATGCCCATCACCCGCCAACGACAGCGGAAGCGCGGCTACAACCAAAGCCAGCTTATCGCCGAGGGTATAAGTGCCGTCACGGGCATTCCGATCCTCAACAATGTTGTTAAGCGTACACACTTTGCGCAGAGTCAGACCCGCCAGAGCATACTGGAGCGCCAAGTCAATGTGGCGGGAGCCTTCAGCCTTGTCGATGGCGAAGCCCTGCGCGACAAACACATTCTCCTCATCGATGACGTGATGACCACTGGTGCCACCATGAGTGCCTGTTGCCAGCAGCTGCAGCAAGCCCCTGGTGTTCGCATCAGCGTCTTCGCCCTTGCCTTCACCCAATACTAACGCATCAGCAAGAAGAAATCGGCCTCTCTCTTCTTAAGAAAATGAAAAAAATGTTTGACGCTGACGTGTAATTCGCTTTTTTTCCCTATTTTTGCAAGATGAAAACAAAAACAAGTTCGATAATCCCATTACTCCTTATATTAATAATGTGTGCATGCGGCACGGTGCTGCATGCGGCTGATTTTGTGTGGTATGACGGCCACTCGCACGTGGGCTACGTGGCGCAAACGCATTATTCGTCAGTCGTGGAAACGGCTCTCGAGATGTTCAGCGAAGACATGCGGGCCGTGACGGGACAGCGTGCCAAGGCCGACGGCAAGGGCCGACTAGAGATCATCGAGTTGAGTACGCTCACCAACAAGGAATTCAAGAAGCTGCAGAAGCGCAAGCTGCCTTATCAGAAGGTCATCGCGAAGAAGGATGCATTCTATATCGGCGTACACAACGGACGGCTAGTGGTGATGGGCGACGAAGGGCGCGGCACTGCTTATGGAATCTTGGAACTGTCGCGCATGGCTGGTGTATCGCCTTGGACCTGGTGGGGCGACGTGGTGCCTGAGAAGCGGAAGCGACTGCAGGTTGACGACCGTTTCACGACGCTGCAACAGCCATCGGTGGAGTTTCGAGGCATTTTCATCAACGACGAAGACTGGAGTCTGCGCCCATGGGCAGGTGGCGACATTGGCCCGAAGGCCTATGAGAAATTGTTCGAACTGTTACTGCGCCTGCGTGCCAATACCATCTGGCCCGCCATGCACGAAGGCACAACGCCCTTCTTCCAAAAGAAAGGCAACCGCGACTTGGTACGAAAGTTCGGCATCTACGTGGGCTCAAGCCACTGTGAGCCGATGCTACGCAACAATGTGGGCGAATGGGACACGAAGCGGATGGGCGACTACAACTTCTTCACCAATCGACAGCGCGTGTTGAACTATTGGCAGGAGCGCGTCGACGAGACCCGCGACATGGATGCTATCTACACACTGGGCATGCGAGGCATTCATGATGGCGCGATGGAAGGCGCCAAGACGACAGAAGAAAAGGTCAAAGGACTTAGCGACGTCATTAGCGAACAATACAAGATGCTTAATCCCAGCGCTACTCCCGCCGGAAAAGGAACAAAATCCCCTGCGGGGAGAGGTTTGGAAGGGGTTCCAGAGGGTAGAGGTGAGGCTCCCACCGTCTTCATCCCTTACAAGGAGGTGCTCGACATCTATGAGAATGGTGTCAAGGTGCCAGATGACGTGATGATGATGTGGTGTGACGACAACTACGGCTATCTCACCCGTCTGCCCGACTCCCTTGAACAACAGCGCAAGGGCGGTCACGGCATCTACTATCACCTGTCATATTGGGGTCGTCCACACGACTATCTGTGGCTTTCCACCACGCAGCCTGGCCTTCTCTACCACGAAATGTGCACCGCCTACAAACACGGTGCACGCCGCATGTGGATTGCCAATGTTCACGATCCAAAGGTTGCAGCCTATCAGCTATCGTTGTTCCTAGATATGGCGTGGGACTTCGGCAAGGTAACAAAGAACGACAAGCTGGGGATGGGGGTTGGCTCCCACCTCGAATCATGGCTGAAGCAACAGTTCGGCAAGGACTGCGGGCATAAGCTACTGCCCGTGATGCAGATGTTCTATGAACTGACAACGGTTCGCAAGCCGGAGTTCATGGGATGGAGTCAGGTGGAACTCGACAGGAAGAAATACAAGGGAGGTCTGTCGCCTGCTGGCGATACGGAATTCAACGCTTTGGCATTCGGCAACGAACTGGAGCGCTATCTGGGTGAGTATCAGGAGTTGCGGCAGCGTGTGGAAGCCATCGAGCGCAACATCCGTCCGGAACTCAAGGATGCCTACTTCGCCGCAGTGAAATATCCCGTCTATGTCGCTGCGGCTATGGCAACGAAGCACCTGGAGGCACAGGAGTCACGACATATCGCCCGCAAGGAGTCTTTCCACAACGACAGCGAGGCACTAGGCTCGGCGGCACGTAGCATCAAGGCCCTGCGCGAAATCAAACAGCTCACCGATTATTATAACAATCAGCTGGCCAACGGAAAATGGAAAGGGCTGATGTCAATGGATCCTCGTTCGCTACCGGTGTTCGACATGCCTGCCCTACCCGATAAGCTCAGCGAGGAAGAAATCCACAAGTACAGCCAGCCAGAGGAATACGAGACGCAACCTCAGCTCGACGCCAACGTCATTGCCCGCAATGCAGCCGACTACACCTCTGCCAGCGAAGACGTTGAGATAGTACCCATGCTTGGCCACTCGATGAAAGCGGTGTCGCTGCCAAAAGGTGATAAGCTCACTTATAAATTCAACACGGTAAAGCGCGGACAGGCCGTATTACACGTAGCGGTGATTCCCACACAAGCCAGCAATCATGGCGATATCCGCTTCACCGTGAGCCTTGATGGCAGTGAACCCAAAGTATTCTCCCTCTCTGAACCCTTCCGCTCGGAACGTTGGAAGACACAGGTGCTGCGCGGACAGGCCGTCCGAGAGCTGTCTCTTTATGTCGGCATGGGCACCCACACCCTCACCATTGAAGCCCTCGACGACCACATCATCGTTGACCAGTGGCTCTTAGATTTCAATCCCAAGCGCCAGTTCTATAGGTTCCCATTGTAAACCGTAGGGGCAGACCCCCGTGTCTGCCCGAGAGAGGATAACGCAATTTGACCGAGATTAATTCAACATGACGGAACTGCCAGAAAGGAAAAGACTCAGATGGCGTGAGTTTGACTATTCTACTGCTGCCAACTACTTTATAACATTGGTTGTCAATGACAGACAATGCTTGTTGGGTGATGTGAAGAATGGCGTATTAGTTCATTCTGAAGCAGGAAGAATGGGTGAACAGGTTTTGCTATCTGTTTCAGACAGATTCCCCAACGTGTTTGTTGTTCAGAAAGTAGTCATGCCTAATCATGAGCATCTTATTCTGCAAAATAGGGGGAATGTGAATATCACAGATGTGATGAGGTGGCTGAAAAGTGTTACAACCAATAGGTATATTCATGGTGTTAGCGAAAAGGGATGGATTCCTTTTCAAAGAAGGTTGTGGAAGAGGAGTTATTATGATCACGTCATTAGGAACCAAAGGGCATACGACTACGTTCTAAATTATATTTACAAGAACCCAGAACGTTGGAAAAAGGATTTACTGAATGCCGATAGTGTGGATAATCCTGATGATATTGGTGACGTCATCAAGAAAATGATGTGAGATGTTTTTCCTAATCATATTTGGGCAGACACGGGGGTCTACCCCTACTATCTGGCCCTATCCTTACTACTCCGCTTCGGCCGATGGTAACTGCGGTAGTCATCGAGCTCTATTTCCACATCTGGCTCCCTCAATTCTCCTTTCGTCTCCCTTCCCTTCAGGGCGACTGGGGTCTTTAGAGCAGCCACCGGCGTGGCTGTGGCCCCACTAAGGGGAGCGAATCCCGATTCGCGACGGAGGGCAAGGTTGGGGGTAGGCTCGGCTTGCGGCAGGCGGAACTTCATGTACTTTATATTCAAACCGCGCTCTATCCACATCTGCTCATAATAAGTCTGGATAGATAGAATACGACGCGTCTCATCGTCGATGTTGCTATCATGATAGAGATCGGTGGTGGCAAAGAGCATAGGCAGACGGTTCTCTTTTGCCATGTAGTCGGTATAGGTGAACAGGAAATTCGAATCAGTCTTCACGTGAATGATACCGCCATCGATGAGAAAACGGCGATAGCGTTCCAAGAAGTAGGTGCTCGTCAATCGTTTTCGGGGATTCTTCATCTGCGGATCGCTGAAAGTCAGCCAGATCTCGCTCACCTCATCAGGTCCGAAGAAGCGGTCGATGATTTCGATGTTCGTGCGCAGGAATGCCACATTCCGCAACCCTTCCTGCAATGCCATCTTCGCACCCGTCCACATACGGGCACCCTTGATGTCGACACCGATGAAGTTCATGTCCGGATAGAGCCGAGCCAGCTCGACTGTATATTCACCCTTACCGCAACCTAGTTCCAGTACAATAGGATTCTGGTTTTTGAAATACTCCTCGTGCCAACGGCCCGTCATCTCAAACGGCCGCTCCTCAATCACGCTGAACGGATACTGGAACACGTTCTCAAACATCTCCATCTCCGCAAACTTCTGCAACTTTCCTTTTCCCATACATTCTATTTTGCTTGCAAAATTAGAGAAAAAAAATGAATTACGCCCCACTCTGTTCCGAAAAAAGCATCCTTTGACCTATTCTTCGTTCATCACAAAATAGTGCAGCCCCAATGATGGAGCTGCACCATTCTATATTTTACCTCACGGGTTATGCCTATCAGGTGTTGCCAACAAGTGACAGGTATCATTTAACAAATTGCCTTTTTGTGTGTCAAGAGCAATCATCTCGTTTTCCTATCTCAATGCCCTAGTGCGGCTAGAGCAATGAGATGGTAAAGTAAATTAAGTTAATTTGTGCGGTAAATTAAGTTATTTTATTCAGTAAATTAAGTTATTTTACTTACTAAATTAAGTTAATTTACTCATCAAATTAAGTTAATTTACTGATTAAAATAAGTTGATTTGTAAAACTAGAGTAATACAATTGCTATTTCAGGACATTGTTAATGCCACACGAAAACACTGCTCCAATTACAAGAAAGCAATGCTCCTGCTCATATAAAAGATAGGGTAAACAATTTATCCCAAATCGCCAATCGTCGATTTGGGATAAATAGTTATTGGAAACCTGGGCTTCTTGTCCTAACTGTTGGAACTATGTCAGCCCAGGCATACACATATATTTATATATTAGATGACTATCTGAGTCCAGCCGTGACGGTCTTCAACGGTGCCGTACTGGATACCACGCAAGGTTTCGTAGAGTTTCTTCGACATGGGGCCAGGATTGGGACCGAAGTCATAGCGGTGACCAGTATCAGGATCGTCGATGTAGGAGATAGGCGAGATGACGGCAGCGGTACCGCAGGCACCAGCCTCCTCGAACGTGTCGAGTTCCTCGATGGGAATGGGACGGCGCTCCACCTTCATACCGAGATCCTCGGCAATCTGCATGAGGCTCTTGTTGGTGATACTCGGAAGAATCGACGTCGACTTCGGCGTAATGTACGTGTTGTCCTTAATACCAAAGAAGTTAGCTGCACCACACTCGTCCATGTACTTCTTCTCCTTTGCGTCGAGATAGAACTCGCTGGCGTAGCCCTGACGAGCTGCCTTGCTATGGGCATGTAGAGAAGCTGCGTAGTTGCCACCCACCTTGAAACATCCTGTGCCAAGAGGGGCCGAACGGTCGTGGTCGCGTGTGATGACATAAGGATTCGACTGGAAGCCTCCTTTGAAGTAAGGTCCTACAGGTGTTACAAAGATCATAAACAGGTAGTCCTTAGCAGCATGAACACCCACTTGGGCAGTGATGCCGATGAGGAGCGGGCGCACATAAAGCGTGGCTCCACTCTCGTAGGGCGGGATAAATTCCTGATTGAGGAGGACGACCTTCTTCACCATATCTATAAACATCTCTGTCGGCACCTCGGGCATCTCAATGCCACGACAAGTGGACTGCAGGCGTGCAGCGTTCTCGTCAGGACGGAAGAGGCGCACGTGTCCATCAGGGCAGCGATAAGCCTTCAGCCCTTCGAAAGCCTCCTGTCCGTAATGCAGGCAGGTAGCTGCCATATGCATGTTGAGATACTCGTCGGAGCAGATTTCCACCTCGCCCCACTTGCCATTGTGATAATAGCAACGTACGTTGTAATTGGTAGGCATATAGCCAAACGACAGACTTGCCCAGTCAATGTTCTTCACCATGTTACTTTACTCTTTTATAAAAGGTTTAACACTTCCTTATCTGAAAACATCTGCAAAAATACAGATTATTTTCTGAAGCACAAAAGAAAAATGAAAAAATTTTATCTTTATTACTCTTCGTCCATCACTGCCTTGATGTCGGCATCGACCTTGGTCAGGCGGTCTTTACAGAGCCGGATGAGTTGTTGGGCTTCCTTGAGTTGCTGCGCCATCTGATCGATGTCCAGCTCGTCGTTTTCCATTTTCTTTACGATTTCCTCGAGGCGAGTTACGGCCTCTTCGTATTTCATTTGTTCTTGGTTCATGGGAATTGATGGGAATTAATGGGAATTATGGTATTTATTGAGATTTGCTGGGAACCTTCACAATTCCCTCCCTATGGGGAGGGCAAGGGTGGGGCTCTTTTACTTCAGAAGTTACGGTACCACACGAGAGGCGTGTCTCGAGAAGGTCGCCAGGCTGCAGGTCGGAGGCTAAGCGCACGACATGACCATCTTTCAGTGTGATACTGTAACCTCGCCGCAACAGCAAGTCGGGATCGAGACCCTTGGCTCGCTGGGTAAGCAGATCAAGCCGATGTCGTTCACGTAACAGCTTTCGCTCGACGAGCGGCGATAATTGAGCATGAAGAGTTGAGAGTTGATGATTGAGCGTTGAGAGTTTCTGCGAGGAAAGTGCTGTCATGCGTGTAAAGAGCTGATCGAGGCGTGCCGTCTGTCGACTCTTCACCAACGAGAACAGTACGGGGATGCGTTCTGCCACCCGTTGCAGACGCAGCTGCTCTATCTGCATGCGTCGACTAACGTAAGAAGTTATCGTCTCCTGGCAATCGTTCACACGTGTGAGCACAGCTGCAAGATAATCAATGAGGAATGCTGCGGCAGCTGTAGGCGTTTTAACGCGAGTGTGAGCCACCATGTCAAGTACGCTCTCGTCACGTTCATGGCCGATGCCAGTGATGATGGGAATTGGGAAGTTGGCCACGTTCTCTGCCAATGCCAACGTGTCAAAGCCCGAGAGGTCGGCAGTAGCACCACCGCCACGAATAATGACTACGCAGTCGAAAGGAAGACCCAGCCCCACCCCATCCCTCCCCCGTAGGGAGGGAGTAAGATTGTTCAAGGAGTTTGTGTCGGAGTAATGATAGATACTGTTCAAGGCTTCGATGATGCTCTGTTCTACCCCCTCGCCCTGCATGGTAGCAGGGAAAAGTTTTACATAAAACTGCAGTCCGAAGTCGTTGTCAGATAATTGGTTACAAAAGTCTCCATAACCTGCCGCATTAGGGGATGAAATCACTGCAATGCGCTGACAGAACAGCGGCAGTTCCAACTCGCGTTGCAGGTCGAAGACACCCTCCTCCTTCAACTGCCGGACGATTTCCTGTCGGCGTCGTGCCATCTCGCCCATTGTGTAAGTGGGGTCGATGTCGTTCACAATCCATGAGAAGCCATAAGCCTCGTGGAAATTTACGTGAACACGTAGCAGAACCTTTAATCCAGCATGGAACGTCTGACCCGTAGCCTGCTCGAAACGCGGTTGCAACTGCATCCACGTGCGTTGCCAGCATTTAGCAGATGCACGCGCCACGGGCGTGTTGCCGAACAGTTCCTTCTGCACGAGTTCCATGTAGCAGTGACCGCGCACCTCACGAACCTCCGACAGCTCGGCTTCCACCCAGTAGTCATTATCGAGGGTGGTCTCGAGCACTTCGCGCACGAGGGAGTTCAGTTCAAAGAGAGAAAGCCCCACCCTATCCCTCCCCTCTAGGGAGGGAGAAGACTCATCCCATAGTCCCTCACTATGAGGGAGAGGGGTAGACACTCTTTTGTCGTGCCTATCAGTACTCATATCTGCTATTTATTGCTTCACTCACTTCTCCCCTTCTCCAACGCCTTCCAGTAGTCGGGGATGCCATAACCGAACACGTTGTCAGGATAGTCATAGCGGTCGCCGGCTGAGCGCACAAGGTCGATGATCTGAAAAGCAGTCAGCTTGGGCAACGACTGCCAGAGACATGCCACAGCGCCACAGGTGATGGGGGAAGAGAACGAGGTGCCGTTAGCCGTAGTGAGCGTACCTTTTCCACTGACCACAGCCGAGTGGTAGCCCATCGCCATTACGTCGGGCTTAACACGTCCATCAGCTGATGGTCCCACCGATGAGAATCCCGTATTGATGCGCTGTGCATTGACAGCACCAACAGTCAAGATATTGTCGGCATCGCCAGGCACGTTAATCTTCTTCCACGTGCCCAAGCCCTCATTGCCGGCACTCGCCACAAGCACCATGCCCTTGCTGGCCAGCAACGATGCCGAACGAGAACAAATGGACGTGCGGCCATCGAGTTCGCGATAAGGATGATCGCCCAACGAGCGGTCAAAGTGGTGATAGCCTAGAGAAGAGTTCAACACATCGGCACCAATGGAGTCGGCAAACTCCACAGCGGCAGCCCAGAAGTCCTCTTCGGCAAGGCTCTCCGAGCGTCCGTCCTCTGTGCGGATAAGGATGAACTGTGCTTCGGGCGCTGTGCCCACCATCGTGTCAGGACGATTCATAGCTATCGTCGAAAGCACTTCCGTTCCGTGATCGAGTTCACCGAAGAAGTCGGGCGACGGAGGATAGACACAGTCTCGATGAGCCACCACGCGCACGTTAGATAAAAGTGGTATACGATCGACATTCATGAAACCTCCATCGAGCACGGCAATTGTCATGCCGCGCCCACGATAGCCCGCCTCATGGAGTCGTTGCAGGTTGAGCATTGTCAGTTGTTCGCGGCTGTCGACGGGTAGTTTTTCAAGACTTTGTTCCATCAGATCGTCGCGTTTCGACACCTCAACTGTGTCGGGAGCCGAGAACAGGTGTGTAACGCCTGTAACAAAGGGGATCTCAGCAAGCGTGCCGAGGTCGTCGGGTTGCGGTAATACCACCACAACGGTGTTATTCCACTTGCTCTGGCTCACTATGTGCAAGCCTCGCTCACGGAGCGCATTGAGATAGCGTGGCGACAGCGGCAGATCAGTGGAGTCGAGCGACAATCCTTGCCTGCGACGTCGCTCCAGCGACTTCATTGATAGGAACTCCTCTGGTTTCGACAGCTTATAGGGCGAACCTGCCTTATCCTTTAGTTGCAGGCGGTAGAGGTGGCAGGGACCTCCTGGATATGCCTTCCGCTCATTGATGGCCATCACATTTGTTGCTATCAATGCAGCGGCCATTAAGGTAAAGATTTTGTATCGTAGTTTCATCTCACAGAATGTTTATCGCTGCAAAGGTACGATTTAGTGAGCGAAAAACCAAATTTTTATTTGATTTTTCCGAACGGGAGTACATTCGGCCATTGTCAAAGGTAGTGTAAATTGAGAGAAATGCAAAATAAATCCGATTTATTTTCATTTCCGAGATGCAACCTACATTCGGCCAAAGGCCAAAGTACGATTTAGTAAGCGAAAAACCAAATAATTATTTGTTTTTTCCAAACTTATTCGTACCTTTGCATGACAAAAACCATTTCGAATGGATAATAAGAAAGCAGCACTCGCCCTAGGCACCGAGCCTGTGGGCAAATTGCTTGTGCAGTATGCCACACCCGCCATTGTGGCAATGGTGGCTTCATCGCTCTATAATATCATCGACCGTGCCATCATCGGACAGGTGGTGGGCGCCGATGCCATTGCCGGCTTGGGCATCACGTTCCCGTTCATGAACCTCAGCGCCGCCTTTGGTGCTGCCGTAGGCGTGGGTGCCTCGACATGCATCAGCGTGAAACTTGGGCAGAAGGACTACAAGACGGCCGAGCACCTCTTGGGCAATACCATTACACTGAACCTTGTCGTGGGATTGGTGTTTATGGTTGTGTGTCTGGCGTTCCTTGACCCTATTTTGCGCTTCTTTGGAGCATCGGAGGTCACCCTACCCTATGCCCGCTCGTTCATGCAGGTCATTTTGTTGGGTAACATGATCACACACATGTACTTTGGTATGAACGCGGTGCTGCGTGCCTGTGGCAAGCCTCGCCATGCGATGTATGCCACACTCTTCACCGTAGGCATGAACATCCTTCTGGCAGTGACGTTCGTGTGGTGGTTCCGCTGGGGTATTCGCGGTGCGGCATTGGCAACGATCTTTTCGCAGACTATGGCTATGTGCTGGCAGATGTGGCTGTTCAGCGACCAGTCGCAGTTGCTCCATCTGAAGCGCGGCATCTACCGATTGAAAAGTAATCTGGTGAAAAACATCATCTCCATTGGCATCTCGCCCTTCCTGATGAATCTCTGCTCATGTATCATCGTGATCTTCATGAACAACCAGTTCGTTCGCTACGGCGGCGATATGGCGGTGGGTGCCTACAGCATTGCCAACTCGATTGGTATGGTGTTCTTCATGTTCGTCATCGGCATCAACCAAGGAATGCAACCCATTGCCGGCTATAACTATGGAGCCGAGAAGTTCGACCGCCTGATGCGCGTACTCACGCTGGCCATCATCGCTGCTACAGTGGTGATGGTGGTGGGATGGGCGCTGGCCATGCTGTTTCCTTACTACATGGCACGCATCTTCACCACCGACCAGGAACTCATCACGAAGTCCATAACGGGTATCAGGCTCAACATGTTGCTGTTCCCCATCATCGGTTTCCAGGCTGTAACGACTAATTTCTTCCAGTGCATCGGCCGAGTGAAGATAGCCATCTTCCTTTCGCTGTCACGTCAGCTGTTGTTCCTGCTGCCGCTCATCTGGGTACTACCACTGCTCTGGGGACTCGACGGCGTATGGGCAGCACTGCCCACGAGCGACCTCATCTCTGCCGTAGTGGCTGCCACCAGCTTGGTGTACTTCATGCCAAAACTCAAAAAACAAGCCCATGGATAAGACTAACAACATCATCATCTGCATTGGCCGACAGCTGGGTTCGGGCGGTCGCATCATCGCCCGCAAACTCGCCGATGAGTTCGGGTGTAAGCTCTACGACCGCGAAATCCTGAACCTTGCTGCCAAGGAGAGCGGTTTCTCAGAGAAGTTCTTCGAACAGAACGACGAGCATAAGGGATTCTTCCGTGCTTTACTCAACGGTCACGGTCGTAGCTTTGCCTTGAACAACTTCTACCAGAACGAGTTCTCCGAGGAGAATCTGTTCCAGTTCCAGGCCGACGCCATCAGCAAGGCTGCCAGTGAAGGTTCCTGTGTTTTTGTGGGCCGTTGTGCCGACTACGTTCTGCGCGACGTCGAAGGCATGGTGAGCATCTTTGTCACTGCCGACATGGACGAACGCATCAGCCGCATTATCGAACGGAAGCAGTGCGACGAGGACACCGCACGCCACATCATCGATAACGAAGAGAGCCAGCGCGCCACCTATTATAATTATTATACGGGTAAGAAATGGGGCAACGCTGCCAGCTACGACCTCTGTGTGAACTCATCGCGTTTGGGTATTGACGGAGCCACCGCACTGATTGCACAATATATCAGAGAAACTAGGAAGATCTAGTGTCAATACTATCAGGAATTACTTGATTCAAGGAAGAAGAAATGAAGAAGATCGGCATCCTCAGCGACACCCACAGCTATTGGGACGAGAAGTACCTCTATTACTTCGAACCCTGTGATGAGATCTGGCACGCCGGCGACATCGGCTCGACGGAAGTTGCCGACAAATTGGCTGCATTTCGTCCTTTACGAGCCGTCTGCGGCAACTGCGATGGTGGCGATCTCCGACGGATGTTCCCTGAACGGCTGCGCTGGAAATGCGAAGAAGTAGATGTGCTGATGACTCACATCGGCGGCTATCCCGGCAACTACGACCCACGCATCCGCTCCACGCTCTATGCCTCGCCGCCTCAGCTGTTCATTGCCGGCCACTCACATATCCTGAAAGTGAAGTACGACAAGACGCTGAATCTCCTACATATCAACCCTGGTGCAGCAGGTATGCAAGGCTGGCATAAGGAAAGAACTTTGGTAAGACTGACCATCGAAGGCAATAAAATGACTGATTGTGAAGTTATTACAATAAGTACCCGCTAACAATTTAGAAACCGATATGTCAAAAAAGAAATAAATACCATAAACATGAAACGTACAATTGTCATCACCGGCGGCGCAGGCTTCATAGGAAGCCACGTAGTGCGCCTTTTCGTGAACAAATATCCCGAGTACCACATCATCAACCTCGACAAACTGACCTATGCCGGCAATCTCGCCAACCTGAAGGACATCGAGGACAAGCCGAACTATGAGTTTGTGAAGATGGACATTTGCGACTTCGACGCTTTCTACCAACTCATGAAGGAGAAACAAGTCGATGGTATCATCCATCTGGCTGCCGAGAGCCACGTCGACCGCTCCATCAAGGATCCGTTTACGTTTGCCAAGACGAATGTGATGGGAACACTGAGCCTACTGCAGGCTGCAAAACTCTATTGGGAGAGTCTGCCAGAGAAATACGAGGGCAAGCGTTTCTACCACATCTCGACTGACGAGGTGTATGGTGCTCTGGAACTGACACATCCTGAGGGCATTGAGCCACCGTTCTCCACAACGGCATCATCGTCGGAGAACCATCTTGCCTATGGCGAGGAGTTCTTCGTGGAGACGACGAAGTATAATCCCCACTCGCCCTACTCTGCCGCAAAGGCTGCCAGCGACCACTTCGTGCGTGCCTATCACGACACCTACGGCATGCCCGTCGTGGTGACAAACTGCTCGAACAATTATGGTCCCTATCAGTTCCCCGAGAAACTGATCCCGTTGTTTATCAATAACATACGTCACCGCAAGCCGCTTCCCGTCTATGGAAAAGGCGAGAACGTGCGCGACTGGCTCTACGTTGAAGACCATGCACGTGCCATCGACTTGATTTTCCATCAAGGCAAGGTGGCCGACACCTATAATATTGGTGGTTTCAACGAGTGGAAGAACATTGACCTCATCAAGGTTTTGATTAACACTGTCGACCGACTGCTGAACCGCAAGGAAGGCGAGGACCTGAGCCTCATCACCTTTGTCACCGACCGCGCAGGCCACGACATGCGCTACGCCATCGACTCCAGCAAGCTCCAGCGTGAACTGGGCTGGGAACCTTCACTGCAGTTTGAGGAAGGTATTGAGAAGACCGTACGCTGGTATCTGGACCACCAAGACTGGCTCGACAACGTCACCTCGGGCGACTACCAGCAGTATTATGAGAAGATGTATAACAACCGTTAATCGTTCTGTTTTTTGCGTCGATTTCGCAGTCCATAAGAAAAGATGATAGGAAAAATCATAGAACTCCCCAAAATCACTGACCCACGCGGCAATCTGACAGTGGCAGAACAGTTGAAGGACGTACCGTTCGAGATTCGGCGCGCCTACTGGGTCTACGACGTACCCGGCGGTGAGAGCCGTGGTGGCCATGCCCACAAGCGGTTGCGCCAATTGGTTATCGCGCTGAGCGGTTCGTTCCATGTCACCCTCGACAACGGCCACGAACGCGAGACGATCCTACTCAACCACCCGTGGCAGGGCTTGATCATCGAGACTGGTATCTGGCGCACACTCGACGACTTCTCAAGCGGTGCCGTCTGTCTGGTGCTCGCCTCTGAGGTCTTTGAGGAAGATGACTACATCTACGACTACGACGAATTCATCACCTATATCACAGAGAAACCCAACATCTAAACCTCTCAAATGCTGGAAATCAGGCGATACACACCCGCTATGGCCAACGAATGGAACAAGTTCGTGGCAGCGTCGAAGAACGGAACCTTCCTCTTCGACCGCAACTTCATGGACTATCACAGCGATCGTTTCCACGACCATTCACTGCTTGTCTATCGCGGCCACCAGCTCTATGCCCTGCTACCAGCCCACCAAAAGGACGACACGCTCGTATCGCATGGCGGACTGACCTATGGCGGTTTGGTGATGAGTAGGCAGTGCTCGGCACGCGGGGTGCTCGATGCTTTCCTTGCTATCAATGACTATCTGCGACAGCAGTCTATTCGTCATGTCATTTACAAAGCGATTCCGTGGATCTACCACCAGTTGCCAGCCGAGGAAGATCTTTATGCGCTGATGACCATCTGCCATGCCCGTCTTGCTATTCGCGACATCTCATCGGCTATTATAGCGCCTAACCGTTTGCCTTTTGCCGAATCGCGCCGCTCAGGGCTACGCAAGGCACAGCGTTCAGGACTTAGCGTTTGCGAATCCACTGATGTCGATTCATTCTGGCAAATCCTCAACGACAATCTCACGTCGAAGTACGCTGTCAATCCAGTCCACACTGCCGACGAATTACGTCTGCTTCTGTCGCGCTTCCCCGACCAGATCAAACTTTGGTTGGTCTGCGAGGGTACGACGCCTATAGGCGGCACTCTGCTTTTCCTGACACCACGGGTGCTCCATACCCAATATATTTCGGCAACACCCTACGGAAAGCAACATGGCGCCATCGATCTGCTCTTCGACCACCTAATCAACCACGTATATACCGACTATCCCTGTATTGACTTCGGTAAGTCGACCGTCAGCGACAGCGCCAACCTGAACGCCCAGCTCATCTTCCAGAAAGAAGGCTTTGGTGCCCGTGCCATCTGCTATGACACCTACGAATGGGAAATATAACAAACTACGATAATGAACACGAAAAAGAAAGACAAGAAGATGCCGAAAAAGGCATCATCAAGAAAAGAGGTACGCCGACAGCCAAGTGTGCTGACAGATGCGAAACTACGCTGGCTATGGCTGTTGCCAGTGGCGGCACTCGTCGCAGTGGCAGCGGTCTTTCTCACCTATGAGAGCAATTACCTCTTCCGAGTACAGGAGATGAACCTGTTCCTTTACACTCCACTATTCTTCAAACAGCAGATGGTTGTTTCAGGGGGTATGCTCACCTATCTGGGAACGTATTTCACGCAATTCTTCTACCATCAGTGGATAGGTGTCACATTGCTCTGCTTGTGGTGGTTGCTATTGATGTGGCTCATCAAGCGGGCTTTTAACATCCCTGCCAAGTGGGCGTTGGTTGTTCTTATCCCTGTAGCGCTACTGCTCATCACCGACGTCGACCTGGGCTACTGGATCTATTATTTAAAGCTACGTGGTCATTTCTTTGTCGCCACCATGGGAACATCGGCTGCTGTTGCATTGGCTTGGGCCTATCGCTCATTACCGAAGAAATATTTCTTGCGTACCATCTTTATCGTGTTGACCATAGCCATAGGCTATCCGGTGTTGGGTTTCTACAGTCTATTGGCAGTCCTGCTCATGGCAATTCTCGCCTGGCGGCTCGACGACTACATCCCACTTCGTAGCGGCATTGACACGGGAGTGGCCATTGTGGCAGGAGGCCTTATCCCTTACATCTATTATCTCACCGTCTACTACCAGACCAACATCGTCAACATCTATTACACGGCACTGCCACTCTTCCGCATGGATAAAGACTACATGGTTTACTACATACCGTTCTACCTGCTTGTGGCCGTACTTGTCATCATGGCTGCCTTCTACAGCCGTCGCCGTCAGGCTGATGTCAAGAAAAAGGTGGTGTGGGGCTTGACACAGCTTTGCCTTGCCGTAGTGCTCATTGGCGGTGTTTACCATTTCTGGTATAAGGACGAGAATTTCCATACCGAGCTGAGCATGTACTGCGACGCCGACAACCACGAGTGGGAGAACATCCTCACCACCTATCGCGACCACGACAGCAACCCGAGCCGACTGATGTGGATGATGAAGAACCTCGCACTGGCACGACTGGGACGACAAGCCGACGAGATGTATCACTACCGCAACGGAGACGCTGCTCCCAATATTCCTTTCTCTGCCCACATGGCACAATGCGGTGGCAAGCAGCTCTATTATAACTATGGACTGCTGAACTACTGCTACCGCTGGTGTCTGGAGGATGGTGTGGAGTACGGATGGCGCATCGAATACTACAAGTATATGCTGAAATGCTCCATCATGAACGGCGAGAATGTCGTTGCAAAGAAGTACATCGATATTCTCTCAAAGACCAAGTACTATAGCGACTGGGCACAGAAGTACGAACCTATCTTGAAAGATTCTGCGCTCATGAATAAAGATGAGGAGTTTTCTATCATCACGCATCTCATGCCGCCCATCAATGAGCTTACCAGCGACCAGGCACTCGTCGAAATCTTCCTTATCAACCACTTCTCCACCCACGACAGCGAAGACCCAGCATTCCAGGAACAAGCTATGATCTTCGCTCTGCAGACCAAGGACATCGCCACTTTCTGGAACCGTTTCTTCCGTTATGCAAAGAACATCCAGGAAGGAGGGAAAAAGATGCCCGTCCACATTCAGGAGGCGGCCTATCTGTATGGTCATCTAGAGGACAAGATCGACATCAGCAAGATGCCTTTCGATAAGGAAATCGTCGATACATACAACGACTTCATGGCCACTGCCCAGCAGTATAAGGGCTTGACCGAAGAGGAGATGAAACCGCTGATGTACGATCGCTTCGGCAGCACGTTCTACTACGAGTATTTCTTCACACGTGACCAGCGCAGCTATTAAACAAAAAAGATAAGACAATGAAAAGATATCTATATTTCGTGCTCGTCGTTCTGCTTGCAGCATGCCAGCAGGCGAAAGTTCCTACTGACTTCACAAAGAGCGACCAACTGCCCACCATCTATCCGGATTATACCGATGTAACCATCCCAGTTAACATCGCACCGCTCTCATTTGAGTTGCAACAGCCTGCTACGCAGATGGTGGCTCGCTATTCGTTTGGCGATGAAGAGATTGTTTGCGGCGGCGAAGACCTGAAGGCATGTCCCGACATCGACGAGTGGCACCAACTAATCCAAAAGGCCAGCGACAAGGCCATCAATGTTGAGGTATTTGCTGAGCAAGACGGCAAGTGGACGCTCTACAAGCCGTTCCAGATCTTTGTCTCGCCCGATAGCATCGACCCATATCTCAGTTATCGCCTGATTTCACCTTCCTATGTCACGTACGAGGAACTCACTATCAATCAACGCTGTCTAGAGAATTATGATGAGAGCGTCATCTATGATAACATGCTGTGTGGAGATGAAGTAAACGGACAGTGCATCAACTGCCATAACTTCCAACTGCAGGACCCCAACCGCTTCCAGTTCCATGCCCGCCAGAAGAACGGCGGTACGGTCATTGCATATGATGGAGAGGTGAAGAAGGTCAACATGAAGAACGACTCCATCCTCTCAGCTGGTGTCTATCCTACATGGCATCCGTGGCTGAAGATTATCGCCTATAGCACCAACAAGACCATGCAGAGCTTCCACACCCGCGACATCAACAAAATCGAGGTGCTCGACTCCGAGAGTGACCTTATCGTTTACGATGTGGACCGCGACGAGGTGATGAACATCGAGAACGACCCGCACGAGTTTGAGGTGTTCCCGTTCTGGGCTCCCGATGGCAAAAGCCTCTACTACTGCAGCGCCCATTTCGTCTATTCGGCCGACACCGTCAATACAGCAGAAACAATCGGACGCGGTATGGAAATCAAATACAGCATCTATCGAAAGTCTTTCGACCCTGAAACCCGCGAGTTCGGTCCACGCGAAATGGTATTCGACGCTGCAGCTCTCGACAAGAGTGCCACACTACCACGAATCTCTCCCGACGGCCGGTTCCTGATGTTTGCACTTGGCAACTGGGGATGCTTCCATATCTGGCACCGCGATGCCGACCTCTGGATGATCGATCTTATCGCTCTCGAGAAAGCAAGGAATAACGAAAAACTACCTGAAGGTTCCGTCGTCATACAATCTCTCACCGAGCTCAACTCCGACAACGTGGAGAGTTATCACACTTGGTCGAGCACGGGCCGATGGGTGGTCATCTCGAGTCGTCGTACCGATGGTGTTTACACCCGTCCGTTTATCGCCCACATGGACAAGGACGGTCATGGCACGAAACCATTCGAACTGCCCTGTGCCGATCCCGACTTCCATCGTCAGTTCATGAAGAGTTATAACATTCCAGAATTCATGCGTGGCCCTGTCACTCTGCGTCCCCAGCAGATTGCCAAAGTGCTGAAAGGCGAGGTGCCACCTGTAAAATATGTACAGCATCTCAATAAATAATTGAAATAAAAATATTTGTCATGCAAGGTTTTTGCAACTCCATCGTTTATTAGGCAGAAACCAACAACACTATCATGGTCATGACAAGAAACAAGAAATATTGCACTCTCCTCATTGCCGTTCTTGTCGTCATGCTGAGTGCCTGCAGCTCTTATGATGACGACTCCATGTATGAAAACGCAATGTATGGAGCATCGCAGGCACGGGCCGCCTATAACGGCACATGGAAATTCGGGGATAAAGCCTCGACAACCTATTCGGCAGACAAAAATGCTTCGGATACTGCAGACAATATGACCGCCATTGTCTGTCAGGACAACACACTCTCGCTGAACTTTCCCATTCAGCTCGTGGCACGATTGGCCGTTTCTGCTGAACATGCTGACGATGCAGCCAATAATGCCTACTTTGTCGATTATGGATTCCCCTACAGCGAGGTGGGCTATTCCGCCAACACGCTCTATTGGCAGATCGATAAGCCACGCTACGTCTTCTACACACGATATGGCGGTGCCGCCCACAAAATTGTTGCTTACATGTCGAATTCAACCGTTGCCTGTGCCAGCGACTACAGCCAGATTTGTATCTCACTACACATTGACAGCCTTCAGAATGCCGACAAAACCGTAGCACGCTTCAATCCACAACTCGAATTGCTGTATATCAGCACAGAGCGAATCAAATAAAGTGGGTGTCAAGAAACAATATTGTTCGAACATTTCATAATCTCGGGGCGGCAAGTGGAGACAGAACAACAGCTTCTCAGCGATATTCTAAGCGGTAATCGTATTGCTATGCGCAGGCTCTACGACCGCTATGTGGGATATACCATGGCCACGGCTTTGAGGTATATCCCTGATCGCGATAAGGCTGCCGATGTGGTGCAAGATGCCTTTGTGAAAATCCTCACCAGCCTCAACTCATTCAGCTTCCGCGGGGAAGGTTCGCTACGGGCATGGGTTACACGTGTCACCGCCAACCAAGCTCTCGACGCATTGAAACAAGATGTCCGTACACACCAACTGCTAACCACCGAGGCCGACCTGCCGCCACAACAGCTACAGAACCTCCCGGATGAAGAACCCGACGTGGGACAAATCTCACCCAGCATGCTCACGAAACTCATCGCCCAGCTGCCACCAGGCTATCGTGCCGTACTCAACCTGCATATATTCGAGGGCCGCTCACACAAAGAGATTGCCGCCCTACTCGGTATCAAGCCCGACTCCTCTGCTTCTCAATTCCTTCGCGCAAAGCGTATGCTGGCAAAAATGATCAACGAAAGTATTAACAGCAATGACTGACAACAGAAACTCGAATCCTATCGACTGGATCAACCAATTGAATCAACAACTGGCCGACCATCAGGAACCAGCCCCCGAAGGCCTGTGGGATCGCATCGAGGCACAACTCGATGCCGACAACTCACAGCAGCCAGTCATTGTGCCTAGCACCCAACGCCACACCAGCCTTCGCCGATGGATGGCAGCTGCTTCTGTTGCTCTTCTCATCGGAAGCGGTGCCTACATCTTTATGTATAAGACTCCTACATCTATGGAAAACACACCGAGTCAGACAAACAAAGTTGTGGCCAAAACAAACATGATCTCTTCGAAAGCAGTTACCAACACATCACCTTCAACCACAACCTCTGTTACCCCATCAGCAACCAAAGTACAAACGCTTCTCGCACAAAATGCAGTAGCAACGACACATCCTTCGCCTAGCCTGGAACTATCATCCCAGCTGACAGATGTAATGCCGATACAAGAAACCCAATCAGTTGCTGTTCCCTCAGAAACACCTCCGGCAGCAACAAACATGGAAGCAACTCCTCTATCAAATCCTTCTCAAGAGAAGACCTCTGCCGCTTCACAACAAAAAAAGACTATCACTCGCCCCTCCCTTGAGGACAGGATGAGCACTGGCACTTCCCTTGGTAACGAGAGGGCGATTGGCACCTTGTCTTCTCATGGGAAAGAGGCGGGGGTGAACTTCTCCCTCTACGCTCAGAATTCCCTTGTGGCACAGCAGCAGAACTCGCCTGTGCTCATGAGTAGTGAGCTCTATAGTCAGTTCAATGGCATTGACGAGGTAGCTACATCGAACCGTTTCCGCAGGAGTGTGCCACAAAACAACATCTTCCTGAGCAACTACAACGAACAGTCTCATCATCACCTGCCCTTGGCCATTGGATTGACCTTCAGTTATCCACTTGGCGACAAGATGTCGATACTATCCGGACTTGTCTACACATACGCTGCAAGCAATTTCCAGCGCACCATGCAAGGCAGCACCATCAATACACAACAGAAGCTGCAGTATCTTGGCATTCCGCTACAGCTGAATTATACCTTCCTCCAGTGGCAAGCACTCAGTCTTTATGCCAGTGGCGGCGGACAAGCCGATATCAACATAAAAGCACGCCGAACCACTGAGGGCATTCCCGTAGAGGCAAACCGTGATTGCATGCAGTGGTCACTCACAGGTGCCATCGGAGCACAATATCCCATCCTCCCCCACCTCGCCTTCTATGGAGAAGCAGGTGCTCGTTGGTATATCGACAACAATAGCACCATCGACACTTACTTCAAAGAACACCCCCTCAGCCCCAATCTGCAAGTAGGTCTGCGACTCACCTTGGGAGAAGAGTAAACCCTTAAAGTATCATAAAAAAACATAAATGCCGACATATATTTAAGTGTTCGCGCGCGTAGATTTACATTTTTTTAGTAACTTTGCACAAAATATGCAGTTCAAGACTGCAGTGTGTTTTATGACCTGCTCACTATGAACAGGGATTTCATGATGCTACTACACTCGTAGACCTCAACCGAATAACAATAAACAAATCAATAATAACAAACAATTTAAACCTAACAAAAATGAAACATTTTCGACTATTATTGACATTACTCGCCCTAATTACAGGGGGAGTAAGCGTTAGTGCACAGACGTGGACGGGTAATGAAGTTTCCGAAGGCACTTTCTACCTCTACAACGTCGGAGCAAAAGGGTATCTTATAGGTGCAAACAATTGGGGTACTCGCGCATCTGTCACCGAGAACGGAGGCATTACTGTAACATTAGCCCTAAAAGATGGTGTCTATACTATTTCGACTGCACCTACTTATTCTGGGGCATATCTTGGTGCTAATGGTTATGTTGATCGTGCAGAAAGTGAATCTGCATGGTCATTTACACCTGTTGAAGGACAAATAAATGTATATAAAATAAGTTGTTCTGCAGGTACACTTTTCGTAGATGTAGATGCTGAGACTTATACTATGGAAACCTCTGTTACTTCTGTTGGCACGGATCCCAATACAGATTATTCCTGTTGGATGCTCATTTCAAAGGAAGAACGTGTCAATAATCTTTCCAATGCAACACAGGATAACCCTCTAAATGCAACGTTTCTACTCACAAATCCAAATTTTAGCCAAAACACGAATGGCAGCGGATGGACGATGAACTCAAGTAATTACAATCCGAATGGTGGTAACAACATTAACTGCTGCGCCGAATCATGGCAAGCATCATTCACACTGAGCCAGACCATCGCAGTCCCCAATGGCTACTATAAATTGCGTGCCCAAGCAGCGTTGACCGACTATACAAATGCATACGATGGTACCAACTATCCTGTTGTATATCTGAATGATGCTACCGTTCCATTCAACAATATGGATGAAACCGACAGAGGTACTAGTATGACTCAATTGTCAAACAGTTTTAATTCTGGAAAGTACTATACCGAATATACCAACGTCGTCACTATTGCAGATAATAGTATCACTGTTGGCGTAAAGGGTACTCGCACCAATACATGGTGTATTTGGGATAACTTCCAGCTCCAGTATCTTGGCCCCATTGACCTTTCTGAGTATGTCGCAGCTCTTGCCGAAGCCGTTGCTGCAGCCGAAGCTCTTCAAGGGACTGTTCCTCCTGTTATTTATAGTGCCCTCATGAATACTGTAAATGAACAAAACAAAGAATATGAATCCGAGGAAGAATATAGTGCGGCTATTCAATTAATTAACGAGGCTGTCGAAGGGGCAAAGGCATACCAGGATGCCTACAGCAAATACCTCACATTAAAATCTGACGTACAGGCACTCTACGATGTGACTGGCTATGAGGAGCTTACTGAGGGCGCCCACGAAGCACTTGGTACAGCACTAACCACGGCAACAACCAACGTGGAGACCTGCACGGAAATCGCTCAAATCAATGAGATTGCTGCAACCCTGAAAGCTGCTGGTGCCACTTATGCTGGTAATGCCAACCCCACTGGCGAAGCTCAATTCAACCTGACCTTTATGATGACCAACCCCAACCTTGAAGGTATGCCTATTAGACAACCTGCTGACGGATGGTCCACAGAACAAGATGATGGAAATTCTCAGGTGATGACAAATGATGCTGCTACAAGTGAAGATGGCACAAAGACTGCATTCTACGAGTATTGGACATACACAGCAAAGACCAATGGTTTATTCAACCTCTATAATGCTGTTACTCTCCCTGAAGGAACATACACAATCAACTGCTATGCCTTTGCACAAGACCAGTATGCACAGACCTACATTAAGGGTATCTACTTCTATGCCAATGATACACAAGGTACTTGCGTCAGCTCATCACGACTCACTGAGCAGACCATTTCCTTCATCAACGACCAAGAGCAAGAAGTCAAAATCGGCTTAAAGCCTCTCACCACAGGTAACTCCTACAACTGGATGGGTATCGGCTATGTTCAACTCTATAAGGTTCCTGCCAGAACCACAACCTATGCAATCAATGTCAATGCTACCAATGCAACAGTCATTACAACTGTTGACGGCGAGGAAACAACAGAGGCTCTGGCACTAAAAACCGTCACGCTGAATGTAACTGCTGATGAAGGTTGTGCTATCACAGTCACAGCCACCTATACCGAAGGCGGAACGGAGACAGCTCTTGAAGTTGCTAACCCTGAAAATGGTGTCTACACCTTCCAAATGCCTGAACACGATGTCAATGTCACCGTAGTTGCTGTTGTCGACAAGACAGCTCTTGCCGCTGCTATCACTGCGGCCGAAGCTTTCACAGAGGGAACACTTCCTTCATCTGTCTATACCACACTGACAGAAGCGCTTGCTACAGCCAACACCGTCTATAATAACAGTGAAGCCACCGTTACCGAAGTGGCTGCTGCCACAACAGCTCTCGAAGAAGCCATAACTACCGCTAATGTCGTGAAAGCGCCATTCAACCGCTACACCACTATTAAGGCAGCTGTAGTTGCTATCAGCGAAACCGTTGACACCACCGAAGCCGACAGTCAAGCCGATGCTGCTACAACAGCTGAGGGGATTGAAGCTGCTGTGGCTACTGTTCGTACTGCTCTCACCAATTATCTCGCAGGGGCAGACATTAAGGATGCTCAAATTGACATAACTAATGCGTTAGTTGACAATGCAAACCCCTATGTTTCTGCTGACTATTGGACTGTGACCGATGCAGATGGCAAAGCTGCAACGCCAAATGCATTTGATCCTACAAATCAATGCGCAGAATTTTGGGGACAAGCTGGATATAGCATTAAGCAGACGATTGCTACAGAATTGCCACTCGGTTACTACACTTTAACAGCTGTGGCCATAACTCGTACAAGCATGACAGGTACGCTGAGTGCCGGATCAAATACCACGAGTATTGTAACGATGCCGAGAACTGGAGGAACAGCAGGTGTAGATTGTTTAAATAACCGTAGTGACTGTAAAACATTCTTTGATGCAGGAAATGGTGTAAACGAACTCACCTTCAAGTTAACAGAAGCTACTGCAAATCTGGAAATTGGTATTACTGCTGATAAATCTACTAGTGACTATTGGACAGTTTGGCGTTCGTTCAAGCTCGAATATCTCGGAACGGAACCTATTTCTGTATTAAATGACCAACTTCAAGCAGCTATTGATGCTGCTCGTACTACCGCTACCGAACTGGCTGTTCCAGCAGGAGTAGCCAATGTACTCACTTCTTTAGCAACAGCCTACGAAGCAGATAAAGCAAATTATACCACTGCTGCTCAATATACAGATGCTATCGCTGCTATTGCTGCTGCCGTGGAAACTGCCGAAGAAGCTGTTCATCCGACTGCATATAATAACTTGATCCTTCAGAAAGCCATAATCACTGCCGCTCTCGACAAGTTAGCTGATGAAGACGAGGCTACTTTGCAGGCTGTTATCGATGCCAACACCGATGCTTTAGCGGCTTGTACAAACGTAGAAGAAATTGAAGCACGTACTACTGTCCTTTGGACGGCAATAGCAGATGCATTAGGCTCTATCGAACTGGCGGGTGATGAAACTCTGAACCTTACATATCTGTTGACAAATCCAGACCTAACCGACTGTCCAGCTTGGAAGGGAGCTGAAGGATGGTACACCGATCAGACAGACGGAAACTCTCAGGTCATGACAAACGATGCAGCAACTAGCGAAGACGGTACAAAGACTGTTTTCTATGAGTATTGGAGCAATCCTGCTAAGGCAAACAACTTATTCACTCTATATCAAAAAGTGACGCTTCCTCCTGGTACCTTCGATATCAGTTGCTATGCTTTCGCTCAAGATCAATATACAGGTCAAAATTCTGTAGGTGTTTATTTCTATGCCAACGATACTCAGGGTTCCTCTGTATCGAATACGAGATTGAGCGAGGCTTCACTGTCCTTTATCAACGATACTAACCAGGAAGTGAAAATAGGTCTAAAGACCATCACCGGCAACACCTATAACTGGATGGGTATCGGCTACATGGAACTTTACATGGTGGCACCCAACACCTCTGAGTATGCAATCAACACCGATCAGGTTCAGAATGCAACAGTAGTTGCAACTGTTGATGAAGAAGTCGTTACAACGGCTCTATCTCTGAAGAACGTAACGATTACCGTAACACCTGCTGAAGGTTTTGTTGTCGAAAATGTCACGGTTACTTATAACGAGGGAGAAGAGACGAAGAATGTCGAACTGTCTACCACTGCCATAGGTACCTACACCTTCCAGATGCCAGCATACGACGTAACAGTGAATGTAACTACGTTAGTTGCTGCAACAGAAGAAGAACTCAATGCTTTAACAGAGGCTCTGCCAACTCTTGGTTTCGAAGAAGGCGAATACGCTCCTTATACTAATGTAGAGGCTCTGACTGCTGCTGAGACGGAAGTTTCTAAGGTTGTTGCTGAAATGGAGGCATACAACGGAAAGGCTACACAAGCTACAGTCCTCGCTGCTACTCAGGTCATCAGTGAACTTGCACTCACTTTGGTTGCCAACACTGAGGAAATGAATGCTGTTTATGATGGTGACTTTGCATTGGCAGAAGTTGTTGAAACATCTACTGATGATGAGATAACAAAGGGTTGGAGTAATCCTACCAACATCCGCCAAATTATTGGTACTCTTGAAACCTTCCCTGGTCTTGCTGATGCATCTGCTGGAAAGGCTGCATTCTCTTGGAATGGCACATACGATTACGGAAGGACAACGGGTTACACCATGCCTTTGAAAGCTGAGACCACTTATAAGTTCTCTATTAAGTACACTGGTTGGAGTGGGCAAAATCTTACTAATGGTGCTGATGTATATATCTATGCTCCTGACGGATCAACGCTTACAACAGAGGCTATGGGAGCCGTTGAAAATAACATTGCCAATGCGAACTCTCTGAAGACCTATACCCTCGAATTTACGACTGGCGAGGCTGGAAACTATGTCCTAGGCCTGAATCCTAAGGGCAACTGGGTGTTCACAGATGTTTCCATCTTCAAGGCTACCGCTCAACTCGGCGATGTCAATGGCGACACCAAGGTTGATGTGGCTGACATCACTGCTATGGTGAACATCATCGTTGCTAATGGCTACGAGAAAGTTGCTGACCTCGACGGTGACGAAGACGTGGACGCCGAAGACGTCAAGGCACTGGTGAACCTCGTATTGGGAAAAGAATAATTCCATCATCGGTTACTAATTGAACCGATTTGATACTGACAAGGAGCGCAGGCAGCACAAAGCCTGCGCTCCTTTTTGTATTACTCAACTTTCGCATATAATGTGAACATGTAATTAGTCGCTTACAGCGAGTAATTCTACATAATGTATTCCCAAAATATACATAATAATCATCTTTTTGAAAGACTTTTGATAAGATTTTGAATATTTTCTAGTACCTTTGCACGGAAATTCATAAAAAACTAACCCAACATTCACAAATGAAACAAATCAGAATCATTCTCACATGCGCAACTCTCATCCTCAGTTGCTTCCATACAAGTGCGCAGACAGATGTAACAAATACTTACATCACGAACGCCGACTTCTCGTCCACAGAAGGCTGGACGCAAGAGCATTCTACTCAATATTGGGCTTTAGGTAATGGCTTGATTGGAACTTATGCGGTCGAGAACAATAAAACCTCGACCACTGATGACACTCACCTGGCAACAGAATACTGTTTGGGTATTCAGTGTCGTTGGAGCACTAACTACGCTAATTTCACTCAAACAACTCCTTCGCTTCCTGCGGGTGTCTATACGCTATCCTTCGACGTGGAAAACACCAACACTTCCACTACTTCTGCAACCTACAACAATCTCTTCTCCGTTAGTGTCGGCGAGACTACCTTCAAAGATGAGAAGAAAGAATGGATGAGTGGAAACACCGGTTGGACAACCCACACCATTTCTTTCACACTGACTGAAGCAGCAACAGCAACCATCAGTCTCGGTTATGGAACAGGAAGCAACAACTATGGTTCAAGCAGCACCCCACATCTTTATGTGAGCCACCTAAAGCTCACCTATCAGTCGTTACTCGACGGTTTGAAGGCTCAATGGGAAGAAGCTTATGCAACAGCGAAAGCAGCACTTGCAAATCAAGATTATACATGTGTAACAGGAGAAGAACGTACAGCCCTTGAGGCAGAAATCGCCAAGGATGAGCCGACAACCCAAGAAGGTTATGAAGCTGCCATCGCTTCCTTGCAGGAAGCAACCGAAACTTTCATAGCTGCCAAGGACGCCTATAGCGCCTTCAACACTGCATCCTCATGCGAGTATCCCATCTTGGTTTACGCAGCAACAGCAAAGAGAACGGCGCTAGACGAGGCTTGCAACGTGACACCCACATCGGCAGCTGATGCTGAGGAAAAGACTGCCGCCATCTACACAGCTCTCCGCGCCTACTATGAGTCGAACGGTAGTGCAGAGGGCGTTGACGGTGCAAAGGACTTCACTTCCTACATCAAAAACCCCGATGCCGAGGATGGCAACAACGGCTGGACGTGGACAGGCAACAAAAACAACCCCGCCAACACCGAGCCTTGGACGGATTCCGAAGGCAATAGCACACACAAATACTTCGATGGTGGTAACTGGGGCGCAAACTCTTGGACAACGACTATGCAACAGGATATCACGCTGCCTCCCGGCAAGTATCTGTTGTCCGCAATGGGACGTGCAGCAGTAAACACCACCCTCACGATGTCTGTAGGGGACGTTTCTGTAGAACTTCCCCATGCCGGCAATACCGGTAACGTGTTCGGTAATGGTTGGGGAGAAGACGTCCTTTTGTTCGAGTCCGATGGTCTGACAGCATCAACAATTCTTGTCACTGCTTCCTCCTCCACTATCCACGAATGGTTCTCCATCAGCCGCTTCCGTTTGACACAGCTCAAGGCAGGCGAACTCTCCGAAGAAGCAATTGCTGCACTCATCGCTACTATCCCTGAAGGAAAGATGAATGCCGAGGTGAAAGCCACTATGGATGCCGCCAAGACAACACTCGAGACAGAGAAGACGAAGGAAGCCTATGACGCACTTGCTGAAGCTATCGCTGATGCCGAAGCCTCCATTCAAGCCTATATCATCATTAAGTCATATATCGACTATGCTCTTAGCCTATCGAAAACCGAAGCCGATTTCTCCGCTATCAATGATGCCTACAACAATGGCATATACGCTGACGACACTGAGGCAGCCGTTATCTATGAAGCATATCAGGCCGCCGAGATAGCCGCACTTGCTGCCAGCAATGCAGAGGACTTCACATCGGTAATCATCAACCCTAGTTTTGAAACTGGTGATATGACGGGATGGAGTGCAGAGTCACGCTCTGACACAGGTGTTAAGGCAAACAATAACGCTACTTATACGACCTCGAATGTCGATGGCGACTACCTCTTCAATTCATGGGGTGGCTCTGCTGAGAACAATGTCTATCAAACCATCAAGGGCATTCCCGCCGGTACATATACGTTGAGTGCACTTGTGGCTGGCTTCAATGGCGAGGAACTGATTGTTTCGGCTAACGAGACGACTAACTCCGTGGTTGTAGCAGGCGACAAAACCACGGGTTATACTGTGAATGTGGTATTCACGCTTGATGCTGCCACCGATGTAACCATCAAGGCTAGCAACACGAAATCCACATCCACTAGCGATCATAGTTTTATCAAGGCTGATAACTTTAAGTTAATTGCCGGTGACATCACAACAGATGACTATACTGCACTAAATGCTGCTATCGCTGATGCGGAAACCAAGAAACTCGGCTTCGATGAAGGCGAGTATGCTCCATATAAAAACATTACAGCTGTCACCGCTCTCGCAACAGCCAAGGCTGTCAACCAAGATGTTGCAATAGCACAGACAACGCTTAATGAGATTGTTGAAGCCCTCACTTCTGCCTCTTGGACTGTCAACACCGAAGAGGTGAACTGCATCTACGATGGGCAGTTTGCCAATACCGAAGCTAATGTTACCTCTGGTGAAATCAATCTGCCAGGTTGGACGAAAGTACAAGGTCTTCGCATGCTGGTGAAGAACTTAGAGACCTATCCCAGTCTGGCCTACACCGATGGCAAGGCAGCAGTATTCTCATGGGGCGGTACCACGCTGACCTATGGTGAGCAGACGGGTTACACGCTACCCATGAACAAAGGCGAGCGCTACGAGTTGACCCTCAAGGTTACAGGATGGAGCGATGGCGACCTGCCCAACAGCATAACCATAACGCTGGATGGCAATGCACAAACGGTTGATACAGAAGTTACAGGCCGCATCAACGATGCAGAAGGCAATCCGTTCAAAGAGATGACATTCTATCTCAAGCCTACTGCTGATAACTCCATTCTGACAATTAATGCTAACAAACACTTCGTCATCGCCGACCTCAACCTGATGAAGGCTTCTGCCCTGCCAGGCGATGTGAACGGTGATGGCGAGGTGAACGTTGCTGACGTCACTGCACTCGTTAACTGCCTGCTAAGTACGGATGAGAAACCCGATGCAGCCAATGTTGACGGCAATGAGACCATCGACTTCAACGATGTGAAGGCACTACTTCAAATCATTTTGGCGGAATAAAGAATAAGGACAGACCGCACGCGGTCTCCTATTAATAACCGAGGGTGCTTGCTGCAAGTACCCTCGGATTTTTGCGGCTGAGTAACATCGACCCTGACGGGGTCGCCCAGCAGTTGGGGCACTTCACGAGAGAACCACTCTCCCCTCCCCCTTCCAGAGCATGACTCCGCACCTTATGGAGCACTGCTCTGTAGTCTATGGAGCATAGCTCTATACCCCTATGGAGCATAGCTCCGTAACCTCTGGAGCACTGCTCTGGAAGCTCTAGAGCATTGCTCCACAACCTCTAGAGCATAACTACCAGACTCCGAGTGCTTTACTTTCGTGTGGCAGGAGCATTGCTTTGAAATGGCGATTGCATTGCTCCAAGCCTCCAAAAGCACAGCACTAAGACTCCGGAAGTATTGCTCCTAGGCTCCAGAAACATTGCTCCACTACTCCAAGTGTTGGCAGAGAGACTGACGTCCCTTTATGCCCCTCCACTCCCCTTTACACCCTTCCACTCCCCTTTACACCCTTTATGCTTTCACTTCTGCTGACCAGCGGTGACCGTTAAACATTCTTAAAGAAACGTAAATCTCACACCTTCGCGCGCGTACCTCCATATATTTTGAGTAATTTTGCGCCCGAAAATGCGCAACAATAGCGCAACAACCTAATAAGCTTATCAATAACTCACAATAACAACTCAAAATTCAAACACAACAAAATGAAAAAACATTTACGATTAATGTTAGCATTGCTCACCCTCACCCTAGGATGGACCAATGCAAGTGCACAGACGGATGTGACGAGTCAGTACATCACGAACCCATCGTTCGAAAGTGATGGACTGATGTCAGCCGGCAACGGAACAAACCCCACCATGATTCAGCCAACTGGATGGACTCAAGAGCAAAATGCAGCAGGGTCGTACCAGGACAACAAGATTTGCAATGCTGAAACATCTAATGGATCAAACTATGGTACACTCGTAACACCGAGCGATGGTACTTATTATTTATTCTATCGTCATGGGTGGAATGGCAGCAATTATGCTAAGTTTACATCCATGGCAACTAACCTGCCTGCTGGTGCTTATACGTTAAAAGTGGATTATAAAATGGTGTCTGGTTCAGACAATACTGACAATAATAATAATACGGCTATTACATTATCTGCCATTTGTGGTGAAACTACACTCGGAACCACTACGGCTAAAGGTGCGGTCCAAGTCAATAGCAATGGAACTACTGCTGTCTTGAAGGATAACGACTGGATTACCTTGGAAACTACTTTTACCCTTGATACAGAAACAAGCACTCAGTTTGTCATCAATCTTTTAGCTTGTGGTCCCAAGCGTTCGGATTTTGTTGTTGACAATGTAAGGCTTCTCCAAACAGCGTTCATTGACCCCACTACTGTCAATCTTTCTGCCTCTACACTGGAAATGATAGTGACGGGTAAGAAGACGCTCACAGCAACCTTTACTCCCGCTGATGCCAACCACAACACTGACATCACATGGACAAGTTCTAATGAATCTGTTGCTACCGTTGCTGATGGTGTAGTGACTGCAGTTGCTGCTGGTACTGCAACGATTTCCGCAACAACTGCCAACAATGTCACAGCTACCTGCACAGTAACTGTCAATGAGGCTCCTCTTGCCGATGGAGACTTCTATCTTTATAATGAGGGAGCTGGCAAGTATGTAGTTGGAGCTAATAACTGGGGTACACGAGCATCAATAGAGACTTCCGGTATCAAGATGACTGCAACTCTTTCTGATGGCAAATACACCTTATCAACCGCTCCTACATACACTGGCAATTATCTTGGTGTGGATGGTTATGTGGATCAAGGTTCTGCTCAATGGTATCTTATTCCTACAAGCGGAGATGGATATATTATGCAATGTTCATCAAATAGCAAGTACTTGGTATGGGATGGTGCTTCAACTACAACTACAAGCATGACTGATGTTGAACCTACAGATTCTAAAGGATATTGGACATTCAAATCAGCAGCAGACCGCCTCGCCGTGCTTGAAACAGCAACAAAAGCATCTCCGAAAGAGGCTACATATCTGATTGGTAATCCAGATTTTAGTAGGAATGCAAATTTAGGTCTGTGGACTTATACATCATCATACTCTAGCGAATTTAAAGTTGGTGGTGGTGATAATATAAATAACAATTTACAGCAGTGGAATGGATATTGCACCGTATATCAAGACGTGAATAACCTTCCGAATGGTCTGTATAAGATGACGGTTCAGGGATTTTATAGACCTGGAAACTCTACCACCACAAGTACAGCCCAAAATGTTACAATCTATGCTGGAGATGAGGAAGAACTCTTAATGCTTCACACTAATGGCGCTCCAGCTTCTGAGGACGCAGCCAACGGATTCACTGCAGATACAGGCCAGGGTTCATGGGTTCCTAATTCTCAGGAAGGTGCCTCGAAAGCATTTACTGCTGGTTATTATGTAAATGAGGTTGACAACATCCTAACGACCGATGGAACAATTCGAATTGGTGCAACGAACACAACGACTTTAGCAAATCAATGGATGGTTCTTGATAATTTCCGCCTCTATTATTACGGTCCGACCATTTCTTCAACAGCCACGGCACTTCCTGAAGGTAGTCTGACAGCTGGTACTTGGTACTATTTTGATGTAGCAGTGGATGGCGACTATGATTTGACTGTTACCTCCTTGTCCGATGTCGTTTACACAACGGATGCAAAGGTATTGGTTGAAGACGCAGGTAATGTTACAACCAACTTCGCTAAGACGAATGAGTTGGCCCTTACAGCTGGTCGCTATTATGTGAAGTCATCTTCCGCCCAGACATTTGCAATCACACCTGCTTCATACGACTATAGCCTGGGCGAACCAGTCCTGAGTACTGCTGATGGAGGCTATACACAAAACTCTACCTTCACAGCCACTTTCCCCAACGCTGCCACTAACGATCCTAATGATGAAGTCGCTCTTGTTGATGGTTCTAAGGCAACGGTTAATGGCATAGAGGTGGCCCTTACTGCTGTTACCGATGGCTTCAGCCTCGACCTTGGCACTCTTACAGAAGGCGCAGAATTTGCTATCAGTATCCCCGCTGGTGTTTATGGTTATGTCACAGGGGAGACCTACAATGAGGCTATTGAGCTGACCATCCACATACCATACGTTTTCGATGGAACTTATTTTGTTCGTAACTCAGACGGAAAATACATCAGCCGTGGTGGTGATTATAATACGCGTGCTATCGTTGATGAGTTTGGGTTGCCCCTGAGTGTTGCTACCGATGCTTCTGGTATAACACAGTTCACTTATATTGATAATAATGGCAAGCTTTTCCTGAATGGATCAGGTAATGCATACACCGATAATGTTTCTGATCCAGATTGGATCCTTGAAGCAACAGAAGGAGGATATTATCTCGTTCATGCTACAGGCAATTTTAAGGATAAGAAATTAAATATTTATGAAGGCACGGCATTATATGCTACTACAACTGACGGTGCTGTATTCGCATTTGAACCTGTTAGTGAGCACAACACCTATATGGAAGCCCTAAAGGACGCACAGGCTGCTACCGCTGCTACCGCTCTTGGCAATACAACGATTACCACAAAAGCAGGTCTTGCTGAATGGCTCGCAGCAAATTATTCCGCCGTACCTGTCACTGTTGATGCTGTTAGCTTTACAGAAAAATGGAATGGTGATGCTTCAGCTGAATGGGGAGCAGGTAAGGATATGTATACAGCAATTGTCACAAATCTGCCTGAAGGTCTTTATAAACTGACTGTAAATGCATACTATCGTTTGAATGCCAGTGCTACAGCCGCTGAGGGAGCACGTGCGAATGTTTACCTCTATGGTAACGATGTGAAGACACAGCTCTATTCTATTCATGAATTCCCCGCAACAGAACCTTGGGTGAGCGGAAATGACCAGCAAGATAGCTACGGTTACTATCCCAATAATCCTACTGGCGGTGAAGCTGCACTTACTGCAGGAAACTATTTGACAGAACTCTATGTCTATCATACTGGTGGTGACTTTACTTATGGTATTCATCAGCCCAGCCGCTTCTCTAACCAACAGTGGTTTGGTTTCCAGAACTTCACATTGACACGCTATGAGGCTCCCGCTTCTATTACCATCAAGGCTGGTCGTCAATACACGGCATTCAGCTATGACAAGCCTCTTGACTTTGAAGGAAGCGCCCTAACAGCCCAAATTGTAACATCTGCTACAGGCAAAACGGAGAATGTGACGAAAGTTCCTGCCAACACAGGTATTATTGTGGGTCTGGCAGAAGCTACTACAGAGGCTACAACCATCAGCGTCCCTGTCTGCACTGGCACAACAGATGACGTTACTGAAAATATGCTGGTTGCTGTGGTGGAAGCTACCACCATTCAGCAGAATGCCGATGGCTTTACCAACTACGTCTTCGGCAAGAGCGGTGGCAAGGAGCAGTTCTTCAAGGTTCGTGCTGCAGGCATGGTGGTTCCTGCTAACAATGCTTATCTGGCTGTTCCCGAGGGAGAGGCCAAGGGTCTCGACGTAATCGGATTCGGTGAGGATGCTACCAGTATCAACGCTTTTGAGAATGAGAACTTGCTGAATGGCGACATCTACAACCTGCAGGGTCAGAAGGTGAACCGCGCCCACAAGGGTGTCTACATCGTAAATGGTAAGAAGATTGTTAAGAAATAAGAGCCTCACCCCAACCCCTCCTCAGGGAGGGGTGAAGGGAAGGACAAGAAACATCAAAAAAGAAAAAAAATATGGATAAGAAGCTTTATATAGTTCCAAACACGAAGTTTATCAATCCTGTTGGCGAACCACTAATGGACTTTAACGTTGGAGGAAGTGAAGCAGGTGATGACTTCGAGTTTGCTAAAGACAACGATTTGGACGACAATGACTCTTGGTCTTCTGGCAGCGTCTGGGAAGACTAGTGCTTTGCAAATTGATAATTAATAATTGACAATTGAGAATAAAAGTGTTGCTGCAAAGTTGCGCATGAATAAGAATCGGGAGTGCAAGTGATGCTTGCACTCCCGTTTGTTTTGTTTTGAACAACTATGAATGTCGTAGTAGTTTCTTGTCCTTCGTGGTCTTATTTATTCACTTATTTGGATAGAAAAAAAAAGGGTTCTGTAACTTTGAGGCGTTGCCTCGAATTTACTCTCGTTCGGAAATGAAAACAAAAATTGGTTTTTGTTTTGCATTTCGCTCACTTATTCGTAACTTTGCAGCATGATTGTTTGTATAGCAGAGAAACCGAGTGTGGGACGTGACATCGCGCGGATCATCGGTGCGACGAAGGACCACAAGCAGTATATGGAGGGAAACGGGTACCAGGTGACGTGGACATTCGGTCACCTGTGCACGCTGAAGGAGCCGCATGACTACACCGATCAATGGAAGCGATGGTCGTTGGGTTCCCTACCGATGTTACCCCAACGCTTTGGCATTAAGCTCATCGAGGACAACGGCATCAAACAGCAGTTTGCTGTGATAGAACGACTGATGCAACAGGCTGACGGTATCATCAACTGCGGTGACGCGGGCCAAGAGGGTGAGCTCATCCAGCGATGGGTGATGCAGAAGGCTGGTGCGAAGTGCCCGGTGAAGAGACTGTGGATTTCATCGATGACGGACGAGGCCATCCGCGAGGGTTTTGCGAAGTTGAAAGATCAGTCGGAATACCAGCCATTGTATCTGGCAGGACTGAGCCGTGCCATTGGCGACTGGATCTTAGGCATGAATGCCACGCGCCTCTACACGCTGAAGTACGGCCAAAACAAGCAGGTGCTGTCGATAGGTCGTGTGCAGACACCAACGCTCGCCCTCATCGTGAACCGCCAAAAGGAGATTGACTCTTTCAAGCCCGAGCCCTACTGGGTATTGGCAACGGTGTACCGCGATACTACTTTCACCGCCACAAAGGCTGCGATTAAGCGAGAGCAGACCCAAAAAGGTTTGGAGTCTGCCGAGCATGAGCAGGCTCGAACAGAGTTCAAGGGGAAGTTCACATCGAAGGAGGAAGGCGAGGAAGCTTTCAAGCTCATCGAGGGACGGCCGTTCACGGTGACGAGTGTGGAGAAGAAGAAAGGCACCGAGGCTCCACCGCAGCTCTACGACCTGACCTCGCTGCAGGTGGACTGTAACAAGAAGTTCGGTCTCTCTGCCGAATTGACGTTGAATCTTATCCAAAGCCTCTACGAGAAGAAGATTACCACCTATCCACGTGTGGACACCCGCTATCTGTCGGACGACATCTATCCGAAGTGCCCGCAGACGATGAACGGCCTCTTCCAGACGAAGTTCGGTGGTGTAGCTCCCTATGCCGAGCTGGTGCGTCCTCTGGGTGGTAAGGCACTGCGGAAGTCGAAGAAGGTATTCGACTCATCGAAGGTGACAGACCACCACGCTATTATCCCCACGGGAGTGATTCCCAATGGCTTGAGCGATCTGGAAAAGAAGGTGTTCAACCTTGTGGCGCTGCGCTTCATCGCGGTGTTCTATCCCGACTGTAAGTTCTCGACGACGACGGTGATGGGAGAGGTTCAAAGCCCTACGGGCGTTCAAGAGGTTCAAGGAGGTAAGGATTCCATCGAATTCAAGGCTACGGGTAAGGAAATCCTGGAGGCTGGCTGGCACGATGTCTATAAGAAAGAGGAGAAAGAAACCCCATCCCCTAACCCTTCCCCCGTAGGGAAGGGAGATGAGGAAGAAGGAGAAAATACTGATAATTCTGAAGAAAAGACGTTGCCCACCTTCGTGAAGGGAGAGAGCGGTCCTCACAAGCCCACGCTAACTGAGAAGTGGACTACGCCCCCACCCTATTACACCGAAGCCACTTTGCTACGTGCGATGGAAACGGCAGGTAAGTTTGTGGAGGATGAAGAACTGCGCGCTGCGCTGAAGGAAAACGGTATCGGCCGTCCGTCGAGTCGTGCAGGTATCATAGAGACACTGTTCAAACGCCACTACATCCGCCGCGAGCGCAAACACCTGGTGGCCACTCCCACGGGTATCGAGTTGATTGACATCATCAAGGAGGAACTGCTGAAGAGTTGTGAGCTGACGGGTATCTGGGAGAAGAAACTGCGCGACATCGAACACCAGAAATACGACGCTGGGCAGTTCGTCGAAGAACTGAAGCAGCAAATCACAATGATTGTGAACGATGTGCTGCGCGACAGCGAACCAAGACACATCACATTGGAAGCCCCACCCCAGCCCTCCCCCGTAGGGAGGGAGAAGAGCCCTACCCCGGCCCTACCCCGTAGGGAGGGAGGAAAGAAGAGGGCTGCGACGAAGAAAGCAAAGTCGAAAGAGGGAGCAACCCAAACCAATCATACGAAGGCAACTGAAGCGGTAACGACTCAACAGGTTCCTACCGTTTGTCCGCTGTGCGGACGTGGCACTGTGATTCGTGGTCGCACCGCCTATGGCTGCTCGCGCTGGAACGATCCGCAGGAGCCGTGCTCGTGGCGGTTGCCGTTTGAGAAAGAGTAGCCCCACCCCAACCCCTCCAAAGAAGCCCCACCCCGACCCTCCCCCGTAGGGAGGGGGATTGATAACCCATGAATCATCTAAAACTGACTATCCCTTGCCTCGCAACATCAGCACAGCTGAACACCATGCAGGCTGTTGCTGCCCAACAAATGGGCGGTGCAGATGTTGCGCGCCCGAACATCATCTTGTTTATGGTGGATGACATGGGATGGCAAGATACGTCGGTGCCCTTCTGGACCCAGCGGACACCGCTTAACGACAAGTACGAGACACCCAACATGGAACGATTGGCAAGCGAAGGCATGCTTTTCACGCAGGCCTATGCAGCACCAATCAGTTCGCCCAGCCGTTGTTCGCTGATGACAGGCGCCAATGCTGCCCGCCACCGCGTCACCAACTGGACCTTGCAGAAAGACGAGTCGACAGATATCGAAGATGATGTCGTGAGCACGCCAGACTGGAATGTGAATGGGATTATGCAGGAGCCTCACGGGGTTCAAAAGGTTCAAGAGGTTCAAAGCCCTACGGGCGTTCAAAAGGTTCAAAAGGTTCAAAGGGTTCAAGGGATTATCGACCATGTATTTGTATGCAGATCGTTTGTTGACATCTTGCATGAGAACGGCTACCATACCATTCATGTCGGCAAGGCCCACTGGGGAGCGGTGGACACACCTGGCGAGCGTCCTGAGCACTTTGGCTTTGATGTGAACGTTGCAGGACATGCCGCTGGTGGCCCTGCCACTTACCTCAGCGAACAGAACTACGGTCACGACAGCCTTGGACATGCCACATCGCTGATGGCGACTCCCGACTTGAATCGCTATTGGGGCACGGGTACCTTCCTCACAGAAGCACTCACGCAAGAGGCCATCAATGCCCTCGACAACTGGAAGAAGAAGGCTCCTGCGGAGCGTTCAAATAGTTCAATTGCTCCTACGGAGCGTTCAAAAGGTTCAATTTCACCTTTCTATCTCTATATGTCGCACTACGCCATCCATGTTCCCATCGACCGCGACATACGCTATTATCAGAAATACATCGACAAAGGACTATCGGCGAAGGAGGCTGCCTATGCCTCACTTGTCGAAGGCATGGATAAAAGCCTGGGTGATATTCTCGACTGGCTCGACCGAAACGGCGAAGCGGAGAATACCGTCGTGATCTTCATGAGCGACAACGGAGGCTACGCCACTGGCAGCTACTGGCGCGACGAACCACTCTACACGCAGAATGCACCGTTGCGATGCGGTAAAGGTTCGCTGTTGGAAGGCGGAATCCGTGAACCGATGATTGTGAGATGGCCCGGGCATGTGCGTCCGCAATCGCGCTGCAACAGCTACGTGATGATAGAGGATTACTTCCCCACAATCTTGGAAATGGGGGGAGTAAGCCACTACGACGTACCACAAACCATCGACGGTCGAAGCTTCATGCCACTACTCACCGAAAAGGGAGACCCCTCGCGCGGTCGAGCTCTGATTTGGAACTACCCCAATGTATGGGGCAACGAAGGGCCAGGCATCAGTCTGAATTGTGCCATCAGACTAGGGCAGTGGAAACTCATCTATAACTATAAGACCCGCGAGAAAGAACTTTACGACATTGACCACGACATCAGCGAAGAGCACAACCTTGCGGGAGAGCATCGCAGCATCGTGCGCCGTCTGTCACGGATGCTGAGCCGCCAGTTGCACAAGATGAAAGCCCAACGACCCGTGATGAAATCCACGGGGAAACCCTGTCCGTGGCCTGATGAGTAGCCCCACCCCATCCCTCCCCCGTAGGGAGGGAGAAGAGAGCCCCACCCCATCCCTCCCCCGTAGGGAGGGAGTTCTTGATGAGAGGTTACGAAGAAGAAAGGAAGGATGCAATAATTTCTCATTTCCTGCGTTATTATATCAAGATGAAGAGAATATCGACGATATACTATATTGTCGCTGTAGTCATTGTGGCTATGGCGGTAACTGCATGTGGTACCGACAGACACTTGAAGAAAGCCGAGAAATACCTGGCTATAGGCGAATACTATGATGCCGCAACGGAATTCAAGAAAGCCTACCAGAGTACACCGACAAAGGAGCGTGAGAAGCGAGGACAGCGTGCACTGAAGATGGCGCGCTGCTATGCGAAAATTAATCAGACGCAGTCGGCCATGGGCGGCTACCGCAATGCCATCCGATATAAGCAGGCAGAACTCGACGACCAGCTTGCTTACGCTCGTCTGTTGCTGAAGAACGGTGAATACAAAAGTGCTGTCAAGGAATTCCAAGCCGTGAAGGACTCGCTGCAAGCGCTTGGCGAATGGTACAGTGAGCCTACCCCCAACCTGCCCTCCGTCGCGAATGAGGGATTCACTCCCCTTGGTGGGGCCGCAGCCACATCGGTGGCTGCTCTGAAGACCCCAGTCGCCCTAAAGGGAAGGGATACTTCAAGAAAGCTCACCGACCGCGCCCTACTTACAGAGAATGGTCTCACCTCAGCACAGAAGGCTCCAGAGTGGAAGGAACAAGGCTCGCGTTACACCGTGAAACGCATGGACATTTTCAATTCGCGCCGAGCTGACTATTCGCCGATGCTCTTCGGTGATGATTTCGACCGACTCTACTTCACTTCAACCCGCAATGACGCCATGGGCGACGAGCTCAGCGGCATCACAGGCACAAAGCCTGCCGACATATTCGTTTCCGAGAAAGACGATAAGGGGAAATGGAGCCGTCCGGAAGCTGTGCAGGGCGGTTTGAATACTGAATATGACGAGGGAGCCTGCTCGTTCTCTGCCGATGGCCGCGAGATGTATCTCACCGTTTGTCAGACTGACCCCAGCTATCCTCGCTATGCACAAATCATGAAATCGAGCCGCTCGGATGCCTCATGGAGCAAACCCTCTGAGGTGAAGATCTCCAACGACACGCTCTCTGGCTATGCCCACCCTGCCATCTCGCCAGATGGCCAATGGCTCTACTTCTGTTCCGACATGCCTGGCGGCAAGGGCGGACTCGACATCTGGCGCATCCGGCTGACCACAGGCGGACTGGGAGGAGTCGAGAACCTTGGCGACCCCATCAACACTCCTGGCGATGAGATGTTTCCTGCCTTCCGTCCCAATGGCGATTTCTATTTCTCGAGCAACGGTCATCCTGGCATGGGTGGTCTCGATATCTTCATTGCAACCATCGACCCGAAAACCAGACGATACGTCGTCGAACATCCCGGCTACCCGCTCAACTCGCAGGGCGACGACTTCGGAATGACTTTCGAAGGCCCTTACAATCGCGGTTATTTCTGCTCGAACCGTGGCGATGGTCGCGGCTCGGACCACATCTACAGCTTCGAGAATCCTGAGATTGTGCAGGCTATTAAGGGATGGGTCTACGAGATGGACGGCTATGAGCTCACCGCTGCCGAAGTACACCTCGTCGGCGACGACGGCACGAATGAAACGCTGAGCGTGCGCAGCGACGGCTCGTTCACCTACGTGGTGACGCCCAGAGTGAACTACGTGATGCTTGCCACCTGTAAGGGATTTCTCAACCACAAGGAAGAACTATGCGTGGAACAGGCTGAAGAGTCGGAAGAATATGTGCTGCAGTTCCCGCTGGCATCGATTACCGCACCCGTGCTCATCGACAATATCTTCTACGACTTCGACAAGGCCACGCTGCGTCCGGAGTCTACGCAGGCTCTCGACGAACTCGTGAACCTGCTCAACGAGAATCCCAATGTGACGATCGAGCTATCGGCCCACTGCGATTACAAAGGACCTGCCGCCTACAACAAGCGTCTGTCGCAGCGGCGTGCTGAAAGTGTGGTGAACTATCTCATAGAACACGGCATCGCAGCCGACCGCTTGACGCCAGTTGGCTACGGCAAGGAAAAGCCGAAGAAGGTGAACAAGAAGGTGGTGGCCAAGCACAAGTTCCTGAAAGAGGGCGATGTGCTCACCGAGGAGTTTATCCAGAAGTTGAACGAGAAAGAACAAGAGGAGTGCAACCAGCTGAACCGTCGCACAGAGTTCATCGTGTTGCGCACCACTTACGGCATGTTCGACGAGAAGGGACAGCTGAAGGAACTGCCTAAGCCTAAGAAGAAAGAGGAGACCCTCGACGACGACGATGGTTTCGACTACTTCCTGGAATAGCTAGCCTTTCATATAGAAACGCGACGTGCCGCGCTATGTGCCCAAGTGAACAAATGTCAAGGACACATAACGCGGCACGTCGCGTCTTTCTGATTTCTTATCTCCAGAATACTTTTCTGTCGGCCATGAAGTTACATGCCACCAGGGCTGAGCACAGCGTCAAGGCAGCCAGGATCATCAGTGGCGACAAACCAGTGAAGTCGACTGACGAGACAAAGCCGCCGAGATTGCCAAACGCATTGGCAAACAAAACCTTCAACTGTGTGAGGCCGTCGGCCAAGATGAAGAACACGATGCCCAGCAGCGAGCACACGATTGTCCAGATGCGGTTCAGCCGCACCGACCGCGATGGCAACTGCTCCATGACGCGCTGTGTAAAACCGTCATCGCTCAGTTCCTGTCTGTTCTCCTCGAAGAACATCGCCACGAGTTCGTCGTCGCTCAGCAGTTTGCTATTATCAAATGTCTGATTCTCCATAACTTTCAACTTTTTGTCTATAAACTTTCAACTCATCACCGATAACCGTTTTTCCTCAGGTACATGGCGAGTTTCTGCTTGCCACGCGACAAATGACTCTTCACGGTACCTTCAGCCATCTCGGTAATCTCACTGATCTTGTCGATGGGCTGTCCCTCCATGAGTTGCAGGGTGATGCAGGTACGCTCGGCCGGTGAGAGGATGGCCAATGCCTGTTGCAGATCCATGCGCAGCGAAGCATCGCTGCTGGTGGTCTGGCGCAAGGCCACAATCTGATCAATCTGCTCTGTCACCTTATGCGAACGCGTGTAGTCGTAGAACACGTTGTAGGCAATGCGGTAGAGCCATGTCGAGAAACTCGATGCCCCACGGAACTTCTCAATATTCAGGTAAGCCTTCACGAAGGTGTCCTGAGCCAAGTCATCACTCAGCTGGCTATCGCCTCCTGTCTGGTTCAGGAAGAAGCGACGTACAGGCGACTGGTACTTCACAACAAGTTTGTCGAAGGCTCGCTTGTTGTGAAATACCGTCACTTGCGTTAGCAGAGAGAGTTCACTTGGATCTACCATGAGGTCTGTGTTGTCTTACTATTTACTGCTTACAACTGATCCTTATTGCTGTCGATGTCAGACGACTTGCGGTTGATGTCGTCGTACTGCCGGTTCTTCTTCATCGACGAACGTGCGATCATCGTCTGTCCGATACCATAGCAGAGTACGAGGAATCCCAGTCCTGTGAGCATGTCGGCACCCCAGAGTCCGAACATCAGCACCATACCTATACCAATCCAGATGTTGCGGATGCCGCGACGGCGCAGGTATTCATCGCTCTGCTTGTCGACAGGCATCAGTTCCTCTGGTATGGGCTGTCCTGTCTCCATGGCTTTCTCGGCCAGCGTCACGTGGTCGTTGTGCTGCCTGACGAGATAGCGCAACACGAGTATCAGGATGATGAACGGTGCAAACAGCACCAGTAGGATGATTGCGAAGACGAGGATGACCACAAGTACGGCAAAGATGATTCCCATCACGCCGAGCGAACCTCCCAGCAATGTCTCAAGCCATGAGAAAGGACTGTCGTACTCAGTGGGGTCGTAGCTGACGGTAGAGGTCGTCGTTACTGCCTGGCTGTCGTCGAGGGCGTCTTCGGCCACACTTGTCGTATCAGAGAAAGCCTCTATGCCTTCATCGGCAGCGGCTGCATCATCAACCTTTACCACAGCAGCAACAGAGTCCTTGACGGCCGTTGCTACATCATGATGGCGATGCTTCGGTTGAGCGTCGATGCACATGGTGCCCAGTGCGAACATCAGTGCGAAGATTGCGATTTTCTGTTTCATATTCATTCTGCGTTTTAAAATTTTCAACTTAATAGCTCATGTTTCTGAGCTTTTTACATCCTTTTGACGCAATCAATCCCTAATAAGTTGCAAAGTAACAATTTTTTTTTTACTTTTGCAAGTGAAAAAGGAAATTCATCATGCAACTACCGGCAGAATTCATCAATCGAACACGACAGCTACTGGGTTCCGAACGCTTCGAACGCTATTTGCAGGCATTCGAAGAGGAGACACCCGTGAGCATACGCCTCAACCCCGCCAAGACTGCAGGGCTAGGCGTGGCCGATGGTGAACGCGTGCCCTGGTGCCGCGACGGCTACTACCTGACGAGCCGTCCAAACTTCACCTTCGACCCCCTGTTGCATGCTGGTTGTTACTACGTGCAGGAAGCCTCGTCGATGTTCCTCGACGAAGTGTTGCGGCAGTGGCTGCCGAAAGATGCGGCATCACCCCTGCTGGCCCTCGACCTGTGTGCAGCACCCGGTGGCAAGTCGACGCTGCTGCGATCGGCTCTGCCTGAAGGGAGCACGCTCTTCTCAAACGAACCCAACCCGAAGCGAGCCAGCATCCTCGCCGAGAACATTGCGAAATGGGGTTGGTCGAATTGCTTCGTCACGAACAACTATCCGCGCGAATACCGCAAATCGAAGCTTCTGTTCGACGTGATACTTTGCGATGTGCCCTGTTCGGGTGAAGGCATGTTCCGCAAGGACGCTGCCACCATTGGCGAGTGGAGTCCCGAAAACGTTGAGAAGTGCTGGCAACTGCAGCGCGACATCGTCAGCGATGCTTGGGAGTGTCTGCGTGAGGGCGGCCTGATGATTTACAGTACCTGCACCCTCAACACACAAGAAAACGAAGAGAACATCCTGTGGATGCAGCAGGAGCTCGGAGCCGAGGTGCTACCCGTAGTGACACAAGCCGACTGGCACATCACCGGTTCGCTGCTACCCGGCTTCTCATCACCCGTCTACCGCTTCATACCTGGTTTTACACGGGGCGAAGGGCTGTTCATGGCAGTGGTAAAGCGGCCCACCCCCTTACCCCTCCCCAAGGGAGGGAAGAAGGGAAAGGGGCATAATATGGCCAATAAACTAAAGATTCCCAACACTCTGAAGATAGTATCTACTCCCCTCCCTCGTAGGGAGGGGCAGGGGGGTGAGTCCGTAGGGGGTGAGTCCGTCCCTCTCTCCTACCCTCAAGCCATCGCCTTCCTGCGACGCGAGGCTCTCGTACTGCCTGCCGACACGCCACGAGGCATCGTCGCCGTCAGCTATGAAGGACACGTGCTTGGCCTCGTCAAGAACATCGGAAACCGCGCCAACAACCTTTATCCCAAGGAGTGGCGCATCAAGAGCACGTATATTCCCGAAACACCTCCGCAAATACTCATCAGTAAACAGTAAATCTTATACATAAATCGTAAATCCATCAATCGTCAATGAAACAATATCTCGACATCCTCAACAGAATCCTTACTGAAGGTTCACAAAAAGGCGACCGCACAGGAACAGGCACTCTGAGCATCTTCGGCACGCAGAGCCGCTATAACCTCGACGACGGCTTCCCGCTGCTCACCACGAAGAAGCTCCACCTGAAGTCAATCATCTACGAACTGCTCTGGTTCCTAAAAGGCGACACCAATGTCAGATACCTGCAGGAGCACGGCGTGCGCATCTGGAACGAATGGGCCGATGAAAACGGTGAGCTAGGACCTGTCTACGGCCACCAGTGGCGCTCGTGGCCCGACTACAACGGCGGTACCATCGACCAGATACAGATGGTACTCGACCAGCTGAAGAACAATCCCGACTCGCGTCGTATGATCGTCTCGGCGTGGAATGTCGCCGAAGTCAACGACATGGCGCTGCCGCCCTGCCACACCATCTTCCAGTTCTACACCGCACCAATCGTCACCGCCGACGGCCGTCCTTCGCGCCGACTGTCGCTGCAACTCTACCAGCGCTCGGCCGACACCTTCCTCGGTGTGCCGTTCAACATTGCCAGCTATGCCCTATTGCTGCAAATGATGGCACAGGTGACAGACTATGAGGCTGGCGATTTCATCCATACGACGGGCGACACCCACCTCTACCTGAACCACCTCGACCAGGCCCGCCTGCAACTCACACGTGAGCCTCGCCCGTTGCCCCGCATGCGGCTGAATCCCGACGTGAAGTCACTCTTCGACTTCCAGTACGAAGATTTCCAACTCGAGGACTACAACCCCTGGCCTCACATCAAGGCCGACGTCAGCGTCTGATTTGTCGGCACCTTCATTCATAAGAAAACGCCCCCCGGACTCTCCTTCAAGAAGAAAGGATGTCCGGGGGGCAATTGGTTGTAAGGAAACAACCTGTTTACTTAATCACGACCTTTTTCCCGTTGCGGATATAAATGCCCTTGGGGAGTTGAGACGTTGTGGAGGACTCTACTTCTTTCATCTTGCGACCCTGCAGGTCATAGACAGAACCATTGTCGTTCCTTAACTCATTCAGGTTGATTCCGTCAGCATCGTTTTCAATGGTGAGCACACCTGAGACATACTCGAAGATGTAGTTCTGAGCCTCAGCACCCGAAACACGAATCTCGTACTCGCCGGCAGGACTGCTCTCGGTGGCATCGCACTCGATAACGGGTTGTTTCGTGAGCACGTCCTCTGCCTTCTCACGGTTGCGGAAGGAGCGATAGCTGATTTCGAATTCGGGATTGGGTTCACCATATTTACGTGTGTAGGATTTCGCCGTGACGGTGACAGGAGCCGGTTCGACGATGAGCTTCGGTGCGATATACTCCACGTTGGGTGTCGTAATGGTGCCGGGATAGATATATGCGTCGTAAGTACCCACAGGAGCCGTCTGGTCAATCTCGTGATAGACTGCGAAGTCCGGTTTTCCGTTGACAGGCGCACCCTCGACCTTGTATTTGAATGTGCCATTGGTCCGGCCGTACTGTCGTACCTGATCCTCACCGCGCACAACAGGCTTGCCCGTGAACTCTTCATAGGTGAAGCGGCTCCAGTACTCGTCGGCCTGATAGGCTTCCATTGCCTCCTTCGGCACAAACACCGTTACCGTACGCTGCAGGGCCGACGCACTGGCGTCGACAATCTGCGTCGTGGCCTGCGGCAAAGCGATATACTTCAGGTTGTTGCTGCTGTTGAAGGCATTGCCACCTATCTCGGTAACGCCGCCGGGGATATAGAGCGACGTGAGTGCCGTGCAGCTCTGGAAGGCATTATCGGGAATTGCGGTGAGCGAAGTGAAGTACTGCATCTCGTCGAAACTCTTTATCGTACTTCTGCGGAAAATCGTTCCGATGGACTTCACTTCTGCCGCCTCTTCGAGACTAAGCTCGCCATCGCCGTCGTCGTCCCAGTTGTTAACGCAGATGGTCCTGGTGCCGTCGTAGGCGAAGTCGATGTAGTGGAACTTGCTGCGCAGCGAGGCTATAGCAGCCAGCATCTCCTCTGTCGTACTTCCGAGGTTGTCATAGACGGCCTGCTCAGCAGTAGCCTCGATGCCCTGCGCGTGAGCCAGTTCGAGGAGTTTCTTCAGAGTCTTCGCCATTTCCATAAACTCTTGAGCACTCTCCAAAACAGTTCTGAAGACGAATCCCCACTGGCAGTTCGCCTCGTGTCCTTCATACTCTACATCGTAATAGACACCGTCGGTTGGACGTGTATACTCGCTCGCATGATTGCTCTGTGTGCCGAGATACTGGCCTTCCACATAACTGGCATCTGTCGTAGGTACCTGCAGGGTATAGATGTTCTCGCCTACAAGTTTCACTTTCCAATAACCCTTCGTCGAGAGGTTTCCATCGACGAAACAAGCTTTCACACCTGCGCCGACCTTCGAATCGGTGTCGGTACGGAAGAGGATGTTGTTGGAACGCCCCGTCTCATAAGCTTGCAGATACCAAATGTCCTCGGCGGTACCGGAAGGATGGTGGAGGGCGTAGAGCGTGGGCTTGATGCCAACGACAGCCTGCGTGCCATAGGCCTCGCCTGCCGTGAGATACTTGCCCGTGCCGAGATTATAGACATAGACCATATAGCCATCCTCAATCGACATAAAGGAAGGTTCGCAAATCGCGCGTATCTCTTTTATACTACCAAATTCCTTCCAGACAGGAGCATCGCCATAGTAGTCCTTACTTCCTAGAGGCACATAGAGGGTAGCCGACTTCAGGTCGACACCCATGAACACATCATCGCCCAATGAGATGGCATTGGGGTTGGCACTCATCACGGTGAACGACTTCAGGCTCTTGCATCCGGCAAAGGCCTGGTTGCCAATCGTTGATACATACATCGGCAGTTCCACCTCGGTGAGCGAGATGTCGTTCATGAAGGCATAGGAGGCGATACGGGTGACTGCCTCCGGCACCGTCACACGCTTCAAGTTCTGGCATTCGGCCAATGCATAGTAGCCTATCTCCGAGAGATGGGTGAGGTATTGCAACTCGTCGAACGAACTGATGTTGCTGCCGTAGAAGACATATCCAAGGTTGGTGACCATCGAAGCCTCGGCATAGCTAATCTCACCATTTACATCGATATCCCAGTTGTTCACAAAGACATCGAAAACCTCCTCGTCGGCGAAATTGATGAAGTTGAGTTTACGGCGCAACATGCGCTGAGCCTTCTTCAGATCGTCAATCGTGCTTTGCATGTTGTCGAGCACCTCTTGTTCTATGGAGGTATCAATGTTCTTCGCACTGGCAAGTTCGATGAGCGCTTGCAGTCGGGAGGCAGCATTATAGGTGCCATAAACGGCGTCGTAGTCGACGAATGCCCATTGGCAGTTCTCCTCGTGGCTGTTATAGGCAATGTCGTAGTAAGCTCCATAGGTGGGCTTCGCATATTTGCTGGTATGGCTGGTAACCACACCGAGATAGCGGCCAGCCATATAATCGCCTGATGACGATGGCGGCTGGAATCTGTAGTAGTCGCCCACGGCCTCGACCTTCCAATAGGCTGTCTCGCCCAGGTAGCCATCGACGAAGCATGCCTTTACGCCATTGCCCACGGTGTTGTCGTTGCTGGTACGGAACAGCACCTTGCCTGACTTACCTGTGTCGTCGGAATAGAGATAATACGTTCCGTCGGGCATCGACTTATCATGCTTGAGGACGAAGAGCATGGGATCATCGTCGACGATGGCCTGCGTACCCCATGCCTCTCCCTTATTCAGGAAGCGCTTCATGCCTACATTATAAAGATAAATCTTACGGTCGGTGACAAGGGGAGAGAACGTCTGCTTCGGCAGGGCACGATACTCCTTGATGGTACCGAAGGCACTCCACTGGTCGGCGTTCGCAAAGAGCACCTTGCCACCTTCCTCGACGGTCAGCGTGGCCGCATCGAGGCTACAGCCGTCGAAGACATCGGTTCCCATAGCGAAGGTTTCCGGCGTATTCGTATTGGCCCGGAACTTCACCAGTTTCGTACAACCGGCAAAGGCACGGCTGCCAATGGCATTAACGCCAGTTGGCAAGTTGACCTCCGTGATGGCAGCACAGTTCTCAAAAGTGCCTGCGCTCACGGCAGTAACGTTTTCGGGAATCGTGAGCGCCGTGAGTGCTTTGCAGCCGCTGAACGCTTCGTCGCCAATGGCAGTCACGCCATCGGGCAATTGCAGGGTGGAAAGAGTTCGGCAGCCACTGAAAGCACGTGCGCCAATCGTGGCGACGGTCTTCGGCAGGGTGATGGCCGTGAGCGTCGTACAGCCGTTGAAGGCATCGTCGGCAATTGTCTTCAGGCTGGTGAAGTGGCGCAACTCCTTCAACGTCTTGACCGGCTGTCCTTTGAACACGGTGCCAAGATCCTCGATGGCTGCTGCCTCGCCATAGCTCAGACGGCCGTTGCCGTCGGTGTCCCAGTTCTCCACGCACAGCGCACGTGCACGACTGTCGCTGAAGTTGATGGTCATATCGGCGAAGTTATCAGGCTCCATGCCGATGATCGCCTCTACACCCGTGTTGTAGCCGTTGCTCGAGCCGCCGATGCCCTGTTGGCCTGGCGACAGATTGGAGAGCAGATAATAGCCGTCGCTGGCTCCACCCCATCCCCAATTGATATGGTAATGATAGTTGCCGTCGTAGCCATCACAGACGAAGGCATGACCAACCTCCGTGTTGGCACCGCTCAAGTAGAAGGGACGTCCGTTGGCCAGTTCGTTGTAGCAGAGTTGATCCCAATTCTCATTGGTGTAGTTAGCCTGCTGCACGTACTGCACAGAAGCGCCGTAGCCGAAATAGGCTTTCAGCGCATCAGCCACGCGATAGGAATAGGCACCCGACGCCGAGTTCGTGTAGTCCATCTGCACCGACACGCCACAGTAGAGCATGAGGTTTGCTACCGCCTCGCGCTGCACAGGACTTTCGCTGCCATTGTAGCTGTCGCGCATGTTTGCCCAGTCGATGGGCGATCCTTCTGGAATGCCACTGACATGCAACTGTCCATAGACAGCATGATTCGTAGGAGCCACATAGGCAGGGATGGCGGCCAGCGTGCGGTCGGTGGATCTCTCGCGCTGGTAATACATGATCTGTGCCATCGCCGTTGCCACGCAACCCGTCACCGAGAGTCCCTGACCGAAATAGTTCGGGCAATTCTGGTTGTAGGGATTGCCCTGGTTCCAGGTACTCGTCATGAGCTGAGTCACCTTCGGGTGCTTCTCGACAGCTTTCGCAATGGCCTGCGGATGTTCCCATAGGAACGTAATCTGGTTCTCATACTCCGCCAGTAGCGCCTTCATGTTATCTGGCGCCTGCGAATAGTCGAACGAGCCTTTGTCGCAGTAGCCCAGCACAGGCTCTGTCTGATCATCGCCGGAGATGATAATAAATCCTTCGCCATCGCCTCGGTTGAAGACATAGTAGGGATCGGCGTCAGCAAACTGAACGGCCCTGCTGCGACGCGGTGCCAGCTTCTTGCCATCGGCAACAGGCGATAGTTGCTGGCTGATATTCATCTCTTTCAGGAAGGCTGCTGCTTTCTGCAAGGCTGCCTGCCGGTCGATGGGAGCTGCGTCGGCATTGAGCCAGAACATCATTCCCATCAGAAGGAATGTAACGATTCTTTTCATGTTATGATGATTCTTTTGATTAATAGCGTTGCTTATCAAGTGCAAAGATACGAAAAACTTTTCAACAGAAACACTTTCCTCGAATCTTTTTCGTATCTTTGCAGCATGAAACAGAAGATCAATATTATTGCGGCCGTGGCACGCAATCGCGCCATCGGTTTCGAGAACAAGCTCATCTACTGGCTGCCAAACGACCTGAAGCGCTTCAAACAGCTCACCACGGGCCATACCATCGTGATGGGACGCCGCACGTTCGAATCGCTGCCCAAGGGTGCTCTGCCCAATCGCAGGAACGTGGTGCTGTCAAGGGGAGTAAAGGATGTGAGCGATGAGCGCTTCCCCGGCTGCTACTGCTATCCAACGCTCCGAAAGGCTCTCGACAGCTGCCAGCCCGACGAGGAGGTTTTCATCATCGGCGGCACGAGTGTCTATCAGCAGGCACTGCCTCTGGCCACACGCCTCTGCCTGACCGAGATCGACGACGTGCCCGAAAAAGCCGATGCCTTCTTCCCGCCTTACGAGGAGTCGTGGCAGGAAGTGTGGCGCGAAAACCATGACATCGATGAGCGCCATGCCCATCGATACGCCTTCGTCGACTATATAAGAAAGGAGGAAGACTCTTAGAACTCCTGAATGGGCAGCTGCCGGTGGATGGCGGCATTGAAAGCCACGATGGTCTCGCTACGTGCCAATCCCAGCGGCTGCAGCTTGTCGTGGATGAGGTTGAGCAGGTCGTGGTTGTTGCGAGCGTAGATCTTGATGAACAAGTCGTAGCCTCCCGTGGTGTAGTGACACTCCACCACTTCTGGAATCTTCTTCAGTTCTTCAACAACGACATCGAACGTGCCGGGGTCTTTCAGGTAGAGTCCCACGTAGGCGCACGTCTCATACCCGATCTTCTCAGGGTCGATGATGAACTGCGAACCTTTGATTACGCCCAGATTGGTGAGCTTCTGTATGCGCTGGTGGATAGCGGCGCCACTCACGTTGCACTCTCTTGCTACTTCCAAAAACGGAACACGGGCATCCTCAGCAATCATCTTGAGGATTTTCTTGTCTAATGAATCTAATTGATGTTGTGCCATGATATAAACTTTGAATTTCTTGCAAAGATACAAATAAAAGTTTGAATTTGAAAGCTAAAACGTGCAGAAATCGAAAGAAAGTCAAAATTATTTACACGTTTGGCACTATTTCATCGGTTTTATTGGCCGTTTACTACCGATTTATTCTCTTTTGCAGCATAGATGATGCGAGTGGCATTGGCTTCGCGCAGCGCCTGCTTCACATCGGAAATGAGCCACATGGGAGTCTGCCGGTCGGCCTTCAGGCATACGGTCATCAGTCGGCGGTCTTCGGACGACAGGTTCTGCCGTTCAGCCTGGATGGCAGCATGGATGCCCTGCAGGCCCACCATGCGATTCCCCACCTGCACCTGCCTACTGTCGCTGCCCACATACAGATACACCAGTGCCGACTTGCGGTCGGGTTGTGCCAGCTGTGTGCCAACGGGAGTCTGCAAACTGACCATAGGCGACGAATTGCGCATGTGGGATGCTATCATGAAGAAGAACAGGACCGTGAAAATCAGGTCCGGCATCGATGCCATGTTCAGGCTGGGGACGGTATGTTTCCTGCGCTTAATCATTTCTCTCTCCTATCTGGATTCGCCCGGAATCAGGTTCTCGGCGATGCGCTGCGGACACTGCTGGCGGATAGCCGCGCGTTGCGACTCATTGAGCTGGGCGTAGCCCTTGCCATAGGTGTTGCGGGCGAGCGTGTTCCGCACGTCGCGATACACGGCAGCCAGTTCGTTTTGAATGGCGAAGTAGGCATCGTAGGACGATGTGGGAGCTGCATCGATCATGATGATATGCTCGGCGCCCTGCTTCAGCATGAAGTCGGCTGCCTGCCGGTGGAAGGTCGGCAGATCGACTGGCTGGTCGTTCAGCAGATACCGGTTGTCGGCGGTCAGCGTGACGGTGAACAGCTGATCGCGTTCCACCAGCGTCTCCACCTTCTGTTCTTCGTCGTCGGCAGGCGGCAGCACGCGTGCCAGTCCTTTGTCGAGGTCCATGGAGGAAGCCACGAGAAAGAAGATGAGCAGCATGAACGAGATGTCGGCAGTCGCCGTGGTGTTCAGGCCTGGCACTTTGTGGTGTCTGCGTTTGATGATCATTTCTTGTTTCGCAATTCTGAATAGGCATAGACGATGCCACCTGCCAGCAACAGGATGCCACACGTGACAATGAACATATCGGCAGCGCGCAGCCAGAAGCTGTCGGCAAACGTCTTGCCATTGATGGACATGGGAGCCGACGACCCCAGCAGGAATGTCAGCAGCGCCAGCAGCACCGTGCCAGCCAGCGTGGCCACGACGATGCGGCGTGCGGGAACGCGATTCTCCGCCTTCGCCACTCCCCCGCCCCGCTTGCGCAGTGCCACGATGGTCGCCCACGCCACAGCACACAGTGCCACGACGATGGCGAGGACCATCAGCAACAGCATCACGTCGGCAAGTAGCTCCGTATTGAACATAATTCTATGGTTTTCGGGGTTTCTGTTTGCTTGAAGTCACACACCTCTTTCTATTCTCCTGACGAAGCCTTCATCTTCCCGATGGCATCGAGCAACGTGATGCCGGCCTCTTCCATCTGTGCAACCATTCGGTCGATCTTCGTGTTGATGTAGTTGTAGAACAACTGCAGGATGAGTGCCACGATGATACCGAACACCGTCGTGATGAGTGCCACCTTCATGCCTGATGCCACAATCGAGGCATTCAAGTCGCCTGCCATCTCAATGTCCTCGAAGGCCATGACCATGCCAATGACGGTGCCCAGGAATCCCAGCGAGGGAGCCATCGTGATGAACAGCCGTATCCACGAAGTGCCCTTCTCGAGCAGCGATGTCTGCACGGAGCCGTAGCTGGTTATGGAGCGCTCTATCGACTCGAGGGGTTCGTCGATGCGCAGAAGTCCCTGGTAGCAGATCGAGGCAACAGGGCCGCGGGTGTTCCGACAGAGAGCCTTCGCCTCCTCGATCTTTCCTTCGCCGATGAGCGTGCTCAGGTCGTCGGTGAAACGGCGGGCATCAATCTCGGAAAGCGTGAGGTAGATGATGCGCTCAATCGAGAACGCCAGGCCCAGCACCAGCACCAGCGCCACGAGCGACATGAAGCCCGCATTACCCTCGAGGAACTTCTTCTTCAGCATCTGCCGGATGCCTCCCGTCTGATCACCTTCTGCCAACTCACCAGCCGTGTCCACGCTATCCACCGCCTGCACCAATGCGGAATCGGCAGCCAGCGAGTCGGCGGCTAATACATCCATGCTGTCGGCAACTGTCGAGGCAGCTTCCTTCTGAGCGTTCGCAGCTGAGGTGTTCTGTGCCATGACCGTAGGCGAGGCAACAAGCAGGCATAGCAGAAGCAGGCCTGCTGCCATGTCCTTTAACTTCTTTGACTTCATCGACTTCTTTGACTTCTTTAACTTCATTAAATTCATTAACTTCCCAGAAAAATAAATAATGATTTCAAAAGTGCTGCAAATTTAGACAAAATACTCGAATAATAGGCTAGTCCAATCAAGAAATTAAGTTTTCTTAGGAAAGACATACGAAACAGACGTACATAAGTTTATTTTTAACAACGGAGATAAGACAGAGAGACAAAGAGATATTTAACCGCAGATTACGCTGATATTTTTTAGAAACAAATTAGAATAATTCGAACAAATTAAAACAAATTATTTTTTCAAAGAATGATACGAAAGGAATTGGATTATGGAGGGGAGATTCCGCGTGCGGAATCATAACGTTTGACAGGTTCGGCACCGACAAACTCGTTTGTCGTGCAGACCCTATCGAACGTGTGACGATGGTGTAAAAACACCATCTCCTCCATAATCCAATTACTTTCGTATCATTCGTTTTCCTCGATTCCTTCATTCCTTAGAGCGTCATCTGCGAAATCTGCGTAATCTGTGGTTAAATAAATATCTCTTTGTCTCTCTGTCAAATTTTGAAAGATTTTGTCTTCAAATCCGGATTTCCGTTTCTTCCATTTGTTTCCGAGTATTTCCGTTATGAAAAAACTCTAATATATTTGGTTTTTCGCTCACTTAATCGTACCTTTGCGGATAATTACTATTGTCATGGCGTGGAAGAAGAAATACCAATGCGGGGAGTGCGGCTATGAGGCCGAAGTCTATGAAGGACTCGGCCTGTTCCGGCAACACATCACCGCCGTGAGCTGCCCCGACTGCAAGACCATCCAGCAGTTGGTCGTCGGCGGCATCATTGCCGATGTGGCACCGTCGTTCGGCAGCGAGGCGGGACGCCTGTGCCTGAACTGCGGCAGCGATAGAATCAGGCCGTGGGATAAGCGCACCTGCCCGAAATGTCACGGCAAGATGGTGTTCACCGGCGAGCAGGAATTCTGGACGTGAAGGCATCGGGAACCGACCACTCAGCAGGCGCTGATTGTTAATTTTGCTTAATGAATTGGGATTTCAACAAGCCATCCTTCTACTTTTCAACTTTTCTTTGTACTTTTGCACTCGCTTTTGCAAAATATCATTGGAGAGGTGCTCGAGTGGTTGAAGAGGCACGCCTGGAAAGCGTGTAACCGGCAAAACTGGTTCGCAGGTTCGAATCCTGTTCTCTCCGCAGGATATCTGTAATGGAATGCAGGATACAGGTGGGTTTTCAGCCCGCCTTGTTTTTTTATCAATTGTGCCACATCAGTAAAGTCGAATTATGGAATATATGTCACAGGAAGGCTACGACAAGCTCGTGGCCGAGCTACGCCAGCTGGAAAACGAGGAGCTGCCGCGCGTGAAAGACGCCATCGCCGAGGCACGCGACAAGGGCGACCTCAGCGAGAACTTCGAGTACCATGCCGCCAAGCGCGAGCAGGGTCGCCTCCTCAGCCGCATCCGCTACAAGCAGAAGGTGCTCGCCAACGCCCGCGTCATCGACATGTCGCTCCTCGTGGGCGACTGCGTGCAGCTGTTGAGCAAGGTGGAGATGACCAATCTTGCCAACAACCGGAGCAGGACCTACACCATCACCAGCCCCCACGAGGCCGACATCCATGAAGGCAGAATCTCCATCAAGTCGCCCATCGCCCAGGCACTGCTCAACAAGAAGGTGGGCGACATCGTCGAAGTGCGCGTCCCTGCCGGCCTGCTGCGGCTCCGCATCGACAGCATCGAGCGATAGCCTCCCCACCCCACACCCCATTCTCACGCCTATGATATACATCAACGACAACATCGACGCATTCGACGTAGAGGCAGCGCTGCCACTGCTCAGCGAGGAACGACGGCAACAGACGCTACGCTTCCGCTATGCACGGGGACGGCAGACGTGTGCAGCCGCCTATCTGCTGCTGTGCGAAGGCCTGCAGAAGGAATATGGCATCACCGGGAAACCCCTGTTCAGCTATGGTCCTCACGGCAAGCCCGCGTTGCGCGACTATCCGCACATCCACTTCAACATAAGCCACTGCCGGGAAGCTGTGGTTTGCGCCATCAGCGACAAGCCTGTAGGCATCGACGTAGAGTCGGTGGGCCGCTACAAGGAATCGGTGGCTCGCTACACGATGAACCAGCAGGAGATGCAACAGATCCAGCAGGCTGAGCGGCCCGACGTGATGTTCACCCGCCTGTGGACCATGAAGGAGGCCGTGCTGAAGCTGAGCGGCGAGGGGTTGCGCGACAACCTGAAGGATGTGCTCACTGATGCTGCCGCCCTCCACATCAGCACCGTTGTCAGCCCCGACACCCGCTACATTTACAGCGTGGCGTGCGAATAGGAATGGTGACGGAACAGACGTACATAAGTTTTTCAAAGACAGACGGGACAGACGGACAGAAGTTTTTCAAAGACAGACGGGACAGACGTACAGAAGTTTTTCAAAGACAGACGGGACAGACGGAGCCCCACCCCAGTCGCCCCCGTAGGGAGGGGGCGCAATTGAAGACAGACGAACGTTAATGCTTTTTTCCGTGAATTACTTTGTTTAATTATAAATAATGTTTATCTTTGCAGGCGTGAAACAGGGTGAAGATATGGACGATAACAAGATAGTGATATATCAAACCGAGGACGGACAGACCCAGATTGATGTACGTCTGGAGAATGAGACCGTATGGCTGTCGCAGGCGCAGATGGCTGAATTGTTTCAGAAAGACCAATCTGTAATAGCACGTCATATTGCAAATGTATTTAAAGAAGGGGAACTTGAAAAAGAGAGTAATATGCAGATTTTGCATAATACTCTGTCAAAGTATAAACCAACGGCTATTTATAATATAGATGTCGTCATTTCTGTCGGCTATCGCGTCAAGAGCAAACGAGGCACAGCATTCCGCATCTGGGCTCGCAAGGTTTTGAAAGATTATCTCGTCAAGGGCTATGCCGTCAATGAGCGCATTCGCAAGGAGCAGATTGGTGAGCTGCGACAACTGGTGGGGATGCTGGGGCGTACCATCCAGAGCCAACCTGTGCTCTCTACCGATGAAAGCAACGCCCTGTTTGAGGTGGTGACAGACTATACCTATGCCCTCGACACCCTTGACAACTACGATTACCAACGGCTGACCATACAGGAAACCACTCAGGAGGAACCCTTCCATGCGACATACGAGAACGCGATGAAGGAGATTAACCGGTTGCGGGAGAAATTCGGCGGCTCCGTGCTCTTTGGCAACGAGAAGGACGACTCCTTCAAGAGCAGCATCGGGCAGATCTACCAGACCTTCGGAGGCAAAGAACTATATCCCAGCGTAGAGGAGAAAGCCGCCATGCTGCTTTATCTGGTCACGAAGAATCACTCTTTCAGCGACGGAAACAAACGTATTGCCGCCACGCTGTTCCTGTGGTTCCTCAACAACAATCGCATTCTCTATCATGCCGACGGTTCAAAGCGTATTCCAGACAACACCCTCGTTGCCCTCACGCTGATGATTGCCGAAAGCCGAACCGAGGAAAAGGACGTGATGGTAAAGGTTGTGGTAAACCTTATTAACCGCAACAACTGAACATACGGAAGACGACAAATCGTAATCAGCACCGTTGTCAGCCCTGACACCCGCTACATTTACAGCGCGGCGTGCGAATAGGAATGGTGACGAGACAGAAAGATATACTTTCACAACAAAATATTTGGAAGGAAAAGTATTATTTCGTATATTTGACCTTGGTCGAAGATACTTTCGCTCGACAATTCAAAAAAATGAGTTTCTTTTTGGTATTGTGCTCACTTAATCGTATCTTTGCAGACATGAAAGGAAAGTGGATTCTGCTAACACTCGTTTCCTTGGCCCTGACGGCCTGCACGGCCGACCACGAGGCGATGCGCCAGCGGCTGCAGTACGTCAGCGACTGCAACCGTGCCGATACCGTGTTCACAGAGCGGTGGCTCCCCACCGTTGACTCCCTTGTCAACTACTTCGACCGTCACGGCTCTCCTAACGAGCGGCTTATGGCTCACTATGTGCAGGGACGCGTTCACCACGATATGGGCGAAACCCCGCAGGCACTGGAGTGCTATCAAAAAGCCGCCGAGCAGGCCGACACTACCCGTAGCGACTGCGACTACTATACACTAACAGCAGTGTATGGCCAGATGGCCAATCTCTTTCATGCCCAGTATCTTCCTAATGAGGAGATGCAGGCACTGAAGATAGCAGAGCGTATAGCATGGAAAGATAGAGACACCCTCTATGCCCTCAAAGCCTATGAACTGAGAATAAGACCATACCACTTAAAAGAAGAGAAAGATAGTATGCTTTTCATAGTGAGGAGGGCACGTGAGAAATATCTTATTGCAGGCTATAGTAAAGAGGCAGCACAGGTAGTATATATAGCTCTTAATATTTGTCTTGACATGCAAAATGTTTCCGAGGCAAGACAATGGTTGGACATCTACGAACAAGAATCTGGGAATTTTAATGAAGATGGGAATCTGATTAAAGGAGGTATGTTCTATTATGATAAAGGGCGATATCTCTTGCAAACAGGTCAAATAGATTCCGCAAAGTTTTATTTTGAAAAAACACTGGCTAAAGGTTTGCTAGAAGCAGGATATAAAGGACTGCTTTCTGTCTATGAGCAAAAAAAGAAGCCAGACTCTATTGCGAAATACGCCAAGCTTTTTGCCGCTGCCAACGACTCCAACTTCATGCATGTTAACCAACAGCAGGTGGAGCAGGTTCGTGCCAATTATAATTATCATCGCCAGCAGCAGATAGCAGAGAAAAGGAAGCAGGAAGCGAAGAATTGGATGATAGGAGTCATTGGAACTGTCATGGCCGCTTTGCTGCTGATTGCCATCCTCTTAATAGTGTTTTATCGCTTTAAGGCAAAGCGACTGCAGGAAATAAGTGATCTTATGGGAAAAAAGGAGAATCTGGAATTTTTACTGGCAGAAAAGGAAGCGACCTCTGAAGAAATCAGAAAGGAAATCGTCCGGTTGAACAATAAGAACTCCAGCAATTCAAAGATACACAAGGAAAACGTCAGCAGATTGCAAGCACAGATAGAAACCCTCCAGCAGAAGCTACTTGACACCATACAGACAGCAGAAGTTGATCCAGGTTATGAGCATTTGATAGTCGATTTCAAGAACAGGTTGCAGGAATATCATAAAGGCGATAAGCCACCGACTGAATCAGAATGGGCACAGTTGAAAAAAGCTTTTTCCAACAACCATCGTAGCGGTTACCTGCTGGTTACTTCACTTCAAAGCATGACGGAAGAGCAAATCCGCATCTGTTTGATGACGATGTTGGGCATCAGTGAGAGTATGATGGCCTTTGCCCTTGATACTGATAATAGACGCGTCGACAGGGTGAAGCGTCAGGCAAACAAGAAACTCTTCGGTGAAGACAATGCTAGGACGTTGAAGAGCAACCTTCAGCCATATTACCCATAGGCGGACCCGAAGGGTGTAGAAAAGTGTAGACATTTTGTTTGTGTTGATAATCAACGAGTTAGGGCGGAGGGTGTAGATAAGTGTAGAGTTTTGTATGAATATCTAATAAGTCCTGGTTATAGAAATAATAAGCCTTATACCAATCCAAATTGTTTGGATTATTGGGCTGATCAATATAAGAACTTAACACCATAAATGAATATGAAAAAATTGTTTTGTTTTATTCTATTGTTATGTGGAGTGACATCATGTTACCCCCCACGCCTCATTTACGCCTTAGATGATACATGTTCTATAGAAAATGATTCGATAGATATACAATTGCTAAAAGGCAGTACAACTTCCTTCGATGCTCAAACTATTACCTCAAAGTTATTCATAGAAGTTTGCAACAAGAGTAATTCTATTCTTACACTTAATGACAATCCCAGATTAGAAGCATTAGTAGATTCTGTCACGTTGTATTATGAATTATTTGAAAATGACACAGACACACTGCCTTGCAAATTAGAGCCAAAATCAAAGAAAAATGTTTTCTTAGAATTTATAGTAGAAGATCCTAATTATCATCTATTTAAATCTACCTCCGATAAGAATAAAGGTCATTTCTTGAAATTGCATCTTAGATTTGACAATAGTTCAAGAAAAGAGATCGACAAGAACTTTTCTTTCAAATTTGTCAAAAGAAAAAGATTGAAATACGAGAAAGAACATTGGTAAAGGTAATCAGTTTTGGATGATGGATAACAAAATAGCGATATCATTCAACTCTCAAAGCAATGATATGATGACGGAGGGGCGCAGGCGTGCCTGCGTCCTTCCTAAAGTTCGCCCGATTTCCTTTCATTTGTATATTTGCAGCGGAAACAATTGGTGCATACTTGCATGAAGATAAACCCTTTTAATGAAGAAAAAAATAATGAGTCCATAACAAGAAAATAGCCATAATTATTTGGGTGTATCGGAGATTTGCACTAACTCTGACATTCGTCTAAGATACTTTCGCTCGACAATTCAAAAAAAACGAGTTTCTTTTTGGTATTGTGCTCGCTTATTCGTATCCTTGACACTCGTCGAAGATACTTTCGCTCGACAATTCAAAAAAAACGAGTTTCTTTTTGGTATTGTGCTCGCTTATTCGTATCTTTGCACCCAAGAGCATTGACAGCTTTCTTGCCATTCCTTTAAAATCGTTACACATGTTTTGTGCGGGAAAGAATGTCTGCCGGCTCACACCTCCATACGGGGGCGTGGGCTTTGGCTATGGCATTCGCACGAAGGTGTAACGAGCCTTAAGGAATAATGTTATAGCCAGACAAAAAGTTCACGCCCCTTTTTATCAACTTCCATTGGTTTCATTGATAAAAAGGAATTATAAAAATGAGTTTCAAAGAAAACGATCCTGACAATCAGGAAGGTTTAAACAGTCAGCCTTCACCTGCAGAGATCATCAGGCAGATGATGGATAAGCTCCGCGAACTGCTACATGAGCATCCGAGAAATAGCGGCATCACCATCAACTACTACAACTCTGTGGGGCAGCGCATCGACAGTGTGACCACTCAGAATTTCTCTTCCGACAAGTGGTTGAGGAAATCGCATCATACGCCCGTTGACGACACAAAGCAAGAAGAAAGAGAGCCTAAAGAAGAGACACCCCCGCCAGAGGTGATGGCTTGGGCAGTGGAGAAAACTATCAGGGACGGCTACTGGTGGGGAAACGTATCATGGAGCGTGGTCTATCGCATCTATCAGATGAAGGGGTACCGGGGTTCCATCAGCCAGTTCGTACGTGACGTGTCGCAATGGCCGTTCACTAAAAGACTCCCCTATGAGTGCAATTACGATGCTATTCAGAAGCCCGTCACGAGCGGTAAGCTCTGCGGCATGCCGGAGAACTGGCGCGACAATGGGGCGCATGAGCAGACGGTGAAGCTAGGCATGGCACTCATGGAAGAATTAGACAAGAATGGAGACAGAGAGACATAGAGTTTTTTTACCACAGATTACGCAGATGACGCAGATGTTTCTAAGGAATGAAGGAATAGAGGAATTTAGACAGAGAGACAAAGAGTCGGAGTAAGAATGATACGGAAGTAATTGGATTATGGAGGAGATGGTGTTTCTCACCATCGTCACACGTTCGATAGAGTCTCCATGACAAACGATGGAGCAGCGAGAGCAAAGCCAAGCTTGCTTGAGCTATGCCGAGTCGTGACAGAGTAAGACCGAAGGTCAAATCGTTTGTCAATGCCGACTCTGTCAAACGTTATGATTCCGCGTGCGGAATCGCCCTCCATGATCCGATTACTTCCATATCATTCTTGCTCCGTTTTACTACGCAAACGGCAGAACAGAGCGCGCTTCCTCCGATTCCCATGTTCCTTAGAATATCTGTGAAATCTGCGTAATCTGCGGTTAAATAAATATCTCTTTGTCTCTCTGTCTAATTTCCTTGTTTCCTTGATTCCTTAGAATCATTTTTCGATGTTCAAATAAAAAATCCGTGAAAATACGCGAGATACGTGGAGAAATGGAGGGGGCACTTCTAAATGTTCTGAAAACGATTCTGAATCTTCTGAAAATGATTCTGAATCTTCTGAAAATGATTCTGAATCTTCTAAAAACGCTTCCGAGGCTCCGACAATTTTTGTCGGGGCCTTTTGTTTTTCGTATCTTTGCCGAGACCAATCTCTATTTGTATGGAAGAGAACAAACATTTAGAGTCCCTTGATAAGGGACGGCTGTAATGCAGGGATAAAAAATGAGCAATAAGAAGAAAAAGACTGGCGGTGAGAGGAAGCCGAACTGGAAGGAGTACATGGCAACAGTGGAGGACATCCAAAACTTCCTGATGGATAGGATCCTGCTGCGGCATAATGTGATTACAAAAAGGGTGGAATACCGGCTGCCATCGAGAGTTTATATTCCTACCACCCCGTCCTGCGGACACCCCTCCTTCCAGACGGAGGGGACCACTGACTGGCAACCCATCTGCGACCGTGTCGTCAACTCGCTTTGGGCTGAACTGTCGGCTACGAAAATGGTGAGGGTGCAGGACATGTACAGGGTGATAGAGTCTGATTTCGTGCCGGAGTTCCATCCGTTCAAGTTCTATCTGGAGCATCTGCCACCATGGGACGGCGGGAATCATATCCTGGCGATGTCGCTCTCGGTGAACGTGAAGGGTGACGTGAAGGAACAGATGCTCTTTGCGGAGTACCTGACAAAGTGGCTGGTAGGCATGGTGGCGGGATGGATTGACGACAGCGTAGTGAACAATGTCATTCTGGTGCTGATAGGCGAGCAAGGGTCATACAAGACGACATGGTTCAACCACTTGCTGCCGCCGGAGCTGTCGAGTTATTTCTATACGAAGACAAACGCGAACAGGATGGGGCGCGACGACCTGCTGACGCTGGCGCAGTATGGGCTGGTGTGCTGTGAGGAGCTTGACACGATGCGCCCTGCCGAGCTAAACCAGCTGAAGGCAGCAGTGACGATGCCGTCGATAGACGAGCGGGCTGCATATGCCCACTTCCATGAGCACCGAAAGCATATTGCTTCGTTCTGTGGCACGGGAAATAATGCTCAGTTTCTTTCCGACCCCACGGGCAACCGCCGGTGGCTGCCGTTTGAGGTGGAGAACATCACCTCGCCGCGCGAGGTTCCCTTTGATTACGACGGCATCTATTCTCAGGCGTACGCACTATATAGACAGGGCTTCCACTTTTGGTTCTCACGAGAGGAGATTGTGCGATTGTCGGGTCACAATGCTGCCTTTGAAATGCCGCAGATGGAACGCGAACTTATCAGCGAGCGGTTCCGTCCGCCCCATCAGGGCGAGACGGGCGAGTTCGTCACTGCCACCTATATCCTGCAGTCAATCAGCGGCAACCTGGTTCAAAAGCTCAATGCCAACAAGGTAGGACGAGCCATGACCGACCTGGGCTTCCGGCGAATGCGGTCGCATGGTGAGCGCGGATATATCGTCGTGGCCTACAGTGCCGATGAAATCAAGGCTCTCCAGCGGATGAAAGCCTGCGACGCTAAACAGGAAGACGGACAGACCGATGACGCAATTGACGCAAATGACACCGCATTCTGAGAAATCTCCGCGTACACCTGCACAAGTGTGTACGCATGAGTAGTCTTCATTATTATTCGTCAAATTTGTCATCGCGTCATATTTGACTCTAAAGCTAATCATTTATAAAAACAGACAGGTTATGGAGATAAGAAGTTATGGAAAGTCGGAGCTGGCCATGCTCTACTTCCCCGACAGCGAACCGCGCGTGGCCACGAACCACCTGGCGCAATGGATACGTAATTGCCCCGAACTGGTGGCAGCCCTTCGCAAATGCCACCAGAGCCGCTTCGCCAAGTTCTATTCGGCTGAGGCCGTGCGGCAAATCGTCTGGTTTCTCGGCGAGCCATAAGGTTTATCGCATAGAAACGCATGGAAACGCATGGAACCGCATAGAAACGCACGGTTGATAGTTGCGGGATGTTGTAAATTTGCAAATGCATCGGAGATGCTTTGCGAGTGAAGGCTGCGGCTCAGCATAGCTCGAGCGGGCTCGGCTCTGCATTCGCCTTGCACTTCCCTTGCCAGTGCATAGGAGATGCATCGGCTATTGCCCGCAACGCTCGAAGAGTGGGCCTGCGGAACCCAAATTATTAACATTAAAAACAATCAGACTATGGCAATTAAGTACAAGCTGTATCAGGACAACCGTGCAGAGTCGACGACTCGAGGAAAGTGGTACGCACGTGCCATCTACCCGAAGACTCCGAAGAACACGAAGGACCTCGCACAGATGATCCAGGACAACGTCTCGGTGAAGCGTGCAGATGTCATCGCCGTGCTCGACGAGCTGGTGAACGTCATGAAGCTCTGGCTGCAGGAGTCGTATCGCGTCAGCCTCGACGGGCTCGGCTCGTTCAAGATCGGTCTCAAGACCAAGCCTGCCGACACCGCGAAGGACTTCTCCGCC
>JAFZAP010000024.1 GCA_017557185.1 Prevotella sp.
GAAAAACACCGAGGGGCTGCCTCGCGGCAGGGGGCTCGAAGCCCCCGAGAGCGGTGTTCGAATAGCCAAATTCAACTGTTGGCGTCTGCAAACATAGTAACTAATTTGTTTCCGATAAAAAGAATTCCTGCGCTAAAGCTGGGGTCTAATTGTATATAGTTCCCAAAATAAATCGCATACTGTTTGCATGCTTAAGGTAAATTTCGTAAATTTGCAAACGAATTTGAGTAACAACAAAAAACTATGAGAAGTAGATCAGCTAATTGGTTTGAATGCACGGTGCGCTACGAGCGCCAGATGGAGGACGGTATGACAAAGAAGGTGCCGGAACTCTATGTCGTCGATGCCCTTTCGTTCGGTGAGGCCGAAGAGGCCATCACACGCGAGATGACGGCCTACGTGAGCGGTGAGTTTGAGGTGAAGAACATCAATCCGGCCGCCTATCACGAGGTATTCTTCAGCGAGAATGCAGCCGACGACCGTTGGTACAAGGCGAAGGTATCGTTTATCACCATCGACGAGAAGACGGAGAAGGAGAAGCGTTCCACGGTGACCTATCTGGTGCAGGCCAGCACCTTCAACGGTGCGTTGAAGAACATCGACGAGGTGATGAAAAGCACGTTGATTGACTATGTCATCGCCAACATCTCCGAGACGAAGATCATGGATGTGTACGAACATAGGACTTGGCTGAAGCAGGACAAGGCTTCCGAAGAGCCCGAGTACGAACAATAAGAGTCGAAAAACCAGCCTGCTTATGAGCGCAATAGAACAGAATCTGAAACAAGTGCTGGCCAACCTGCCTGCTGGAGTCAGGCTTGTGGCGGTCAGCAAGTTCCATCCTGTGGAAATGCTGCGCGAGGCCTACGATGCCGGGCAGCGCATCTTCGGCGAAAACCACGTGCAGGAACTGCAGCAGAAGGTGGGACTGATGCCGAAGGATGTGGAGTGGCACTTCATCGGACATCTGCAGACGAATAAGGTGAAGTATATTGCCCCTTATATCTCGATGATCCATGCTGTCGATACCCTGAAACTGTTGCGCGAGATCGACAGGCAGGCTGCACGCTGCGGGCGCGTCATCGACGTGCTGCTGGAACTTCACATCGCCGAGGAAGAGACGAAGTATGGCTTCTCACCTGATGCTTGCCGGGAATTGTTGGCAAGCGGCGAGTGGCGCGAGCTCAAGCATGTTCGCATTCGCGGACTGATGATGATGGCTTCGTTTGTCGACGACCAGGAGCAGATTCGCAGCGAAATGCAGATTGCCGCCAACCTCTTCAACGAGCTGAAGCAACAATACTTCGCCGACGAGCCCTCATTCTCTGAGCGCTCGTGGGGCATGAGCCACGACTATCCAATTGCTGTTGAAACCGGTGCCACCCTCGTTCGCGTAGGCACAACTATATTCGGAGAAAGAGAGTATGCATAGCTCTCTCCCCGCTGCTTCATCGGTTGACAATTATCCATTTCCTGCTCGCAGGATTAGGTGCAGGAATTGTTTTTGTAACTCCTTGATACTCAATACTAGGTGTAGGAAATGTAGGAAATGCGTTTTTTTTTGTTTGTTAAGGTAAAAGAGAATAAATACTACAAAAGCGGGGCCAGCGCAACCTTTCGGCCAAAGCCGGCGCCCCGTCATATCATCTTGAGAGATCTGATATAATCGTTCCTTTTGTTTATCACTTTATGAGTATCTTCCTTGTCTGGCCATTGCTCATCTTTGCGATATTCATACCCTTGCCAGGAGTTGCCACCTGCTGACCATTGGGACTGTAATACTCATGAGCCTGTTCTTTCTGATACTCTTTCTCCTCTATGCCAAGGTCTTCATCTTTTAGCGCATAGATTCTCCAGAATCTGCTCCAGGGTTTATTCATCTCATAAAATAATACACTCTTCGCCGGTACACGAAGGGCTGCATTTATTGGGTCTGAATCTCCGAAAGAATCGTCTTGGGCTTCTGGTACTTCTTCTGCATAACAGTACACCGAACGATATTTCGAACAACCAGCAAAGGCAGATTTGCCAATGGTTTTTATTCCATTACCGATAATGATTGTAAGTAGCGATGTGCAGTCTGAGAAAGCCGATGCCCCGATTTCTGTCACACTGTTGCTGATAGTGGCTTTTGTCAGGCCGGCACATTTCTGAAATGCACCTTTGCTTATCGTTGTCACACCGTCGGGAATAACCAGGTCCTTGACTTCTTCTCCATTCAGGTACAAATGACGAGCATACCATAACGGGTTGCCTCTATATGCAAATGTAATGTTGCACCAAGCGGCAATGTCCTGGATATGAACGGCCTTTAAGCTATTACACTCTTCGAATGCTTTATTTCCAATAGTTGTAACCCCATTTCCAATTCTAACAGAGGTTATTCCTTCGCAATTGTAAAACGCATGCGCCTTAATAGCTGTTACGTTATCGCTGATGGTGACAGAGGTCAGACCAAGACAACGCACAAAAGCATATTCGCTTATCTCTGTTACACTCTCTGGGATGACCAGATCCTTGATTTCCTCCCCATTCAGAAAGAGATGCTTAGCATACCATAGAGGATTTGATTCGCTAAACCAGAACGTAATACTGCACCAAGCAGCGAGGTCAGTGATATGCACAGCCTTTAGGCTAAAACACCCGGTGAAAGCATCGTCCTCTATTTCTGTTACACTCTTGGGAATGGTGATAGAGGTCAGGGAGGAACAGGCACAAAACGCATCCTCCCCTATCTTCGTCACTCCTTCTGGAATACCAATGGAGGTTAAAGCAGAACAGAGCCGGAACGTAGAATTATTAATGCTCGTCAAACCTTTGGGGAGGTCAACCGACGTTAGTGACGAACAGTCCTCAAATGCATAGACTCCAATGTCTTTTACACTGTTGGGAATCTCTATGGAGGTGATAGCACTCTCACGAAATGCGGCAGAACGAATGCTTGTCACGCTGTATTCTGCATCCTCATAAGAGACCTTCTCGGGGATAACGATATCGCCTGAATAGGGTTCACCTTTGGAAAGCATGACCTCAGCGGTCTTGTCTTCTGCATTCAGGTCGTACCAAAGTCCATCAATCTCTACTTCCTCTGCATGGGCAAACAGGGGGAATAGTAGCAGTGCGATAGCTAAAAGTCTTTTCATTGCGAATAGTAGAACTTTCTTCATAGCGAACTCCTTTTATTATTATCGTTTAATATGATTGTTTATTATTTGCAAAGTTAGCATTTTCCTTCTTGTCACGCAAGCCTTTTCACGTTTTTAACATGCTCCCCTTTTTCCTTCATTCCGTTTTTCATCTTTTATATCTCTAGGGAAGAGGGGAATCAAGGAAGGGCGCAGGCGCGCCTGCGCCCCTCCAGCATATCTCGGGGAGGGCAGGGGTAGGGCTTCACTTCACATCCTCAATTATCTCTATTGATACCTGATGTTCAACAAAGCTGTCTTCTTTATCAATTCCATTATAGAATTTGCCAAAATAAACAATCGTTCCGTCTCAGGCACCAGCCTCGGTCGCCTTTTCGTCTTTCTTGCCGTCTTTCTTCATACGGCTGGTGTTGATATAAACGAGGTTACCAATCATACCCAATCTCGATTTTCTTCAAAGTGTCATTACGAAAATAATATTTATTATATAATAAATTAATTGAATCGTACTGTGCATATATTGAGCCGAATTCTGTTTTGGATTCATTATTATTGAAATATCTACTTACAAAATCAGTCTTACTCATACCTATGTATGCTCCATAGGTAGATATAAATTTTTGAAATCTACTCTGTATCTTACGTGGAGAAAATTCCAAAGGGATAGAATCTGTGAGAATGAATGCATCTAATTCTTGACCAATTCGACCATTATTGAATTTAAAAAACACAAATTCAGTATTAGAAGTATTAGAAACGTATATTCCTTCTCCATATTGAAAATCATTAACTATATATTTATCAACATGAAGTAAAAAAATAGAATCTAATGAAATCGGGGTCATTAATCTAATATCATTTATTGAACTATCCATAGTACATTCGGATATTCTATGGTCAGATGATGATAAGTCTGTATTTCTGACATTTAGATTGCAGGAACAGAGAACAATTAAACTACTGACCAATATTTGAATTGGCTTTCCCATTATTACCATAATTTGGATTATTTGGAATTTGAAAATTAATTTTCATGCTATTTCCTTTAGCCTTAATATATTCTTGGAAGAATTTACCAAGAGATATCAGTTCCTTGGCTGTTCCCTGGATACCGACATATCCTCGGCAGGTGTCCTGTTGCTCGATGAACGTCTCACCTGTGGGCAGGTACTCGACGCGCTGCACCACTTCGCCGCTCTCGTTGGTGATCAGCGTCGTGCTGCCGAGGTGGTCGCGGTGGTAGTAGTACGTCCGCTCCGTCCCTGGCACCGCCTTGAACGTCACCACGCGCATCGACAGGTTGCCGGCCGTCGTGCTGTCGCCCTCGGCAGGCGTGGCAGCACTGGCATGGGTGCTGCACATGAGCAGGAGTGTGGTTATAAAAACATTGTTCAATTCCACTTTGTATCTTGAATTTATAATAACAGATGTATTCATAACTCACTTTTTATCAAAACATAATGTCTTCATTGCAACTTAGGAGCACAAAACTCTACGTTTTTTTTAAATAAGGAATCAGGTTCGTTAGTATAGAATTGGAGTAGATGTGAATCTGCGTTTATTGAAAACGCAATGGCATGTCTAAGATAATGATTCCAAGCTCCATTAATTCCAGATTTTGATGAGTAACTATATTTATTGAAAAACTTCGATAAATTCTTGTCATTATGAACACGATCTCGTGCCGATTGAACGAAGACAATCTTATCTTTAATCCGCATAAACGAAGATGGGTAATTTGCAAAAGAACCTTCTCCACGGCTAAACATTTCTTTCATTGACGGCCCGATAATATATAGAGGATACAAATAATTAGTAATACTTGATAATGGATTACTCCTTTCTGCAATTATAAGGGTAAAACTCTCATATTCCATATGAGAGCCGATATAATCGGCTAAGGTGTTCTCAACCGCTTTGTCTAAGTTATGCTTATAGTCGTTTAAGTTATTCTCTATCTGGGCAAGATTGCTACAGTTGGATATAGAAAACAATAAAACTATAAGATAAATATATTTTTTCATCATCATTTCAATTTCCAGTTATTGGTTCATCCAACAGGTTAAGGTGTATATCTCCGTCATTGCATGTCTTCGATGGCAAAGATAGCTCTTTTCACCCTCTCCTGCAAGCCTTTTCACGTTTTTAACATGCTCTCCTATTTTCCTTCATTCCTCGGGACGGCATTGAACCTCCATGAGAGCGATAGCATGACGTAGCGCGGAACGCTGTTGTGCCACGACTCTGTGCGACCCTGTTCGTTCATTACATAGCGCGTGGTGGATATTTGTTGGAGGATGTCAAAGCCTTTTAGCTTCACAAGGAGTTTTCCTTTGAGGAAGCTGCGCGTCAGTTGGGCATTCCAGACCCAATCCGTTGTATTCATTTCGCTCTGTTGATAGCCACGATGGGCATGCATCGTCAGGTCGGTGACGAGTTGGAAATCTGCAGGCAGGCCGATGGTAGCGTTGATTCCCGCCAGATAATCTATGGCGCGGATATTTTCGAAGCCTGCACGCTCACTGCCAACGAGGTAGTATGTGCCGCCGCCACGCAGTGTGAACTCATGCTTGTCGTTCGGGCGGAAAGTCAGCTTGATGTTGTCGCTGAACTGGTGGTTGCTGACAATGCTGCGCCGGCTGTCGGTCATGCCCGCCACTGTCGCCATGTCCACGCTATGGTGGTAATTGTAGCTGAACTGGTTGTCGAGCGTCAGCTTTTCGGGTTTGTCTAGTGAACGGGCATAGCCCACTTCGGTACTGGCGTTCCAGTTTCCGTTTACGTTTACAGGCCGCATGGTGGTAATGCCCGTAGTTTTGTCGAAAACAGTAGCGAAAGCCATGGCATTGTCTCGCTGATTGTAATCAAGATTCAATGAAAAGAGTTGCTGAAGACGGCTGAACCTGCGCCTGAGATTGAGAGAAGAACGATAGTAGTGGAGGTTCTTCAGTTCAGGATTGCCAAGCCGGATGTTCAGCGGGTCACAATCGTCCCGGTAGTCAACCATTGCCGTCATGTCGGGGATCTCTGACCAGATGCTGCAATTGAAGTACCATTCGATGCTGTTGATTTCACCTCTGGCCTGAAATTCGGGTTCGAAAAACACGGCATGGCGCTTTACATCGTGCCGACCCAGTCGGTTATAGTATAGATTCTTGTGCACGAGACGAACAGGCAGTTGCAGACTCCAATATCTGACAATGCCTTTGCTTTCACGATTGGATAATTCTTTGTCTGACGTCACTTGCAGACGGAAGCGGTGATGGTTTTGATACTCGTGGAAATCATAGCTGTTGGGAGCATCAAGTACGTCGGCGAGGGCTTCGCGTGCCGAGGGCAGCAGGTCAAATTGCGTAGAGTCGGCATCGGCGAGTCGGTCAAGGCGATAGAGCATGTTCGATGTCTTATTATAGCGGTAGTTGTATTCATATTGCGGCGTAATCTTCAGTTCAGGCCAGCAAATTTCATACATCGTATTAGCCTTCACATTCCAAGTTTGGTGACTGTTGTCACAGTAGTTGTTGCGGAAGTCACGCCGTATCTCGCTATTGGAGTATTGGATGTCGTTGAGCGAGAACTGGTCGGCAGTCAGACGGTCGTAGTCGGCGCTCAGGCTCCACCGCAGCATGTCGGCAATGACTTTTGCTCCACCATCAACAGAGCCGTTGGCAACGATGTTCTTGCTTTCAGAGGAGTTGCGCGTCAGCATTTCATTAAGCACCGAAGCCGAATCGCTTATGGTTTGTTCTGAATAGCCTAAGCCTTTGTTTCGATTGTATTTCAGGCTGATTTCGCTCACGTTGAAGATGGTTCCCTTTTCGAGATGATAAAAGATGTTGCCTTCCAATCTTGTCACTTTTGAAGTGGAACCGCTTTGTTGATGTCGGAAGGAATCGCCCTCGGGTAGGTAGGTCTGGGTGCTCTCACGCGACCGCTCGTTAGTGTTATTATGAACCAGCTGAAGCCTATTCTCAAGCCAATTTCGGTTGTTGTCAAAGTATCGTACATATCCGAAGTTGGCCTCACGGTTAGTTAGCAATCCATTGGTTTCACCCTGTGGACGCCAATATAAATCATAGCCACCGCCATCTCTGTAGATGAGTCGTGTTTTCTGATTGTCGCTCAGATTATTGACATTGACCGTACCCATCATCCATTCTTTTTCCGACATCATCATGCCAAAAGCCTTGACTAAATAGCGATGATCGGTGCCTAGGCCAGCCTCGGCGTTTCCAATATAGCTTTTTGAAAACTCCTTTTTCAGGTTCACATCCATTACATATCGCTTGTCGCCCATGTCCCTCTGCATGATGCGTGAGGCAACCCCCGCCTCGTCATAGACCTTGATCTTGTTCACCGTATAGGCAGGAAGGTTTTGCAGAGCCACTTTCGGGCTACCGCTGAAGAAGTCGCGCCCATTCACGAGCAGGCTCTCAATCTTTTTGCCGTTGACAAAAATCTCCCCCTCCTTGGTGAGCTGGGCTCCAGGGAGACGCGCGATGAGTGCGTCAAGCATTGAGCCCTCGGCAAGATTGAAGGCATCGGCATTGTATACGATTGTGTCGCCCTTCATCACCATCTTCACCTTTGTGGCCTTTACAACAACTTCGGGTAGGTCGTGGAAATCCTTCTCCATACGGAGCGGCTTCACTTTGATGTCCTGCTCACGTCTGCTACGCAGTTCAAAATTGACGTATGTACTTTCGTAACCCTCCATTTCGGCCTTCACAATGTAGCGGCCGGTTTTTTGAATGGTGAACTCATAGTCAGCTGCATGAGGATAGTCACGAAATGGATAGTCGTCGGGGATGGCTGTCATGGTGTCAACGACAAGGCTGTCCGCAGTCATCAGAGTGATGAGGGCCGGAATGCCCTGCTCGGTGAAGCTGTCAAAAACAACACCATGGACTCTATGATTCGTATCCTTAGCCGAGACTTGAACAAAGCTATGCACGACGAGCAAAAACATAAAAGGGATGCGTCCTGGCACTATTCTTACATCGAACTTACGTAGAACTTTCTTCATGGCGAACTCCTTTTACTATTATCGTTTAATATGATTGTTTATTATCTGCAAAGTTAGCATTTTCCTTCTTGTCTGCAAGCCTTTTCACGTTTTTAACATGTTCTCCCCTTTTTTCCTTCATTCCTTTTTTCATCTTTTATATCGATAGGGAAGAGGGGAATCAAGGAAGGACGCAGGCGCGCCTGCGCCCCTCCCGTCATCATATCATTGTATTGAGAGTTAAATGATATCGCTTACTTAACCACGAACTTTTTGCCGTCATGCAAATACACTCCTCTTCCTTTGGGACCATTTGTAATATGAAATCCTTGTGGAGTATACCATCTACTCTTGAACTCTTTGCCAAAATCTTTGATTTTCTTTATTCCAGACATGTTCTCATCTTCTACAATCGTTGCAAAATCTTCCCAACCTTCTGTAACTTCATACCATCTTTTCGCTCCTTTAGGAACATAGAGAATTGCATTTCGCTTGACAACATCTAAAAAACATTCTACAGGAATTGGATACGGGTCTTCAATAAAAGATCTGATTTCCTCTATATTCTCACAACCAGAAAATACATATGTTTCAAGATATACACAAGAGTTAGGAATGGTAACAGATTTCAAATTGGGACAATCAGCAAATACACTATCAAATAACCATAATAATGAATCGGGAAGTATTACTGATGTAAGACTACTGCAACCTTCAAATCCACTTGATTCTATAACTCTTAGCCTCTTAGGTAAGGAGAGATTACATAAGCTTGTGCAGCCAAAGAAAGCGCCTGTTCCAATAGAATCCAACATGTTTGGAAAAACGACGTCAGTTAAACTACTACAGTTACTAAAAGTCCATTGTTCGATTGTTTCTAAAGAGTCTGGCAAAACAACAGAAACCAAATTCTTGCATTCTCCAAAAGAAAACGCCCCTATTTTTACCACTGACTGAGGAATGGTAATCTCCTTTAGTTTATAACAATTATAAAAAGAATACTCTACTATTTCTTTCAATTTATTTGGTAAACTTATTGTTTCTATACCAGAACCTTCAAAAACAGCTCTACCTATGGAAGTAATAGAATTTGGCAAAACAATATGTGAAAGGCTATGACAGTTAGCAAATGCTTCATATCCAATGCTCTTGATCGAATTGGGGAGAATAATTGACGACAACAAATGACACCCCAAAAAGCATTGATAAGGAATTGAATTTAATTTCTCAGACAAAACCACTGAAGTAATGCTAGTTGCGACAAAAGCTTCCTCTCCTATTGACTCAATATTTTCTAAGTTGATAGTATTAAAATTAGCACATCCGTGAAAAGCCCTTGGACCGATGCTTTTGACACTTTCCGGTATTACACAAACAGAAAGTGAGGAACAGCTTATAAAGGAATTTTCTGGTATCTCAGTCAACTGATTCGATAATACAACGGACTCCAAATCTTCACAACCGTCAAATACTCCTTTCCCTATTCTCTTTACCGAATTAGGAATTGTGATGGAATATAACGAGGAGTAAGCAAATGCGTAGTCTTCAATATACTGAACAGATTCTGGAATTGAGACTTCATGAAGCCAACAGAAATAAAACGCTCCCCTCCCGATACCTATTACATCATATACGACACCTTGATAGGATATAGAATCAGGAATTGTTACAGGATAAGAATTCACAGCTGGTGCGGCTAAAACTTCAACCTTTCGACATTGTTCATCCACAACTTCATAATAGAGTGTTATACCATCGCTATTTTTTAATGAAAAATAAGCCATCGTATTGTTGGCAGAAATAATACCAAAAGTAATAAATAAAAACTTTATAAATGCATTCATGACTATTAATTAATATGGTACGAAAAGGCTCTCAATGTACTTGCTTTACCAAGACTTGATTGTTGTCGAGTTCGTTTCAGTTCTACAAAGCATGAGCGAGCTCTGCTTTGTGCTCACTTAACCACGAACTTGACTTCGTCGAGTTCGTTCACGCTCGGAAGAACTCGAACAAGTTCGGTTCTTCACTCACTTAATCACGAACTTGTTCCCGTTTTGTATATACACGCCTTTGGGCAATTCTCCATTGTCCATTCTCCATTTTCCATTTGCAATCTTTCGGCCCTGCAAATCGTAGATGGCATCCGATGTCCTTTTTCCATTCTCCACTTGGCGGATGTCGGCAGCGACGTAGTCCTTCAGGAAGTCGAAGGTGATGACACCGTCTTCCTCCTTAATATTATATATGGGCTTGTTGATGGTTGTGCGGTTGAGCACCATCGAATCGAGCTTGGTGATACCCTCCTTGCCGGGATACGTGTCGCCAGCATGACTCAGCAGATACTCATCGTTGCTATACGGCATTGCATCGCTCATCTCCTCTTTTGAGCTATACACGCGGTAGTAGTTGATGAGCAGGCTATCGGCAGGAATGAGCGTGAAGCCGGGCTTGCCAGCTGTGTTGTTGGGATAGTCGCCCAGGTTGACGCTCGTGCGAGGTGTGGCATTGACGTTCGTATAGTCAACACGATAGACGAGCATGCCGTGACCGAGTGCTGCGAGACCTTGCTGCCAGTTGCTGCTCTGGCTATTGTGCAGGATGACGTATTCGTTGCTTGCGGCGTCTTCGGGCAGAATCTTTAGGTACTCGCCATCCTGCAGCGTCACTTGTGCAGTATCGGAGAGTACGGGAATTGTGGTCCACTCCATCACTTCTTTCTCCCAAGGAGTATAGGGGGTTGGCGTGTAGCCGCGGTCGGTGTATTCGCCTCCGTCCATGATATCCCAGTACTCCATCGACTGATTGTCGACCTTTCGTGCTTCCGCCGATGTGGGGTAGAAGTCGGGGAGTCCCATCGTGTGCGAAAACTCGTGGCAGAACAGACCGATACCGTTCATGCGCTTGTAGGGGGGATCCTTGAACTTGTAGTCGGGGGTGTAGTTGAGCTCGTTGTTCACACCGTAGCGCTTCACGTTCACTCCGTCGTAGGTGCCGCCCGACAGGGTGCCCGACTTCGGCCAGATGTAGTCGGAGGGTGCTCCCATGCTCTCGGAGTAGCCGGCATAGATGACGTAGACGAGGTCGACGTTCTTATCGCCGTCGGAATCATACTGCGAGAAATCCACCGTGTCGTCGATGGCGGTGCAGGCTTCCTTCATGAGTTCGGTGATTCGCGACGACTGGTCGGAATCGCCCGAGTTTTGTCCGTAGTAGTTCCAGTTCTGCGAGAGAGTCACCGGTCCGAACACATCGAACTGCGGGCGGAACGCTCCTTCACTCATATCGCTGAAGAACTGGCTGACGCTGCCGTGATTGCGGTTCTCGCGCAGTCCGTAGTCGGGCAGAACGCCTTCGCCGTTGAGGTAGTCGTTGAACGAGCGGTAGGGATCGTCCATCGAGAAGCTCATGTCGGCATACTGCACAAGGATGACCATCGCACGCGGGGTTCCCAAGTGGGGGAAATATGACGGTGTCGTCGTGCCGATGCCGATGCGGCGCTGCTTCTGTGCCTCTCTCGTCTGTACGGCCTGAGCCATGAAGCTCTGACGGAGGGGTATCTGGTCAACGACGAGCTGCTTTTCTGCCGTGCTGCGTAAGGCAGCCTCGTGGGCCAGTTGTGCTGTAGCGATGAGTTTGCCTTCTGCATCGATTCTTGCCACGAAGAAGTCGGCACCGACGTGAGCCAGCAACACTTGGTCGGTGGTGGTGAACCAGTGGTAGTCTTCATCGCCATAGGCCAAGACGACAAGCTGCGAGCCATCGCTCTGTGTAATGGTGATAGGGCCCGGATATGCCTTTGCAGCCCATGTGGCGCATGCCACAAGGAGTAGGCAGAGAGTTGAAACCAGTTTCTTCATAATTCTTGTTGTTAAATCATTGTTTGCGGGCAGATTGCCTACCCTTGGATGATCACACCTCACGGATGGGTAGCTTTCCACCAGGCAGTCTGCTTTTTGCTGTCTTTCACCACTTCGTTGTAGCTGGGATCGCTGATGGTCAGTCCTGAGAAGGTGTTGACTTCGATGAATCTCGGTATGCGATAGATGTGGGAGTAGAGCCGGTCGGTAGCCGTCTTGCTCACCACAGTCGTCGAGAGTTGTGCCTCAAACTTTTCGTAGAGGTAGGGGTCTGTACATAGATTCTTGACGTAGTGGCCCATATCATAGAAGATAGGGTCGTCGAATCCGTCGAGAACCTGCAGATCGAGCAGCAACGCCTCGTCGAGCGTGTAGTGCTCGTTGACCTGTCGCATCACCGCTGCGAGGTTGTCCATCTGCCGGCAGTCGATGGCAGCAAGCGTGCCTGTGGGACTCACGGAGAGAGGCGGCGAGCCGGCAGGAGGTTCGTAGTTGTCGAGATACGACTTGAAAGCGCTCACGGCCGAGCTGTAGTTCGGCGTGGGTGTTGCCAGATAAGTCCACATTTTCGTATAAGGCATACCCTCGTCGAACACCTCGCTGGTCGATGCCAGCAGGAAGTTTGTGACGTCGCGCAGTTCGTAGGCCACCTCTACATTCGCCATGTAGCAGTCGTCGAAGAGGATGTACTGCATGTGCATGCCGGCTTTCCGGATGGCCTCGGCCAACGTAGTGATATCAATGGAATAGTCCTTGCTGGTGACGCTGCCGTAGAAGCGCGTCCTGGGGTAGGGCGTGTTCATCAAAACAGCTGCATTTGCCTGCGTGGGGAATACTTTCGACAAGCGGCGCGGGGCTCGGTTCGGATAGTCCTGCCAGTCGTTGACGCCTGTCCAGCCCGTTCCGTGACCGCCTGCGATGAGTGCGTAGTTGAGCGCGTAGGCAGCTCCCTGCACATCGTTGAAGATGCGTGTCAGTCCTTCGACGGTGGTGTAGTCGTGGCCGGAATAATTCTTAAGCTCCTTGTGCGAGAGACCTTGGTTCTTGTCGTAGCGTACTTCGTAGAGTTTCGACGACGTAGCCGACTCGCTCAGGAACACCACCAGCCGTGACTTGTCGAGTCCGCCCTTGTTGATGATGGCCGCCTCGATGCTGTCGAGATTGGCGAGGAAGCACTCGTAGAGCCCGCTGTCGTTGTTGGAACCCGACCAAGGCATATACACGAAGATGGTCTGCTTGTTCACTTCTTCGACATCGATAGCCTCTTCGTCGCAGGAGGTGACAAGCCCACCCAGCAACATGCCGAAGGTGATTGCCCACAGCCTGATTCTGCCGATGTGGCAAAATGCTGCGCGAATCGTCGTATGGTTCCACTTCATATTCATCATCTTTAGCTCAGGTGAATGCTGTCCGGAATCGTTTATTTCTTAATCTTGTTCAGCTCGGCGATGGTCTCCTTCAGCGTGGCAATCTTCTCCTCGGCGTCGCTCTGCTTCTTGCGCTCCATAGCAACGACGGCTTCGGGAGCATTCTGAACAAAGCGCTCGTTGGCGAGTTTCTTCATCACGCCAGCCAGGAAGCCCTCGAGGTGCTGCAGTTGTGTCTGTGCCTTCTCGAGCTCGGCAGCCACATCGATGAGGTCGCCCAGAGGAACGGCAAACTCGTCGGTGCCGATCATGAAGGCTGTAGCATCGGGACTCTTCTCATCGACCACGCTGATAGCCTTCAGGTTGGCCATCTTCGTGATGACGTCGTTGTAGGCCTCGAAGCGGTTCTGGTCGATGGCCATCAGCTGCAGCTGTTCCTTCGGTGCGATGTTCTTCTGGCTGCGAACCATACGTACACCCGAGATGACCTGCTTCACCTGCTCGAGGTCGTCGACGATCTGCTGCTCTTCGGCTGTCAGAGCATCGAGCTTCAGGCACTGGCGCATGATGCTGTCACCCTCGCTGCGGTCGAAGATGTGCTGCCAAAGCTCCTCGGTGATGAACGGCATGAACGGATGCAGCATCTTCAGCAGCGCATCGAAGAAGGACAGCGTGGCCTCGTAGGTCTTACGGTCGACGGGCTGAGCCTCACCGTTGACGTAGGCTGGCTTCACCATCTCCAGATACCAGCTCGAGAACTCGTCCCAGAACAGTTTGTAGACTGCCATCAGAGCCTCGGAGAGACGATATTTCGAGAAGAGGTCGATAAGTTCCTCGTTCACCTGCTTCAGCTTGGCTTCGAACCACTTGGTAGCGGTCTGACAGGCCACAGGCTGCTCGATGTCGGCCACCTGCCAACCCTTCACCAGGCGGAAGGCATTCCAGATCTTGTTGTTGAAGTTGCGTCCCTGCTCGCAGAGAGCCTCGTCGAAGAGGATGTCGTTACCGGCCGGAGCTGAAAGCATCATACCCATACGCACGCCGTCGGCACCGAACTTGTCAATGAGTTCCAGCGGATCGGGCGAGTTGCCGAGCGACTTCGACATCTTACGTCCGAGCTTGTCGCGAACGATTCCTGTGAAGTAGACGCTCTTGAAGGGAATCTTACCCATATATTCCTCACCGGCCATAATCATGCGGGCCACCCAGAAGAAGATGATGTCGGGAGCCGTCACGAGGTCGCTGGTGGGGTAGTAGTAGTTGATCTCTTCGTTGCCGGGATTGTTGATTCCGTCGAAAAGCGAGACTGGCCACAGCCAACTGGAGAACCAAGTGTCGAGTGCGTCCTCGTCCTGTTGCAGGTCGCTGAGCTGCATGTCGGCGTTTCCGCTCTCCTTGCGGGCGAGTTCGAGCGCCTCTTCGGCTGTTACGGCTACGACAAACTTCTCTTCGCCGTAGTAGTAGGCAGGGATGCGATGACCCCACCACAGCTGTCGTGAGATGCACCAGTCCTGGATATTCTCAAGCCAGTTCTTGTAGGTGTTGACGTATTTCGTCGGATAGAACTTCAGTTCGCCTTCCATAACGGGAGCGAGGGCGATCTCTGCAAAGTGCTTCATCTTGAGGAACCACTGCAGCGAGAGTCGTGGCTCGATGGCGGTATCGGGGTTGCGCTCCGAATATCCCACCTTGTTCATATACTCCTCCACCTTCTCCATCAGTCCGGCTGCCTCCAGATCCTTTGTAATCTGCTTGCGGCAGTCGAAGCGGTCCATACCCACATAGATGGGCGACTGGTCGGAAATAGTTCCGTCGGCGTTGAAGATATCGACGGTCTCCAGGTTGTGAGTCTTGCCCAGCATGTTATCGTTCTTGTCGTGGGCAGGCGTCACTTTCAGACAACCCGTACCGAACTCGATTTCCACATAGCGGTCCTCGATGACGGGAATCACGCGGTTCACGAGCGGCACGATCACCTTGCGACCTTTCAGCCACTGGTTCTTCGGGTCCTTGGGGTTGATACACATAGCCGTATCGCCCATGATTGTCTCGGGACGTGTGGTAGCCACAACGGCATAATAGCCCTTCTGGTCCTTGTGGATGATGTTGCCGGCCTCCACGAGATCTGCTTCATTCTCAAGATTCTCAAGACCTTCAACATAATACTTCAGGTAGAACAAGTGGCTGTGCTCCTCCTTATAGACCACTTCCTCGTCGGAAAGGGCCGTTTGAGCCTTCGGGTCCCAGTTCACCATACGCAGACCGCGGTAGATATATCCCTTGCGGTAGAGGTCGACAAACACCTTGATAACGCTCTCCGAGCGTGTCTCGTCCATCGTGAAGGCAGTGCGGTCCCAGTCGCAGCTGGCACCAAGACGGCGGAGTTGCTTCAGGATGATGCCTCCATGCTCGTCGGTCCAGTCCCACGCGTGCTTCAGGAACTCGTCGCGCGTCAGGTCGTGTTTCTTGATTCCCTGGGCAGCCAGCTTCTTCACCACCTTGGCTTCTGTGGCGATAGAGGCGTGGTCGGTGCCAGGAACCCAGCAGGCATTCTTCCCGTCCATGCGGGCGCGGCGTACGAGGATGTCTTGTATGGTGTTGTTCAGCATGTGGCCCATGTGGAGCACACCCGTCACATTTGGCGGGGGGATGACGATCGTGTAGGGCTCACGGCCATCGGGTTTCGAGCTGAACAGTTTGTTGTCTAACCAGTACTGATACCATTTCGATTCGACCACTTGCGGGTCGTACTTTGTTGCTAATTCCATCTTGTTTTATTATAATTTGTCTTTATTCATTAAAAAACGGTGCAAAATTACGAAATTTTCGTGAAAAATATGTACTTTTGCATGATTAAATATCTCATTATGCATACAAAAGAAGAAAAAATGGCTGCTTTCGGCCGATATCTGGACGTTTTGGATGCTCTTCGGGAGAATTGTCCTTGGGACAAAAAGCAAACCAACGAGAGCCTGCGTCCTAATACTATCGAAGAAACATTTGAACTCTGCGATGCCTTGATGAAAGACGACAAGAACGAAATATGCAAGGAGTTGGGCGACGTATTGCTGCACATCTGCTTCTATGCCCGCATTGCTGAGGAGAAAGGAGATTTCGATATGGCCGATGTCTGCAACCATTCTGCCGATAAGCTCATCTTCCGCCACCCACACGTCTATCATCCCTCGCAGATAGGAGCCGAGAATCCCCGTCCGCTTCCCTATGTGCCTGAGGATTCGAAGAGCACGGAGAACGAGGAGTTCTCGAAGGCAAAGACGGTGTCGCAGGTGCTCGACAACTGGGAACAGATCAAGCAGAAGGAGAAGGACGGCAACAAGTCGGTGTTGGCGGGCGTGCCCGTCTCGCTGCCTTCGCTCATCAAGGCCTATCGCATTCAGGACAAGGCGCGGCATGTGGGCTTCGATTGGGAAGACCGCAAGGACGTTTGGAAGAAGGTGCGTGAAGAGCTCGATGAACTCGAAGCCGAACTCGACAATGACGATCGCGAGCAGGCTACCCTCGAGCTGGGCGATTTCCTCTTTTCCGTCATCAATGCCGCCCGCCTCTACAAGCTCAATCCCGACAATGCTCTGGAGCATACAAATCAGAAGTTCATCCGCCGTTTCAACTATGTGGAAGCTCATTCCATGAAGATTGGTAAGCCGTTGACTGACATGACGTTACAGGAAATGGATAAACTATGGGATGAAGCAAAAGCGCAGGAGCGTCAGGATAAGAATCTTGAGTCAGAATAAACAAAGAAAAGACCGGTATATGAAGAAGTTAGTTTTTGTGTTTTCCGTCATCCTGATGGCTGGCATTCTTGCTGTCGGATGCAAGCAGACCAAACCTGTCGATGAGGTTCCCGTCGACTCCGATACAGTGATGGTGGAGCCGATGGAGATCGACTCGACCGTTTACGGCGTGTGCGGAGAAGGTACGGCTATGCATACACTCGAACTCGTCACCGATGGCGGCGACACGCTCTACTACACCTATCAGGTAGAGGAGGATGCAGATATTCTCGGCGGCCTGATGGTCGGCGACCGAATCGCTGTGATGGGTAAGGAAAGCGAGCATGGGCTGGTGGGCAAGAAGTTCATCAATCTGACCACGCTGCTCGGCAAGTGGACCAGTCTCGATAAGAATTTCGAGATCGTTGAGGGTGGAATGGTGAGTTCAAGCGTTGAGGCTGAAAGCAATCCCTGGGTTTCCTGGAAGATCCTGAACGGCCATCTGCTGTTGAACACCGACACCTTCGACATCGTTGATCTGGGTGCCGACAGCCTGTATATCGAGAACAAGACCGGCATCTATGTCTACAAACGGGCACTCTGATGACGAGTTTAGAAGATAGCGCAGAAAACATGGAATCCTTCAAAGTGCACATCTTAGGTTGCGGTAGTGCCCTGCCTACGCTGAAACACAACTCGTCGGCGCAGGTGGTGGAAATACGCGGAAAACTGTTCCTGGTCGATTGTGGAGAGGGAACGCAGGTGTTGCTGCGCCGTTCGCACATCGGATTCACGAAGATCGGCGCTGTCTTCATCACCCATCTGCACGGCGATCATTGCTTCGGGCTCATCGGCATGATTTCAACCTTCGGACTGCTCGGCCGCACGGCTCCTCTTCATGTCTATGCGCCAGCCGAGCTGGAGCGTATGCTCAACGAGCAGATGCAGATGTTCTGCCACTCGTTGGAGTTCGAAGTGGTGTTCCACACGGTCGATACCTGTCAGCAGCAGGTGATCTACGAGGACCGCAGTCTCACGATCGAGACGATTCCGCTCGAGCATCGGGTGCCTTGTTGCGGGTTCCTGTTCCGCGAAAAGCCGACACTGCCGCATATCCGTCGCGATATGATCGATGCCTACGAGATTCCCGTCAGCCAGATCAATAACATCAAGAACGGAGCCGACTGGGTGACCGCCGACGGCGAAGTAGTCCCCAACAGCAAGCTCACGAAGCCTGCCGACCAGCCCCGCAGCTATGCCTATTGTTCCGACACCCGCTATATCCCCACGCTTCATGAGCGCCTGAAAGGCGTAAACGTGCTCTATCACGAGAGCACCTACGGCCTGGACCGTCAGGACCGCGCAAGCCAATATTGGCACAGCACAGCCCGCGATGCTGCCCGCGTGGCGCGTGATGCTGGGGTAGGGCGGCTCTTTCTGGGTCATTACAGCGCCCGCTACGAAGACGAACAGTTATTGCTCAGCGAGGCTCGCGAGGTGTTTGCTGAAAGCTATCTGAGCGACGAAGGCATGTCCATCGACATCCAATAGATTTCCATCACGGTTGCAATTCCGCCACAACAGACAGCCCAGCTGTGTTAAATATTCTTAATTATTGCGTATTGCCAGCCTTTTCGGGTGATACCTTTCGACTTTTTTCTTTATCTTTGCAACAACAAATAAGAAAAATAACGTATACGTATATGATCAGAAATGTTATTAAGTTGACTTTAGCTGGATTGCTGCTGACGGGAATGCCCGTGACGGCGATGGCTGCATCTTCTGTTGAAATCATCGAGAATGATTTCCAGAATGTCACCATCACCGTCGAGGAGTCTGTAATCCACGTGACGGGCGCTAATGGCGAGGTACTCTACGTCTACAACGTAGCCGGAGTACGCGTGAAGAGCGTGAAAATCGATGGCGACGACAAGCGCTTCGACTTCAACCTGCCGAAGGGATGCTACATCCTGAAGGTTGGCAAGACCGTTCGTAAGGTTTCCATCCGTTAAGACCGTTTCCGGCTCAGTCTTATTCATTTCTTAATAATCATGTCAGGCGAAACTATGATGGTTCCGTCCTGATGTTTTTTATAAAAGATAGGGGTGACTTGGGAAAGATAGCGAAGTTCCTACTCGTTCTCGTGGCTGCAAGCACGTTAACCGCCTGCCATGATGATGCCAGCCAGCCGATGCCTGATCTGGATTTGGCAGATTTGGTGTCACTGCGCGATTCTTCCCTGCACATCGACGAAGGCGTTGTACGCAAGCACATCTCCCGCTTGATGAAATCCGATGGCGATTCCACGCTTTCCGACTTCCGACTGCGTGCGTATTATGGTGCCGGGCGACCGCTCCTCTGGGTCGACCGTCTGGGAACCAGTGGCCGCGCCGACACACTCCTGTCGTTCCTCGGCGACATCCCGAAGATGGGCTTCAGCTCCGACCGGTTCCGTATCGGTCAGATAGAACGCGACCTGCAGCGCGTGCGAGCCCTTGACTTCAACAGCGACGGACACGACATCTCGCGGGTCCTCGCCCGGCTGGAGTATAATCTCACGAAGGCCTATTTCACCTATGCTGCCGGACAGGGCTACGGCTTCGTGAATCCCCGTCAGGTGCTCAACCACTTCGACGTGAAGGACAGCGACTCGGTGCATGTGGAGTATAACTGGCTCTTCGACATTCCAATGACGCATGTCGGCAACGCGTTCTACGAGAAGGCAGCCCGGAAGGTGAGCGCCGATAGTGTAGGCGAGTTCCTGCGGGCGCTGCAACCCGACAACCCCTACTACGGCAAGCTGCTGTCGGTGCTCAACAGCGACAGCCTCGGGGCCGACCAGCGCACAAAGGTGCTGTGCAATCTGGAGAGATACCGCTGGCGTCTGGACGACCAGCCCTACAAATATCGGAAATTCGTCCTGGTGAATATTCCGTCCTATCGGCTTTATGCCGTCGATGGCGACAGCGTGCTCTCGATGCGTGTGGGCTGTGGAGCCATGAAGACTAAGACCCCGCTGCTGACAAGCCGCATTCACCGCATGGACATCAACCCGCAGTGGGTCATTCCCCGCAGCATTGTCGAGAAAGACATCGTCCGTCACGTTGGCGACCGCTCCTATTTCGACCGTCATCGCTATTTCGTGAGAAGCAAGCGAACAGGCAAGCGTGTCGACTTCGAGCGTGTGACGTGGGGAATGCTTATGGACAAGAACTACATGGTCGTGCAGGAAGGTGGAGCCGGCAACTCACTGGGTCGCATCATCTTCCGCTTCGACAATAACTTCTCGGTGTTCCTGCACGACACATCGTCGCCAGGCTTCTTCAGCCGCGACAACCGCGGAGTATCCCACGGATGTGTGCGCGTGCAGCGGCCCTTCGACCTCGCGGTGTTTCTGCTGGGCGATAAGGACGAAAAGATCATCGACAAGATCAATTACTCGATGCATGCCGACGTGAGCAGCCTGGGGAACAAGGAGCGAAAGCCCGAGGGCGATGACGACTACGACATCCTGCCGCTCGACACCCTCGACCGCTCGCGCATCATCGGAAGCTATGAGCTGAAGGAGAACGTGCCTGTTTTCCTCGCTTACTATACGCTCCTGCCCGACCAACAGGGAGTCTTCCATCCCTTTGCCGACGTCTACGGCTACGACCGGGCGATATACAAGAATTTAAAGCAGTTTGTGAAGTGAAATACGACGAGAAAACCATCGTCAATCAACTGACTGATCCGAAGACACAGCGACAGGCTTTTTCGGCAGTTGTCAACCAGTATAGCGAGCAGCTCTACTGGAAGATTCGCCACATCGTGCTCACTCACGACGATGCCAACGATGTGCTGCAGAATGTCTTCCTGAAGGCTTGGAATAATCTCGACGACTTCCAGCAGAAGTCGAAGATATCCACCTGGCTCTACCGCATCGCCATCAACGAGTCGCTCGACTTCCTGCGCCGCCAGAAGGCTGCCCACAACATCAGCGCCGATGAAGACATGTCGGTGTCGAACCGCCTGTTGGCCGACGAATACTTCGACGGCGATGCCGTTCAGGCGCTGTTGCAAGAGGCCGTGAGCCGTCTGCCCGATGTGCAGCGCACGGTGTTCACATTGCGCTACTACGACGAGATGAAATATGCCGACATGAGCAAGCTCCTCGACACGAGCGAGGGCGCCCTCAAAGCCAGCTATCACCTTGCGGTAAAGAAGATCACGGAGTATGTGAAGCAACGCGAATCATAAAATAAGGAGAAAAAAGATGTTTTTTTCTTGGACATCGTTAAACTTTTCCCTACCTACTGCGTCATAAATATGTAAAAATTAAATAGAAATGGAAAAAGAAGAAGTTTTTCTGAAGCAGAAATTCGGCAACGAAGATCCTTTCAGGGTACCTGAAGGGTACTTCAACAGTTTTGCCGACAACCTCATGAGCCAGTTGCCCGAGCGTGAAGCAAAGGTGATTCCGATGAGGCGACACACAGCGTGGCGCAAGTATGCAGCCGTCGCGGTGGCTGCCTGTTTCGGCGTGCTGCTGTTCAATGTCGGTACGACCTACTTCGACCGCCATCAGCAGGATGCTCAGCAGATCACTGCCAGCGCCCAGGCTTCAAGCAGCGATGCCTTCGACCAGATGGCCGACTACGCTATGATCGACGTGAGCGACATGTATGCTTACGTGGCCGACTATTAATCCTTTAAACAAGAGAGAGACGATGAAGAAAACACTGATAACCCTTCTGCTCGCGGTCCTGACACTCAGCGTGTCGGCACAGCAGCAACAGCGGCCGCAGTTCGACCCCGCAAAGTTCGATGCCGACCTCGAGCAATTCATCACTACGGAGGCAGCCCTGTCGCCTCAGGAGGCTGCGCAGTTCTTCCCGCTCTATCGGGAGATGCTTCGCCAGCAGCGCGTGTTGTACATGGAAATGCGTCGTCACCGCCACATCGACTTCAACGACAACAAAGCCTGCCGTGAGGTCATCGAGAAGCAGGACAAGATTGAACTGCAGATGAAGGAGATCCAGCAGCAGTACCACAACAAGTTCTTCAAGGTGCTGCCCGCATCGAAGGTCTGGAAGGTGATACGCGCCGAGGAGTCGTTCCATCGGCAGGCATTCCGGCGAGTGGCGAAGCCGCCGCAGTTTAAGCGTTAGCAACCCACAGGCTGCCTACGCAGTAGAGAATCAAACAAGAGAAAAGCGCCCTGCATTCACCATGCAAGGCGCTGTGCATTTCAATGACTGATAACCACGTGCAACGATATTTCATAACCCTTTCGTATGATGGTGCCGGCTATCACGGCTGGCAGATACAACCCAACGGCATCTCCGTGCAGGAACGGCTGCAGCAAGCCCTCTCCACATTGCTGCGGATGCCTGTAGAGGTGGTGGGAGCCGGACGCACCGATGCCGGCGTGCATGCCTCGATGATGGTTGCCCATTTCGACCTGCCGACATCCATTGACTCACTTCCTGCCGAAGCGGAACGGGGTGGGGTGGCCAACCTTGCCTACCGCCTGAACCGCATCCTGCCGCGCGATATCGCCGTGCAGCGTGTGGAGGCAGTAGCACCCGATATGCATGCCCGCTTCAGCGCCACCTCGCGTACCTATTATTATTATCTCCATACGGTGAAGGACCCGTTCCTGCGCAACACCTCGTGGGAAACACACTACCAGCTCGACTTCCCCGCAATGAACGAGGCTGCAGCGTGGCTGCTCACACAAAGCGACTTCGCCAGTTTCTGCAAGGTCGGCGCCGACGTGAAGACAACGCTCTGCCAGCTGTCGCGAGCCGAATGGGTGCAGCTGTCGCCCGTTGCGTGGCGATTCGAGATCACCGCCAACCGCTTCTTGCGCAACATGGTGCGAGCCGTCGTGGGAACGCTGGTCGAGGTAGGGCGTCATCGCATCACCCTCGCCGACTTCCAGCGCATCGTGGAAAGCAAACAGCGCACGGAAGCAGGCGAAAGCATGCCGGCTCACGCCCTCTTCCTTGTCGACATCACGTATTGATTCCCCCTTCCGCTTGCGTATTCGGCTTTGATGGTTCCCTTCCCTTTTAGATGAGGGCGAGGCTATAACTATCAACTCTCAACTCTCAACTCTCAACTATAAGACTCCATGTGGCTCATCCTGGCCTTTATGTCGGCAGCCTTGCTCGGTTGCTATGATTCCTTCAAGAAAGCAGCACTTCGCGACAACGCAGTCATTCCTGTGTTGTTCCTGAACACCGTTTTCTGTTCCCTGCTGTTCCTCCCCCTCATCATCCTCTCTGCCAACACCCGTCTCCTCGACAGCTCCGTCTTCCATGTAGCGTCGGGAGGGTGGGAAGTGCATCGCTATGTCGTGCTCAAGAGTCTCATCGTGCTTTCCTCGTGGATTTTCGGCTATTGTGGCATGAAGAACCTGCCGCTGACGATTGTCGGCCCCATCAACGCCACACGACCTGTGATGGTGCTCGTGGGCGCTCTGTTGGTGTTTGGGGAGCGGCTGAACGGCTATCAGTGGATTGGCGTCTTGCTGGCTGTCGTTTCGTTTTTCATGCTCAGCCGGAGCGGCAAGAAGGAAGGAATCAATTTCAAGCACAACCGCTGGATATTCTTCATCGTGTTGGCATCCTTGCTCGGCGCCGTCAGCGGCTTGTACGACAAGTACCTCATGGCCAGTCCTGCCGACGGTGGGGTAGGGCTCGACCGCATGCTCGTGCAAAGCTGGTACAACCTCTATCAGGCCGTCCTGATGGGAGTGATGTTCCTGCTGTTGTGGTGGATTCCCCGACGACGCGGCTCTTCGACCACCACTCCCTTTCGCTGGCACTGGAGCATCCTTTGCATCAGTCTCTTCCTGAGCATCGCCGACTTCCTCTATTTCTATTCGCTCAGCCTTCCCGGCGCACTCATCAGCGTGGTAAGCATGATTCGGCGAGGATCGGTGGTCGTCAGTTTCCTGATGGGTGCCGCCATCTTCCACGAGAAGAATCTCAGAAGCAAGGCCCTCGACTTGGCATTGGTGCTCCTCGGCATGCTGTTCCTCTATCTCGGCAGCCGTTGACGAAGGCGCTGCGCTGTGTAAAGCCTTCGGCTGTGTAAAGCAGCAGAGCTGCGTGTAAGGCCCTGCGGGCGTGTAAGGGTGTAAAGCGCTTCGGATGTCCGAAGGACGGGGTGGTAGTGGAAAGCGGCCTGTAGGGCCAGAGAGCGATCAGCCCAGGGCATCGCCCTGGGTAATGAGTGTCCAGAGGAGTTTTCGCGCTGTAGGTGCAAAAGCTTTTGCCCTTTCAGGGCGTGGTTTCTCTTGTGCAATTCTTCCCAGGGCGATGCCATAGGCTATGGGCTTGCCGGCCCTTCAGGCCGTTTTATGAAACCATTTCTTTGGTCATCTGCGATATCATTCCCATAAAAATGAAAATTTTCTATCTTTCATTTTGTATTCTCCTCACTTATTCGTATCTTTGCAAAGTAATTCAGGAACTTTGACCGCATTTCTTATGGCAGCAAACATTTTTAAAGGTCTGGGCATCGCCCTCGTCACCCCTTTCCACGCTGACGGCTCGATAGACTTCGACGCCCTTGATAGGCTTCTCGACTATCAGCTCGATAATGGCACCGACTTCTTCTGCATTCTCGCTACCACGGGTGAGACACCATGTCTGACAACCGAGGAGAAACACCTCATCAAGCAGTTTGTGGTGAAGAAGGTGCAAGCCCGCGTGCCCATCCTCATGGGCTGTGGAGGCAACAACACCGCTGCTGTGGTCGAAGAGCTGAAGCAAACCGACTGGCAGGGCGTCGACGGCGTGCTGAGCGTTTGTCCTTATTACAACAAACCCTCACAGGAAGGCCTCTACCAGCATTTCCGCGCCATCGCACAGGCATCCCCGCTACCCGTCGTCCTCTACAATGTTCCCGGCCGCACAGGCATCAACCTGCGGGCAGAAACCACCGTCCGACTGGCCACCGACTGCCAGAACATCGTTGCCATCAAGGAAGCCAGCGGATCGCTCGAGCAGGTCGACGAAATCATCAAGATGAAGCCCGAGCGCTTCGATGTGATCAGCGGCGATGACGCCCTCACCTTCCCGATGATTGCCAGCGGTGCAGCAGGAGTGATCTCCGTCATCGGAAACGCCCTGCCCAAGGAGTTCTCCCGAATGATACGCCTGGAGTTCCGCGGCGAATACGAGCCGGCACGCAAGATCCACCATCGCTTCACAGAACTCTACAAACTCCTCTTCGTCGACGGCAATCCTGCCGGCGTGAAAGCCTTGCTTCACGAAATGGGATTCATCGAAAACGAACTTCGCCTTCCCCTTGTCCCCACACGGGTGAGCACCGTGCAGAAGATGAGCGAAATCATGAAGGAGATGAAACTGTAGTGAAGGATATACTGACGAGTTTTTTTTATATTTTTGTTGATTTTGTGTCTGTGATGCATTGCTCTCAGACTCTAAAGGCATGTCTATCCGACGCTTAGAGCATTGCCGTCGGACTCCGAAAGCATTGCCCTAGCAGTCCGAAAGCATTGCCCTAGCAGTCCGAAAGCAATGCTCCAGCTGCCTGAAAGCATTGTCCTTGCTGTCCGAAAACATTGCCCCTGGGAGACGCTTGCGTAGCGAAGCAGGAATGGATAGCAAAAGAAAAGCCCTCTGCAAACTGGGTTTACAGAGGGCTTTCTGGTAGTCGGTAAGGGA
>JAFZAP010000025.1 GCA_017557185.1 Prevotella sp.
CCTGTGTCTGCCCGCCATTTGTGCCCATTTCGTGTCCGCTGTTCGGGCAGACACGGGGGTCTGCCCCTACACGTAGCGCCGCAGGAAAAACAAATATTTGTGGACAAAATTCTTTCCCCACTTCGCTCTGAAAGCGGCAGAGCCGAGCGATTCTAATTATGATAATTTCTTTCCGATAAAAAGAATCCCTGCCATCTTTCCCTCTCCCCCTTTGGGGCGACTGGGGTCTTCAGAGCAGCCATTGGTGTGGCTGCGGCCCCACAAAGGGGAGCGAATCCCTCATTCGCGACGGAGGGCAAGTCGGAGTGGGGATCCCCTCCTTTCGGAGGGGCAGGGGGGAGGCTTTTCCCCCTCCCCCTTTGGGGAGGGCCAGGGTGGGGCTCCAAAAAAAGGCTCGTCGTGATGACGAGCCTCGTTGTATGGAAAAGAGTTGTTTTAATGCGAAGTCGGTGATGAAGATTCCTTCGTGAAATTCCACTTGGAGTTATCGGAGGAGAAATCGTAGGGTGCGAGGGTGGGCGTACTGTCGCCAGCTGAATAGAGGCAGTACTTCTGGTTCTTGCCCTCCTGACCTGGGATGACGTAAGGCATGATGCGATAGGTGCCGTCAGTGAGCTGTTCGATGCGCCAGAGCTGCTCATCGAGATCAGCAAACTTCTTGGTGGTCAGCTCCAGGTCGGCCGTAGCGGTTAAGGCACGATCGGTTCCCTCAATGCGGATGATATAAAGCGGTCCGGTGATAGTACCCTTATCTGTGCGTGCCAGCTCCCACTTCTGCCAAGGACGGAACATGTAGTCGCCGATGCGGACAGGGATATCGCCTGCGGGCCATGAACTTTGCACCTCAGCCAAAGTCTGGTTGGGAACGGGCGTCGGGGGGGCAGCCTCCTGCTGTGGACGGCCGAAGCCGCCGAATCCGCCCTGACGGGCCACATTCATGCGAACAAAGTCGACAGCCAGTTCAAGTGAGTAGCCGCGGCGCTCGCTCAGGATAGCATAGCTGCCGTTCTTCAACTGTTCGCCGGCATAGGGCCAGTCGTTCTTCCAGAGCAACGGACGAATGCCCAGCGTGGAACGTCCGCCCAAGTCAAAGTCGGCCTCGAAGTGGCACGACATGATTTCTACTCCTTCGTCGATGATGGTGCGTCCAAAGTGTCCAGGACCTGTCTTGCGATCACCGGCGGCAATGACCATACGTCCTCCGCCGTGATACATGTCGCGACCCACATTATCTATATATGGACCCTCAACGCTGCGCGAGCGACCTACAACGATGTTATACGTGGAGTTCACGCCATCGCAGCAAGTGCCGTGTGTGCCAAGCAGGTAGTACCAGCCGTTGCGGTAGATGAGATCGGTAGCCTCGCAGTCTATTGCGATATCCTTCTCCTTGTTGCCTGCCACGCGATAACCCGTGGTGGGGTCAAGTTCGATGAGGCGGATCGTACCGAAGTATGTGCCGTAGCTGGCCCAGAGTCGGCCCGTCGTCGGGTCGAGGAGCAGACCCGGGTCGATGGCATCCTGGTCTTCCATTCCGTCTGACGAACACACTTCGACGGCTGTAGTCCATTTGAAGTCAGGCGACTTCGGGTCGAGCGTCTTGTTCCACATGGTGAGAATGCGGCCGCTGTGTCCGCCTCCGAGTCCGCCACCCGTAGCACCATAGATGCAGAGATAGCGGTCGCCGATCTTCAGTACGTCGGGAGCAGCACCGCCGCCTGGGCGCTCAGCTCCGCTGTGCCAGTTCCAGCCGTCCTCGCTGATGAGTCCTCCGCCGCCTGTGCCAAAGGTATAATACTTGCCCTCGCACTCGGCGATGGTCGACGGGTCGTGGATGTAGGGTCGTCCGATTTGTGCCCTTACCGGGCTAATGGATAATGTACAAAGGATAGTGGAAAATGCTATCAGATATTTCGTCTTCATAATCTTCAGCTGTTAAAGGTTATTGATTTACGGTAATTGTATAGCCAGTGACGGGTTTTCCCTGCTCGTCGAGGAAGCGAACGCAGAAGTCGCTCATGCCCGGGCCGTTGATGACGGCACCACGCAGGATGTTACGGCCTTTCTTCAGCGTGAGGCGCTGCGACATCGCATCGTCCTTCACCATACGGCGGTCACCGCTGAGCAGCAGGGCTTCCTCGCCGTTGAGCCACCACATCGAGGCAGAGTTCGAGCCTACGGCCAGGCGGACGTTCTCGATATCCTCAGGGCAGTCGATCACGGTGACAGCCCAGAAGAGCACGCCATAGACCTTCTCGCCCCACTTCTCGGCGAAGCGGAAGAGCTTCACGTTGAACATATTGCTTTCGAGGGCGTGCCAGGTGAGCGTCTGCTTCACGGTCTTCACCTGCGGTCCTTCAGGCATCTGCTGAGCTCCGCGGCCGAAACCTGCGGGAGCCTGTTCCTGCTTGAATACGGCCGTCACCTTCTGTCCGTCCTTCGGCACAATGGTCTGCTGACCCTTGAAATACTCGCGATTGAAGTGTTCGCGCAGATAGGAATCGGTGAAGACGGTATTTCCGCTGTTGGGCTTATCGATGGGTTCGAGCAGCATCCAGCGACGGATGAAGCCTTCCTCGTCGGGCTTGGCTGCAGGAGCCTTTGCTGCCACAGGCGAGAAGTAGTTGGGGCGGTTCTTGAACTGCACCCAGTCAACGCTCAAGGCACTCGTTCCCTCATTGGTAATGACGAGATCGGTGACGCCCTTCGGTGTGTACTCCAGCGCTGCCGTCTGTGTAAGCCACTGGTTGCGCATATCGCGACGGAAGCGGGCCATCATCGGATTATTGGCTGCTCCGGCGGGAGGCTCCGGCGGACGTACTGCCATTTTGAAGCGAGCAATCACCTTTCCGTTGGCACTTTTCTCGCGAACGCAGAACTCAGTGTCGTCGCTGGCTTTGGCGTTCAGCACCAGATAGCCGTCCTTGATGCAGCTGAAGTCAACGTCGTTGTATTTCAGCCAACTGCCTTTCGCGGGCAGGGTGGCCTGGAAACTGCGGAAGGTGTTCACCGTATCAATCAGTGCCGTAGTAACATCGGCCGAAGCTGTGCTATAGCGGTCGATCTGAATCTTCTCGGTGGCCTTGTTGATACCCACGCCACGCATGGTCTTCTTCACCTCCTGGATGGTACCGTCAGGATTGAAATACAGTCTGTCGATCTGTACCGAACGGCGCTTATCGTCGCGGGGCGAGTAGGCATTCTGGTGATAGAACAGATACCACTGTCCCTTGTAGTTGACGATGCTGTGGTGGTTGGTCCAGCAGCCATTTTCGTGCTCGGCCATGATCAGACCTTTGTATTCGTAGGGTCCCATCGGGTTCTTGCTCATAGCATATCCGAGAACTTCGGTATTCTCCCGAACGTAAGGATACGTCAGGTAATAGTTGCCGTTGTACTCGAAGGCAAAGGGACCCTCAGCCTGCCGGCTGGGCAGGTCTTTCAGGCAGTTCACACCATACATCTCAAACTCGCGCTCTCCCCATTTCACTTTCTCCTTTGGGGTGTCGTCGGCGAGTTCCTTCATGTTGGGCTTGAGCTTGGCACAACGACCAGCGCCCCAGAAGATGTAGGCATTACCGTCGGAAGCCAGGAGCACGCAAGGATCGATGCCGCCGATGCCCTTGATAGGCTCCGGCTCGGGAACGAACGGTCCTTCCGGGCTGTCAGCGATGGCCACACCGATGCCAAAGCCCCGACCGTCCTTTGGTGCCGACGGGAAATAGAAATAGTACTTACCATTGCGCTCAACGCAGTCGGGAGCCCACATCGAATAAGAGTTGGGCCTTACCCAAGGAACTTTGTTTTGGGTAACAATTACTCCGTGATCGGTCCAGTCGGTGAGGTTCTCCGACGAAAATACGTGGTAGTCTTCCATGCAGAACCAGTCTTGTCGCTGACCCTCCGGTGGGAAGATGTCGTGCGAAGGATAGAGATAGACCTTTCCGTTAAACACACGAGCTGTCGGATCAGCTGTGAACAGATGGCCGATGATGGGGTTTTGTGCTGTTGCTGCAAGCGAGAATGCGCCGAGCAGCAGGAATAGGGAAACAATCTTTTTCATCATGTCATTAGTGTAATAATATCTCGGCAAAGTTACGAAAAAACCATGAATTACAACCGATAATTTGTAACACAGGTTTTACAAAATGTTACAAATATTTGGTACATATCGCAAAAAATGTTACCTTTGCAGGCAAATAATTATATTTCCATCGACTAACAGAATGAAAAGACTTGTTCTGACCACACTACTCACCGTGTTGGCGCTGATGAATCTCAGTGCCCAAATCGGAAAACTATACAACGCCGACAACCAGTTGCCGAGCAGTTTTATCAATCAGGTGTTTGTTGACAACGACGGACTGCTGTGGGGAGCCACCCGCAACGGTCTTTGCTGCTATGACGGCTATCAGTTCCGAACCTTCACGAAGGACAGCTATCCAGGCATGGAGAGTAACTATGTGAACTGCATCGCCCAGGATCATCACAACCTCATGTATCTCGGCTTCTTCGGAGGTCTGCAAACCTTCGACGGCTCAACGTTCAATACGGTAGAAATCACCGACCTCAGCGGTCATGTGTCGTCGTGCTACGTTATCTGCTTTCTGGAGCTGAAGAGTGGCGAGATTCTCATCGGCACATCGGGTTGCGGTGTGGTGCGCATGACATCGGCAACGACAGCCCGACAGCTGGGCGGCGACCTGGCGGCAGCGTCCACCGTGCATAGCATGGTTGAAGACAGCAAGGGTCGCGTGTGGATAGCCACCGATCAGCAGGGTGTGCTGGTGTGGCACAAAGGCAAGGTCGTGGAGCGCTACTTCCAGGAGGAGCCCTTGAAATCGTGTGTCCGCAGCTTGTGCATCGACAAGGACGGCCACCTCTACGTGGGCACCTCCCGACAGGGTGTCTACCGCCACGACGGCCACAGCTTCGTGCATATCGATGCCACTTACAACAAACTCGTGCCTGCCATCTATTGCAGGAGCAACGGGCAGGTCGTCATCGGCTACGACGGTGCGGGAATCGCCATCTACGACCCCACAACGGGCAACCTCGTCGACAATCCCTTCTACACCAGTATGCTGGACCTCACGCAGGCGAAGGTGCTCTCGCTCACCGAAGACCATAGCGGCAACCTCTGGTTGGGACTGCTGCAGAAAGGTATCTATATGCAGCCTGCCAGCGGGGCAGGATTCTCGTATATGGGCTATCGCCTCGGGCCGAACAACGTCATCGGACAGGCCTGCGTCGCCAGCACGATGATCGACTCGCGCGGCTATGTGTGGGTAGGCACCGACAAGGACGGCCTCTACCAGCTCACGCAGTCGTCGACGCTCGTCAAGCACTACGGGGGCAATGTGCCGGCAACGGTCATCTCGCTGTGCGAGGACCTGCAGGGCCGCATCTGGCTCGGCAGCTATCAGGAGGGTTGCGGATGGATCGATGCCGGCGGCAACTACCACCAGCAGCAGCTGCCGCAGGGCTGGCGCGTCAGCGTGTTCGGCATTGCCTGCGACCCGAAGGGAAACATCTGGCTGGCCACGATGGGTAACGGTCTGATACGCCTCTCCCCCGACGGCACTGTCAAATCGTACACGATGAAGGAAGGTGCCATCGACAACCGGCAAGTGAACAGCCCCACCAATGACTACCTCTCGCAGCTGTCGCTGTCGCCCGACGGCAAGCGCGTCTATCTCGCCACGACGATGGGTGCCTGCTGTCTCGACATAGAAACCGAAAGCTGGACCAACACCTTCGGCCAGAACTGTCTGATGTACGGCACGTCGGTGTTCAACGTGAAGGAGTTCGGCGGCCGACTGCTCCTGGCCACCAGCGACAGCCTGCTGTGCTACGACCTGTTGTCACACCGCATGGAGCAATACGCCACCGACAACGTGTTGACAAGCAACGGCGTGAGCTCGATAGAGCAAGACCAGCGCGGGCGCCTGTGGATCTCGTCGTATCGCGGCCTGTGCTGCTACGACCCGAAGACGGGCAGCACCGAGAACTTCTTCATCGACGACGGCCTGCAGTCGAACGAGTTCTCGACAGGTGCTTCGTGGACATCGCCCAACGGACTGATGCTTTTCGGCGGCGTAGGCGGCATCACCTGGTTCGACCCGATGAAAATCTCACAGAAGGAATGGAAAGCCCGCGTGAAACTCTCGGCATTCCTTATCAACGGCGAACATGCGGGCAAGGGCACGCGGTCGGGCCACTACACCGTGTGCGACACCTCGGTCATCGCCAGCAACCGCTTCGACCTGAGCTACCGCGACAACTCGTTCACCATTCAGCTGTCGACGCTTACCTACGACACCCCCGAACACATTACTTATATATATCAGATCAACAACGAGGCACCGGTCCGACTGCAACCGGGCAAGAACGAAATCGCCTTCTCGCACCTCACGCCGGGAACGTATAAGTTCCGCATCAAGGCCGAGCGCAACAATGTGCAGACCGAGGAGCGGCAGTTCACGGTGGTGATTCACAGCCCGTGGTGGCGCACGTGGTGGGCCACCTGCCTCTATGCCCTGCTGCTCTGCCTGGCCATCTGGCAATACCTGCGGCAGCGCAGCCGTAACGAACAGGACCGTCTGCGACTGCAGGAACACATCCACGCCGAGGAGATGGGCGAGGCGAAGCTGCGCTTCTTCATGAACATCAGCCACGAGATACGCACGCCGATGACGCTTATCATCACGCCGCTGCTGTCGCTCATGAAGCAGGACGACGACCCGCATCGCCGCAGCGTCTATGAAACCATCCGCCGCAATGCCGAGCGCATCCTCAGCCTCATCAACCAGCTCATGGACTTGCGTAAGATCGACAAGGGAATGATGCAGATGCACATGTCGGCGACCGACCTCGTGCCGTTCGTGCAGGACATCTACACACTCTTCGAGCACCAGGCACAGACCAAGCGCGTAAGCTTCCGCTACGAACACGACGCCGACCAGCTGCCCGTGTGGATCGACCGCCGGCAGTTCGACAAGGTGGTTGTCAACATACTGTCGAATGCATTCAAGTTCACACCGCCGGGCGGCGATATCCTCATCCGGGTGTCCCACGACGACCATCACGCCACGATTGCCGTGAGCGACAACGGCGAGACCATTCCCGAAGACATGCTCGACAACATCTTCAAGCGCTTCTACCAGACCACGACGACCGTCAACGACCGCAACACGGGAACGGGCATCGGACTCGACCTGACGCGCTCGCTCGTAGAGCTCCATCACGGCACTATCGTCGCCCGCAACCTCAATGCTGAGGAAGCCGCCAGCCTGCTCGCCGACAACAGCCAGCACGGCGTGGAGTTCGTCGTCACCATTCCGCTTGGAAAGGATCACCTCACGGAAGACGAGATCGACGTCGAGGAACCGGAGCTCCATAACGCCCCGGCACCGCAACTCCTCGAGGAGGAGGACGACGAAATGGACGGACTGCTCGACGACTCTGCCGAATGGTCGGCCGAGAAGAACCGCCGTCAGATCATCGTCATCGCCGAGGACGACGACGAGATTCGCGACTACCTCACCCAGAGCCTCTCTGCCGACTACGACATCCGCTCGTGCACCAACGGCCGCGAGGCACTTGCCGAGACGCTGAAGAGCCTGCCCGACCTCGTGCTGAGTGATGTGATGATGCCGGAGATGGACGGCAACACCCTCGCCGCCACGCTGAAGTCGAACCCGCAGACCAACCACATTCCTATCGTGCTGCTCACCGCGAAGAACCGCGACGAGGACAAGCTCGAAGGTCTTGGCACGGGTGTCGATGCCTACATCGTGAAGCCTTTCAACATGGACATCCTACGCCGTACCATCGTCAACCTCATCAGTTCGCGACATATGCTGCGACTGAAATACGGCCGCAACGACGACCTGGAGAGCAAGGTACAGCGCGTCGAGATGAAGTCGCCCGACGAGAAGCTCCTCGAGCGAATCATGAAAGTCATCAACGAGAATATTTCGAATAGCGACCTGAGCGTTGATACCATCGCCTCGACGGTGGGTATCAGCCGCGTTCACCTGCACCGGAAGATGAAAGAGCTCACGGGACAGACGCCCCACGACTTCATCCGGAACATCCGACTGAAGCAGGCGGCTCACCTGCTCTCAACAGGCGATATGAACGTCACGGAGGTGATGTATGCCTGCGGATTCAGTAACTCCGCCTCCTTCTCCACCATCTTCAAGCGCTTCTACGGCATGACGCCCCGCGACTATAAGAATTCGTAAAGCCCCACCCCAAAGGGGTCCCCCAAAACAATTTGTTTTGTAAAAACTATCTGGGTAGTGGGATTTATTAAGACAACATAGACAACTTTGGACAACTTTTTGTTGTCTCTAGTTCTTTCTCCACTTTGTTCTGAAAGCGGCAGAGCCGAGCGATTCTAATTATGATAATTTCTTTCCGATAAAAAAACCTCCCCTTTTGTTCCCCCTCCCCCTTTCTTTCCCCGCTATCGCTCTGAAAGCGGCATAGCCGAGCGGGGGAGGGCTGGGGTGGGGCCTTTACCACAGCCCAAACTCGTACAGTCGTGTGGCGATGCCGCCGATCTCCTGCGTAGGACCAACCACATACAGACGGACATAGCGCACCGACCGAGGCTCGAAGCTGCGGTCGGTCTCGTTCAGTCGGTTGCCGTCGAGGATATCGAGCGTCTGCCACTCCTCGCCGGGCGCATTGCGACCCTGCAGCAGCACCGTACGCGTGATATAGTCTTCCGTCTCATGCCCTGCATGCAGCAGACGCCAGCGGCTCACGCTCTTCGTCTCGCCGAGGTCGTAGACGATGTAGTTCGGGGCGTTATGCGTGTCGCACCACTTCGTATCGTCCTTCCCGTCGGTAAGCATGGCGGGACTCTCCTTCTCATTCACGAAGCCCGAGCACTCTATGGGCTGCATGCCGCGCACCAGGCTCGCCGTCTTCGGCTTTCCCTGCTTCGCCGTCACCATCTCCTCCTGATAGCTGACGTCGTCGGTATTCGAGGTCTCGAACAGACTGCTTGCCGGCTTCACACCCTCGCCCTCGTTGGCCACCGTAGCGGCAAACAGCACGACGTGCCTGTCGGCAGGCAGGATCACCTGCGTGGTGCCCTTCGGCAGGTCGATGGCGACCTTGAACATATACGTGAACTCATAGGGCTCGTCGGCCGAGAGCGAGTGGCGGTGAGTACCCGTGTAGGCCACCTGGGCCTGCTTCAGGAATCCCTTCGTGTGGCCGGTATGACCCCACTGACCGATGAACCCGCTGTAGAACGGCACCTCCACCGTCTGTCGCCAGCGCTTGGCATTCTTCTGCGCCGAGAGCGCCGTGAACTCAGCCTTTCGGTCGCCCTCGCTGCTGGCGGCGAGCAGATACAGGCGGTTGTAGCCCGCAGGCACCTGCAGCGTGTCGCCCTCGCAGGCCATACCGTTTGCGGCATCCTTCTCGCCCAGGCGGAACGTGATGCCGTCGGCCGTCAGCGACTCCGGCAGCAGTTCTGCTGCATAGCTGTAGCCACCCTCGAAGTCGGCATCCTTGCGGAAGGCATTAAACGTCGCACACTTCTTATTGAATGCCAGCACGAGCGGCTGCTGCGCGATAGCCTCTTCCTTCTGTTTCCGCAGCTTCACCTTGTAGGTCCTCACGCCGAACGGATTGATGTCCACCGCGAGCTTATTGCCCACGAACGGCGCCTCGCCAATCGTCTTCTCCGTACCGTCGGCCTCCACAGCCGCTACGATGTTGGCGGCGAAGGTCAGCGTGGCCTGCTGCTCCTCCTTTCCGCCCAGCTCATGCACGCGCACCACATATTCGTCGCTCACCTCGGCACGCTTCATCGTGCGGATGAGCACATTGTCGTTGTCGCACTCCACAAACGAGAACGAACGACCTTGTGCACCCTTGTGACGCGGGGCTACGAAGGCGCGCAGCGGACTGTTGAACGCAGTAGCGCGGCGGGCGGTCAGCGGCAGGTCCATTGCCCCCTGGTGGCCGATGATGCTATAGGTGAACACGTGGTGGCCCTTGTCCTGATGAGCCTGATAGGCGAAGCTCTTGCCCGGCTTCGGCGCGTAGAGCAGCGACAGGCGCAGCGTGTTGTCGTTGGGCTTGTCCCAGCCGTAGCGGCCGTTGTTCAGGATCGTCACGCCATACGCCCCGCTGCGGTCGGTCAGGTCGGTCCATTCGTGCGAATACACCTCAAACTGATTATCGCGGTTGTTGCCGCGCTGCACAGTGCCCAGCCCGAGGTCGTAGGAAGCCATCTCGTTGGCGATGCCCAGCGGGAACTCCGCCTTCAGCAGGGCGTTCTCGGCAGCCCAGTCCACCGTCGTCTCGAAGTCCAGGCGGTCGGCCTCGGCACCCTCGTAGAGGTGCAGGTCCTGACGGATCACCGTCGCCCCGTAGCGCTTGCTCACGCGCAGCGTCTTGCGCAGCTGGCCGTTCTCGACCACCTCCATGCTCACATCCTCGTGGATGGGCAGCGGGTCCTTGTCGAGCGTGCGCTTATGGATCTCCCATGCCGGCCACGTCTCCGACCTGCAGTCGTCGAACACCACCAGGCGGATACTCTTCCCGGCTGCCACTAGCTCGCGCTGTGCACGCTTGTCGTAGAGCGACACCAGGTCGCCGTGCTCATCCAGCCGCAGGCGGTACACCGAGTTCTCCAACTCCCTGACTCCCCTCCCTACGGGGGAGGGGTTGGGGGTGGGGCTTTCTGTCAGGCCATACACCGCCATACCTGCCGAAGGCACCTCCGCCTCAAACAGCAGCTGACGGCCGACGATCTGCGACGGCACCTTCCGTCCGGCACCATCCACGACGCTCAGCGCCTGCGCCTTTCCCAGCTGGTCCAGGTCCACCTTCACCAGACCCTTCACCGCGAACGCCTCGTTGTTATACACCACCACGGGCGTGCCGGCCACCTGTGTGTCCATCTTCCGAGCCACACCGCCGACACTCGTCGTGAGCACATCCGAGAACTGCTTCAGCGACAGCAGCTCGTCGTTCCACGAGAACTCATACGCCCGCGGAATGCTCGTTCCCGTCACGTCGTCGTGGAACTGATGCCACAGCATCCTGCGCCACGACTCCGTCATCAGCCCGATCGGATAGCGATAGGCGCCAGCCCAGTCGGCCATCACCGCAGCACGCTCGGCAGCGTCGCCCAGGTGCTCGTTCTGGCGGTTGTAGAGCTTCATCGCAGCCTGCGACGTATAGCAGCCGTTGCCGTGCAGGTCCATATACAGCTCTCCGCGGAACGACGGCAGGTTCTCCATCTGTCCCGACGACAGCACGTCCTTGTAGAGCTGGTCGCTCGTAGCACTGAGAATCCTCAGCGGACCGCTGCCCCGCAGGCCCTTCTCCACGCCGCGCACCGAAGCCACCGTCGGCGAGCCGCCCACATCGCCCGTGCCGTAGTAGCGATACGACACGCGCTGCGGACTCTCCTCCACCTCGCGTATCAGCATCTCACTGCTCGAGAGGTCCTCGTCGGGCAGGCGCTGCGAGTAGTTGAAGCCGTGCGCCATCAGCATCTTGCTGCCGTCGATGCCCTCCCACACGCCGAACGAGAACGGATAGCGCTTCCCGCCCTCATAGAACGGATTCGTGCGCCACACCAGCTTCTGCGACGAGAAGCCGATCAGACCGCAGTGGCGAGCCAGCGTAGGCATCGTGTACGGGAAGCCGAAGCAGTCGGGCAGGAACACGTCCGTGCCCTCCGTGTCGAACTCCTGGCGGAAGAACGTCTGGCCGAGCAGGATGTTGCGAATCCACGACTCCGGCGAGCACACAATCGTCTCGCACGCATCCCAGCTGCTGCCGGTGATGTGCCACCGCCCCTTGCGAATCCATTCCTTCAGCTCCTCATACTGCAGCGGGTAGTACTCCTTCATCCAGCTGTACTTCACGCCGCCCTCGAAGTTGAAGATGTAGTCAGGATACTGGCGGAACAGATGGAAGTTCTGAACCATCGTGTCCCACACATAGTTCTTAATCGTGGTCTGCACATCCCAGTTCCACTGCGTGTCCAGATGGGCATCGGCAACCATATACACCGTGCCCGGCGCCTCGCCGGCGCCCTGTGCGTGAGCATCGGCGCTGCCCAGCAGCAGCGACGCCAGCACCAGCAACAAATACCTTGCGTCTCTCATCATTCTGTGCATTTTTTCAGATTGTTTAGTTATTTCCCGACAAAGTTACAAAATTTTCTCCATCCACGTACAAAACAACCCCGCTTTTTTTTAGGTAATTATAAACTTTTTGACCCATCAGTTTCTCCACGGATCTTAGATGATTCTAAGGAATGAAGGAATCAAGGAATTTAGACAGAGAGACATAGAGTCGGAGAGCCGAGCGCGTTTCCCCAATTCCCATGTTCCTTAGAAATCTCTCTTTGTCTCTTTGTCTCTATGTCTTATTTGGGAATCGCGGAACAATCGCAGGAACCGGCTGGCTCCATCACATCTCCACACTAGTGTAAAGCCTCACCCCAGCCCTCTCCAAGGAGAGGGAGCACGAAGGGGAGGGGGGTGAAATGACCAGCCCGCGCTCGTAGGGGCAGACCCCCGTGTCTACCCGCCATTTGTGTCCATTTCGTGTCCGCTGTTCGGGCAGACACAGGGGTCTGCCCCTACATGTGGCGCCGCAGGCAAAAACAAATCTTTGTGGACAGAATTATTCTAATTATTCTAATTTGTTTCCGATAAAACGATGAAGCTGAGTAAGAATTTTACATTAGAGGAACTAACGGCGACAAGTCACAGGAAGCTGCAGGATGCGCCCTCGATGGAGGTGATCAGGAATTTGCAGAATCTCTGCATTCACGTGCTGCAGCCGCTAAGCGGAACCCACCTCCCCCGCTCGGCTCTGCCGCTTGCGTAGTAAACGGAGCAAACGCTTTTTTTTCGCTCCGTCAATAGGCATTCGTGTGAATATTTAAAAAGGGAGGGCCGAAGCCCTCCGTGAGCAAAAAATTTATCTGCAACGTTCGTTGCGAGTACAGGCTGCATCATGGCATAGCTCAAGCAAGCTTGGCTCTGCTCATCTGATTTGCACTGTACTTGCGTCGACGACGAAGCCGTGAGAGATTACTGGGCTGGAGTCCACTTGCAGCGGACGGGCGACACGATGGCTCCCTCTTTCTTCAACTCGGCAAAAGCCTTGTCCACTTCCTTGCGGTCGATACCTGTGATTTCCGCAATCTTGCCTGCGTTGACGGGTGCACCGAACTCGCGCATGGCTTGTAATACTTGTTCTTTCATTGTTTTTAAAATTTTAAGGTATTAATTTTCAACTTTCCGCTCGGCTCTGCCGCTTATAGCTACCCTCGCCTTTCGGAGAGGGGCTGGGGGTGAGGCCATCGCGGAGCAAGAACTTTCAACTATCAACTTTCAACTATCAACTATTACAGTTGCAACCGCAGCCAGTGCCGCGCGTCAATCTTCTCGATGAGCTCCACTGCGCCCTGGCTCCAGAAGAGGTCTTCTTCCTCGTCCCTCAGGTAGTCCTTCAGCAGATCGTAGGTGATGGGATCGTCCTTCACGCCCTCCATGCACTTCATCAGCAGTTCAACGCCTGGCTCTTGAATGGCGAGGTCGGCCTTGACATACTCAACGGGGTCGCAGATCAGGTCGCGCCTCTTCATGCCTTCGAACTTGATTTCTCCGCCAAGGTCGAGGATGCGCTCCGTGAACTTCTCCACCCAGCCCATCTCCTCATTGAAATGGCCGATGTATTTCTCTCCGAGTTTGGTGATGCCCTGCGACTTGAAGATCATGCCCTGCTGCTTGTGAACGATGGCGCCTTCTGCCAGATGGGTTACGAAAAACTGTAATGCCTCAATAGATTTCTTCTTGTCCATAATTGTTTTGTTTTTAGTTGTTAGACGATTATGTTATTTTCATTCATAAATCACACCGCAAAATTACGGAGTTTTTTGCACGAATCCAAATCTGAAACAATACAAAACTTGTCTGAAACGATACAACTATGAGAAATTATTCGTATCTTTGCCCCCGATATGTACACGCTGAATGAATATTTGCCGATATTTGTTGGCGACGACTTGCCCGAAAAAGGTGGTGACGACGGGATGTACTGTCTGGAAACAGACGGGCCGAAAATCCTTCGTGCCAACCTGTTGCATGGATTCGTGGCCTGCTTCGCCTTTATGCTGGTGGACAAAGGGTGGATGACGATTCACTACAACGGGCGCGATCTGACGCTACGTCCCAACGACCTGTACACCTATTCGCCAGGCCTCCCCGTCGACGTCATCGCCACCTCCGACGATTTCCACGGCTACTGTCTGATGGCCGATGAGCATGTCACCATTGAGGCTCCATCCCTCCACGACCTCCTGCATCTGGCCTACCTGCCCATCGTACAGCTGCATGAGCCCAAGCAGACGCTGGCCTCAGATGCCGCACAGCATCTGATTGCAAAGATGCGCGAAATCATCGGCTATCTTCATTCCGACCATATTTATAAAGGCGAGGTGTTGCGCATGCTCTATTCCATCTTCCTGCTCGACCTGCAGAATGCCCAGCAGCGTGCCATCGTACACCGCCAGACGCCCCAGCGCGTGGAGGAGATCTTCATCGGCTTCATCCGTCTGCTGCCCCGCCACTTCGCCCGGCACCACGACATCCCGTTCTATGCCGACCAGCTCAATATCTCTACCGTCTATCTCTCCCGCGTGGTTCGTCAGGTCACGGGCCGCACCGTTGTCGACTATATCAATCAGATGCTACTGATGGAGGCCTCCTTCCTGTTGCAAACCTCCCGACTGAGCATCACCCAGATAGCCGACCGCCTCCACTTCGCCGACACCCCTTCCTTCAGCAAGTTCTTCCTACGCCTGAAGGGCATGAGTCCGAAGGAATATCGGAAGGGGTTCTAACTATAGGCATTCGTGTGAACGCCTTTGACGCATTTTTTGGTCGTTCCGTCAATAGGCATTCGTGTGAACGCCTTTGACGGCTCGGCCTGAGGGATCATTCATGTTCTTGAAGGCGGCATCCCACTCGAGGGCGATGGCGGTGGAGCAGGCAACGCTGGCCTCGCTGGGCACGCTGCGGGCGGCCGATTCTGAGGGGAAGTGCTCGGCGAAGATAGAGCGATAGTAGTATTCCTCCTTGTTCTTAGGCGGATTGATGGGGAACCGTTCGGCGGCATGCGCCATCTGTTCGTCGCTGACAGCCTCAGCGGTGATCTGCTTGAGGGTATCGATCCAAGAATAGCCCACTCCGTCGCTGAACTGCTCCTTCTGTCGCCACGCCACAGCCTCGGGCAACACATCGGCGAAGGCCTCGCGGACTATCTTCTTCTCAATTGTCGAGCCTGGGCACATCTTCACCTCTGGATTTGTTCGCATAGCTACATCGAGGAACTCCTTGTCGAGGAAGGGAACACGACCCTCGACACCCCACGCCGACAGGCTCTTGTTGGCGCGGAGGCAGTCGTAGAGATAGAGCTTTCCGAGCTTGCGGACGGTCTCCTCGTGGAAGTCCTTTGCCGACGGGGCTTTGTGGAAGTAGAGATAGCCGCCGAAGATTTCGTCGGCTCCCTCGCCCGAGAGCACCATTTTGATTCCCATCGACTTGATGACACGGGCCAACAGGTACATGGGCGTGGAAGCACGGACGGTGGTGACGTCGTAGGTCTCGATGAAGTAGATGACGTCGCGGATGGCATCGAGTCCTTCTTGAACGGTATAGTTGATTTCGTGGTGCACGGTGCCGATATGGTCGGCCACGAGCTTGGCTTTGGCGAGGTCGGGGGCTCCCTTCAGTCCTACGGCAAACGAGTGCAGACGAGGCCAGTAGGCTTTGGTCCGGGAGTCGTCCTCGATGCGCATCTCGCTGTATTTCTCGGCGATGGCTGAAACGACGGAGGAATCCAGGCCGCCTGAGAGTAGCACGCCGTAGGGCACGTCGGACATCAGTTGGCGACGGACGGCGTCCTCGAGTGCATCATGGATAGCCTCAACGCTGGCAGGATTGTCCTTCACGGCGTCAAACTGCATCCAGTCGCGGCGATAGTATCGCTTCATTCCCGGGTCGGCACTCCAGTAATAATGACCTGGCAGGAAGGGCTCATAACGCTCGCACTGGCCTTCGAGGGCTTTCAGTTCAGATGCCACATAGACCGTGCCCTCGCTGTCGTAGCCAATGTAAAGGGGTATGACGCCGATGGGGTCGCGGGCAATCAAGAACTCGTTGCGCTCCTCGTCGTAGAGCACAAAGGCGAAGATGCCGCTCAGGTCTTCGAGAAAGTCGATGCCCTTCTCACGATACAATGCCAGGATCACCTCGCAGTCGGAGCGCGTCTGGAACTCATATTGTCCGGCTAAGCGACGGCGAATCTCCAGATGGTTGTATATCTCGCCATTCACCGCCAACACCTGTTTCTGATCAGGAGAGAACAACGGCTGTCCGCCACTCTCGGGGTCGACGATGCTCAGTCGCTCGTGGGCGAGGATGGCGCTGCCGCCACAATAGATTCCACTCCAGTCAGGACCGCGATGACGGATTTTCTGACTCATCTTCAAGGCTTTCTGACGGAGCTCCTGCGAAGGCTCCACGTTTAATATTGCTACGATTCCACACATAGGGGTATTGACGATTTACGATTTACGGATTGACGATTGACGGATTTACGATTTACGATTTTTATTATTCTACTGTCACACTCTTTGCGAGATTCCTGGGGCGGTCGACATCCTTGCCTTTGCAGACGGCAACGTGATAGGCCAGCAACTGCAGGGGAATGGAGGCGATGAGGGGCTGGAAACACTCCATCGTGTCGGGGAGCTCGATGACGTGGTCGGCGAACTTGCTGATTTGCGCATCGCCCTCGGTGACCAGAGCTGTCACCCTGCCGCCTCGTGCCCGCACCTCCTGGATGTTGGAGATGACCTTCTCGTAGAGCCTGTCGCGGGTGGCGATGACGAATACTGGCATCTCGGAGTCGATCAACGCTATCGGACCGTGCTTCATCTCTGCTGCCGGATAGCCCTCAGCATGGATATACGATATCTCCTTCAGCTTCAGGGCTCCTTCGAGCGCCAGAGGATAGTTGTAACCGCGCCCGAGGTAGAGGCAGTTCTTGGCGTAGGTGAAAGTGCGCGCCAGATGTTCTATCTGTTCGTTGTCCTTCAGTGCCTGCCGCATCTTCTCTGGGATCAGCGTCAGCTCCTTCACCATCCGCCCATACAACTCGTCGGCGATGGTGCCCCGTTCCTTAGCCAGGCAGAGTGCGAGCATCGAGAGCACCGTCACCTGTCCTGTGAATGCCTTGGTGGAGGCGACACCGATTTCCGGGCCTACGTGGATGTAGGTTCCCGTGTCGGTAGCACGAGGAATACTGCTACCGATGGCGTTGCAGATTCCGTAGATGAATGCCCCCTGCTCCTTCGCCAACTGGATGGCGGCAAGGGTGTCGGCGGTCTCACCACTCTGTGAGATAGCTATCACCACATCGTCGTTCGTCACCACAGGATTGCGATAGCGGAACTCCGAGGCGTACTCCACCTCGCAGGGGATGCGACACAGGCTCTCGAAGAGCTGTTTGCCGATGAGTCCGGCATGCCACGATGTGCCGCAGGCTACGATGACGATGCGCTTGGCCGAAAGCAGTTGTTCACGATAGTCGATGAGTGCGGAGAGCGTCACATGAGTACCCTCGACATTGATGCGTCCTCGCATGCAGTTGGTCAGGCACTCCGGCTGCTCGAAGATCTCCTTCAGCATGAAGTGCGGGTAGCCGCCCTTCTCAATCTGTCCGAGGTCGATGTCGACCGTCTTGACTGCCAGCTCCTGCTCTTCGCCGAGAATGCTGATGACTCTCATCTCTTCGCCGAGCCGGATCTGGGCGATGTTCCCGTCCTCCAAATACACTACCTTGTCGGTGTATTCAATGATAGGACTGGCATCGCTGCCCAGGAAGAACTCGCCGTCGCCGATGCCCACCACGATGGGACTCTGCTTGCGGGCGGCGATAATCTGGCGAGGGTCGCGCTTATCGACGATGGCGATGGCGTAGGCGCCAATCACCTGATAGAGCGCCACCTGCACAGCCTCAAGCAGCGGCAGGTTCTTCCTGACCATGATATACTCCACCAGCTGCACCAACACCTCCGTGTCGGTGTCGCTCTCAAACCGGACACCCTTCGCCTGAAGCTTCGCCTTGATGTCGGCGTAGTTCTCGATGATGCCGTTGTGGATGATGGCGAGGTTACGGCTCTGCGAGTAGTGCGGGTGGGCATTCCTTGCCGACGGCTCGCCGTGGGTTGCCCAGCGCGTATGGGCGATGCCCACACAGCCCGTCACGTCCTTGTCGCTGCAATACTCTGTCAGGTTGTCCACCTTACCCTTGGCCTTATACACGTTCAGACTGCCACTGTCGCTAATCATTGCCACACCGGCTGAGTCGTAGCCACGATACTCCAGTCGCTGGAGTCCCTTTATCAAAATCGGATAGGCTTGCTTCGTGCCTATATATCCTACTATTCCACACATACTATTATGATTTACGATTGACTTATTTACGATTTACAAATCTATAGATACGATAAATACAGGTAATTGGTTTGGGCGGGATATTCGGCTGCGAGGGTGTCGATCTGGTTGACAATGGGCACCAGTCCCAGCATCTTGCGCCACTTGCGGACGGTCAGCCCTGCCTGCTCCATCTTCATATACTGCTCCAGTCCTATCGCGCGGGCTATCTGGAAATCGGAGAAGCCATAGGTCTTAGCGGCATGCAGCAACGGGAATACTTCAGGCGACTGGAGATACTCCTTGAGCTCACTCGGCTCCATCAGCTCAAAGACTTCCGACAGTTGGGAAAGTTCCTTGAGTTGCGAGTCGAGGTCGATGATGTGTTTCAGCTTCTGCAGGAACCAGCGGTCGATCATCGTCAGCTGGTGGATCTGCTCCACGCTATAGCCAATCTGCAGGGCCTTCGACACCACGAAGATACGCATGTCGGTAGGCTCGTGAAGAGCGGTGGCGATGTCCGGTATTTTTATGACGTGGTTTTCCACAAAACCGTGCATCCCCTGCCCTATCATGCGCAAGCCCTTCTGCAATGCCTCCTCGAACGTGCGACCGATGGCCATCACCTCGCCCACACTCTTCATCGACGAGCCGAGCTGCCGCTTCACTCCTTGGAACTTGGTCAGATCCCATCGGGGAATCTTCACTACGACATAATCGAGGGCAGGCTCAAAGAAGGCGCTGGTGGTCTTCGTGACAGAATTCTTCAGGTCGAAGAGCCCGTAGCCCAGGCCGAGCTTGGCAGCGACGAAAGCCAGCGGATAGCCCGTCGCCTTCGATGCCAACGCCGACGATCGCGACAGACGGGCATTGACCTCGATGACGCGATAGTCCTCCGACTGCGGGTCAAGGGCATACTGCACATTACACTCGCCCACGATGCCGATGTGGCGGATGATCTTGATGGCCAGCGCACGCAGTTTGTGATACTCGCTATTCGAGAGCGTCTGCGAGGGAGCCACCACGATCGACTCACCCGTATGGATGCCGAGGGGGTCGAGGTTCTCCATGTTGCAAACGGTGATGCAGTTGTCGTAGCGGTCGCGCACCACCTCGTATTCTATCTCCTTCCAACCTCGCAGCGACTTTTCAACTAATACCTGCGGCGAGAACGAAAACGCCTCTTCGGCCTGAACAAGCAATTCTTCCTCGTTGTCGCAGAAACCCGAGCCGAGGCCGCCAAGAGCATAGGCAGCTCGCAATATCACCGGGAATCCTAACTCCGCAGCTGCCCAACGCACTTCCTCAACGGTGCTGCAAGCCTGACTCTTGATGGTCTTCACACCGATCTCGTCGAGACGCTTGACGAAGCGATCGCGATCTTCTGTGTCGATGATGGTCTGCACGGGGGTTCCCAACACCTTGACGCCATATTTCTCGAGCACACCCCTTTCGTAGAGTTCCACTCCGCAGTTCAGCGCTGTCTGTCCACCGAAACTCAAAAGGATTCCGTCGGGACGCTCTTTCTCTATCACCCGCTCCACAAACTCGGGTGTGACGGGTTGGAAATAGACGGTGTCGGCAACATCCTTCGAGGTCTGCACGGTTGCGATGTTGGGGTTGATGAGCACAGAGTAGATGCCCTCTTCCTTCAGCGCCTTCAGTGCCTGTGCGCCGCTGTAGTCGAACTCGCCGGCCTGACCAATCTTCAAGGCTCCGCTGCCCAGCAATAGTACTTTCTTTAGAGTGGACGAGTAGACGAGTTGACAAGTGGACGAGTGTTTATCTGTGGACGAGTGGACAAGTTGACAAGTTGACGAGTTATTTGCGCTATCATTCAACTTGTCATCTTGTTCACTTGTCCGCTCGGCCCGCAGGGACGCTTTCAGAGCGAAGCGGGGAAAGAACTTGTCAACTTGTTTACTTGTATACTTGTTTACTAATGAAACGAACTCATCAAATAAAAACTCCGTATCGACAGGCCCGGAACAAGCCTCCGGGTGGAACTGTGCCGACATCCACGGATTCGACTTGTGGCGGATGCCCTCGTTCGAGCCGTCGTTCATATTCACGAACAGCGGTTCCCAATCGTCAGGTAGTGTCGATGCATCTACTGCATAGCCGTGATTCTGCGAGGTGATGAAGCATTGTGTAGTGCCTACCCGCTGAACTGGCTGGTTGTGTGAACGATGACCGTATTTCAGTTTGTAGGTCTTCGCACCGGCGGCACGCGCCAGCAGCTGATTTCCCAGACAGATGCCCATGCAGGGCCTTACTTGCTTGCTTTCTAGGAATGTCCGGATATGCTCCACCGTCTTGCTGCATTGCTCTGGATCGCCGGGACCGTTTGCCAAGAAAAGACCGTCGAACTCCAATTGGTTGAAATCATAATCCCAAGGCACACGCACCACTTCTATTCCGCGTCTGATGAGACAGCGGATGATGTTCGCCTTCACACCGCAATCGACAAGGACCACCTTCGGCACAGAGGAGACAGAGGACACAGAGTCATCGTGTACTGCGGTTGGGTGATAGGTGATGATATCCTTGCAACTGACCTTCTCCACCCAGTTCACGGAGCCGTAGCTCTCGGTGTTCTCTGTCTTCTCTGTGCCCTCTGTCTTCTCTGTGCTCTCTGTGCCAATTATTACTCTCCCCATCATCACGCCACTTTCTCGCAACACCATCGTCAGCCTGCGAGTGTCGATACCTGTTATCGCAGGCACCTTCTCCCGCTTCAGCCATGCAGCCAGCGACTCTTTTGCGTTCCAATGAGAATAGGCCTCGCTATAGTCGGCCACAACCAAAGCTTTCACATGGATGCGGCCACTCTCCAAAACAGGAAGTCTCCCCCTATCCCCCTCCAAGTGGAGGGTGAACTCAGATGAGCCAGTAGCCTCCCCCAGTTGGGGGAGGTTGGAGGGGACTCCATAGTTGCCAATCAGCGGATAGGTGGCAACCAGTATCTGGCCGGCATAACTGGGGTCTGTCAGACTCTCAGGATAGCCTGTCATAGCCGTGTTGAACACCACCTCGCCCACAGCATCGGCATCATAGCCAAACGAGCGGCCGATGAACTCTGTACCGTCTTCAAGAATGAGTTTAGCTTCTCTCATAATCGGTTGTTTCGATGCATGCTTTCATGAACGACATAAACAACGGATGGGGATGCAGCACCGTCGAAGAATACTCCGGGTGGAACTGCGTACCGATATACCATCGTTTGTCGGGTATCTCAACGATCTCCACAAGATTGGCGGCAGGGTTGATGCCTACGCACTTCATGCCATGATTCTCAAATTCTTCCTGATAGGCATTGTTGAACTCATAGCGGTGGCGGTGGCGTTCCTTGACGAGCGTTTCCCCTCCATAAGCCTCATACACCTTACTGCCTTCCACTAACTGGCAGTCGTAGGCGCCCAGTCGCATCGTGCCGCCCATCTGCGTGATACTCTTCTGTTCCTCCATCATGTCGATGACATTGTGCGGGGTGAGGCTCATCTCGGCACTGTTGGCATCGCTGTACCCTAATACGTTGCGGGCAAACTCAATCACCATCATCTGCATGCCAAGACAGATGCCAAACGTAGGAACATTGTGGGTGCGGCCATATTCGGCAGCAATAATCTTTCCTTCAATACCGCGCTGGCCGAAGCCCGGACAGATGAGGATGCCCGCCATATCGCTGAGTTTCTCGGCAACGTTCTGACTGGTAATCTCCTCGCTATTCACAAAATGAATCTTCGCCTTCACATCGTTGTAGATGCCGGCGAGATTCAGACTTTCGCGGATGCTCTTGTAAGCGTCCTGCAGGTCGTACTTACCCACCAGTCCGACATGTACCTCGCGGGTAGCGTGCCGCTGCTTCTCAAGGAAGTCGTGCCAAGCCTTCATGGCTGGTGTCTCGCCCACAGGAATGCCAATCTTACGCATAATGGCGGCATCCAGCCCTTGTCGCTGCATGCTCACAGGCACCTCATAGATGCTGGGCATGTCCTCGCTTTGCACCACGCATTCCAGATCGACATTACAGAACGACGCCACCTTCAGACGTATCGAGTCATCGAGGTGGCGCTCCGTGCGTAAGACGAGTATGTCGGGCTGAATACCCATGCTCTGCAACTCCTTCACTGAGTGTTGAGTGGGCTTGGTCTTCAGTTCGTCGGCAGCTTTCAGATAGGGCACGTAGGTCAGGTGTACACAGACGGCATCGCGTCCCAGTTGCCAGCGCAGCTGACGAATGGCCTCCATGAAGGGCGCACTCTCTATGTCGCCAATAGTGCCACCGACTTCGGTGATAACGAAGTCATACTGAGTTGACAAGTTCACAAGTTCTTTCCCCGCTTCGCTCTGAAAGCGTCCCTGCGGGCCGAGCGGACAAGTTGACGAGTTATTTGCGCTATCATTCAACTTGTCCACTTGTTCACTTGTCAACTTGTCAACTCTAAAATGAAGCATCCTCCGTTTAATCTCGTCCGTAATGTGTGGCACTACCTGAATTGTTTTGCCCAAGTAGTCGCCGTGCCGTTCGCGGTCGATCACGGTCTTATAGATACGACCTGTTGTAATCGAGTTGTTGCGGGTGGTATGTATGCCGGTGAATCGTTCGTAATGCCCCAGATCCAGATCTGTCTCCATACCGTCTTCGGTGACATAACACTCGCCATGTTCGTAGGGATTCAACGTCCCTGGGTCGATGTTGATGTAAGGATCGAATTTCTGAATCGTCACCTTGAAGCCGCGTGCCTGCAGCAGCTTGCCAATGCTGGCTGAGATGATACCCTTCCCCAAAGAGGAAACCACGCCGCCTGTGACGAAAATGTACTTTGTGTTCATCGCTCTGTCATTTTTTTCATTTGAAAAGCGTCTTCGCGCCTTTCAAGGCGCAAAGGTAGTACTTTTTCATAGGATAAGAAAAAGGACACTGCTGTTTTGATTGTTAAAATTCTGACTATCTGACATTTTGTAAAGTAGAAGATGGTATTACGGGTTGTCATGCTGACACAATGAACGATTATTATGGATTTTTATAGCAAAATGTCAATAATGCGTTTTTTCAACAACAAAAAAACTGTCAACAATTTTGAGGCATCTGCAAAATAATTTAATTTTGCAGGCAGAAAACAGATAAGGTGAAAGATAACAGTAAGGATAATATGACAGAGGGCAAACTGCAGACAGCACTGAGAGAACAGAAGACACCGCGCCTTCAGCAGGGACTCTACCAACCCGCCTATGAGCACGACGCTTGTGGTGTGGGTATGGTGGTGAATATTCACGGCGGGAAAAGCCACGAACTGGTGGATAACGCACTACGCGTGTTGGAGAACATGGAGCATCGAGGCGCTGAGACACGCGACAAGACAGGCGATGGCGCTGGCATCATGTTGCAGATTCCCCATGAATTCATCCTGTTGCAAGGCATCCCCGTGCCGGAGAAAGGCCGATATGGTACTGGACTGGTATTTCTGCCTCGCGATGAAAAAGCACAGGAGGCAATTCTAAGCGTGATGATTGAGGAGATTGAGCGCGAAGGGTTGCAACTGATGCATGTGCGCACGGTGCCGACTTGCCCTGAGGTATTAGGCGCTGCGGCAAGAAAGGTGGAGCCGGAGATTAAGCAGATATTCGTGACGGGAGCCACTGAGCAGCAAGCAGAAACCATCGACCGCACATTATATAAAATAAGGAAAAGGATTGAGAACAGGGTGACGAAGATGGCTGACGACGGCAGGGAAACCGTCGACCGCGTGTCTTTCAACGACTTTTATATCTGTTCACTGTCGAGCAAGAACATCATTTACAAGGGAATGTTGACAAGCGGACAGCTCAGGCGGTATTTCCCAGATTTGTCGAGTCCCTATCTGACAAGCGGCCTTGCGCTGGTGCACTCTCGCTTCTCCACCAACACATTTCCGACGTGGAGCCTGGCCCAGCCGTTCCGCTTGCTGGCTCACAACGGCGAGATCAATACCATTCGTGGCAATCGCGGATGGATGAAAGCTCGCGAAAGCGTCCTGAGCAGTGAGACTCTGGGTGATATCAAGGACCTATGCCCCATCGTGCAGGAGGGCATGAGCGATTCCGCCAGTTTGGACAACGTGTTTGAGTTTCTCATGATGAGCGGACTTAGTCTGCCACAGGCCATCGCAATTTTAGTGCCAGAGAGTTTTAATGACAAGAACCCCATCTCGGAAGACCTGAAGGCGTTCTACGAATATCACTCCATATTGATGGAACCGTGGGACGGCCCTGCAGCACTACTGTTCAGCGACGGCCGCTATGCAGGCGGAATGCTTGACCGAAACGGATTGCGTCCCAGTCGCTACACAATAACAAAACAAGGAATGATGGTAGTAGCTAGCGAGGTGGGCGTGATGGACTTCGAGCCTGGCGACGTGGTGAGCAAGGGTCGCCTGCAGCCAGGTAAGATTCTGCTTATCGACACGCAGGAAGGCAAAATCTACTATGATGGCGAAATCAAGGAGCAATTAGCAAAGGCACATCCCTATCGCGACTGGCTCAGCGAGAACCGCGTGCAACTGGAGAAACTGAAGAGTGGCCGAAAGGTGGAGAACGGTTTGGGCGACCTGGAACAGAAACTCGTGGCGTTCGGCTTCGGACAGGAAGACATTGATAAGACGATTACCCCGATGGCAACAACAGGACGGGAGCCTGTGGCAGCGATGGGTAACGACACTCCGCTGGCGGTCGTCAGCGATCGTCCGCAGGTCTTCTTTAATTATTTCCGTCAGCAGTTCGCACAGGTGACGAACCCCGCCATCGACCCGATTCGCGAAGAACTGGTGATGTCGTTGACGGAGTATATCGGTGCCGTTGGAACAAACATTCTGACACCCGATGCAAGCAATTGTAAGATGGTTCGTCTGCCGCAACCTGTATTGACCAACACACAACTCGACATATTATGTAACATCCGCTACAAGGGCTTCAAGACGAAGAAGTTGGCGATGCTTTTTGAGATTGCCCAAGGCGAGGGCGGCCTGCGCCAGGCACTCCATGAACTCTGCAAAGAGGCAGAGGCTAGTGTGGACGAGGGTGTGAACTATATCATCCTCTCTGACCGCGACATTGATGAAAAACATGCGGCAATTCCTTCGCTGCTGGCTGTTTCGGCTGTGCACCACTATCTGATTAGCGTGGGTAAGCGTGTTCAGACAGCCCTGATTGTAGAGAGCGGTGAGATTCGCGAAACGATGCACGCAGCCTTGTTGCTGGGCTACGGTGCAAGTGCGCTGTGTCCGTATGTGACATTCGCTATCCTCGACGATCTCGTGAAGAAGCACAAGATTCAAGAGGAGTATGCTACCGCTGAGAAGAACTACATCAAGGCGGTCGACAAAGGATTGAAAAAGATCATGTCGAAGATGGGTATTTCGACCATCCGCAGTTATCGGGGCGCGAAGATCTTCGAGAGCATCGGGCTGAGCGAGGACTTGCTGAGGAGGTACTTCGGCACAGACACAAGTACTATCGGTGGCATCGGACTGAAGGAAATAGCGAGGGACGCGATAAGGCTGCATGAAAAGAGCCTCACCCCCAGCCCAAAGGGCGAGGGGAAAGGTTTCCTTCCTAACAATGGTCAGTTCTCGTGGCGTAAGGATGGTATCAAGCATGCCTGGAATCCTGAGACGATTGCGAAGCTGCAACTGGCGACGCGACAGGGCTACTACGAGAAATTCAAGGATTGGGCAAAACTCGTTGATGAGAAAGAATCGCCTATCTTTATCCGCGACTTTTTCGGTTGGAAGAAGGCTACGAAGCCCACACCTATCGACGAGGTAGAACCTGTGGAAAGTATCGTCAGGCATTTTGTGACGGGTGCTATGTCGTTTGGCGCGCTGAGCAAAGAGGCCCACGAGGCATTAGCGTTAGCAATGAACAAACTCGGCACGCGCAGCAACACTGGCGAGGGCGGTGAGGACAACGTCCGCTATCATACGGAGGTTGATGGTGTTTCTCTGTCAAGCAAGACCAAGCAGATAGCCAGCGGACGCTTTGGCGTGACGACAGAATATCTGGTGAATGCCGAGGAAATACAAATCAAGGTCGCCCAGGGTGCAAAACCGGGTGAAGGCGGACAGTTGCCTGGTTTCAAGGTGAATGGCATCATCGCCAAGACTCGCAACGCTATGCCCGGCATCTCGCTGATTTCACCACCCCCACATCACGACATCTACAGCATTGAGGATTTGGCTCAGCTTATCTTCGACTTGAAGAACGTGAACCCCACAGCTGCGGTCAGCGTGAAACTCGTGGCCGAGAGTGGTGTGGGAACGATTGCCGCGGGTGTGGCGAAGGCCAAGGCCGACCTCATCGTGATTAGCGGAGCCGAAGGAGGAACGGGTGCATCACCCGTATCAAGTATGCGATTTGCAGGCATCAGCCCTGAGATTGGACTCGCCGAGACGCAGCAGACACTTGTACGCAACGGACTGAGGAACCAGGTGCGCCTGCAGACCGACGGTCAGCTGAAGACCGCGAAGGACGTTATCATTATGGCAATGCTTGGCGCCGACGAGTTCTCGTTCGGCACACTGCCGTTGATTGTTCTCGGATGCGTGATGATGAGGAAATGCAACACAAACACCTGTCCGATGGGTGTGGCAACGCAGGATCCAGAGCTTCGGAAGCACTTCGAGGGACGCGCCGAATACGTGGTGAATTTCTTCACGTTCCTCGCTGAACAGGTGCGGGAATATCTGAGCGAAATCGGTGTGCATAGCCTGAAGGAGATTATCGGACACACGGAGCTTATCGAGGTAGATACCGTTAACGCCACCGATAAGCAGAAGACTATTGACTTCGGTCGCTTGCTGCATCAGCCAGAGACGGACCGTGCCCTCTATTGGGATCGCGGCGAATTTACGAAGGTGACCAGCGTTAAGGACGAGGAAATCATAAAAGCTGCCGCGAACGCTATCGACAGACAGGAAGAAATCACCCTCGACTACTCTATTCGCAACACCGACCGCGCCGTGGGTACGATGCTCTCAGGAGTCATCGCAAAGAAATACGGTGAAGCAGGTTTGCCCGAAGGTACTATCAACATCAAATTCAAGGGATCGGCTGGCCAAAGCTTCGGCGCGTTTGCGGTGAAAGGCGTGAACCTGAAACTCGAGGGCGAGTGCAACGATTATTTCGGCAAGGGTCTCTCGGGCGGTCGCATCAGCATTCTTCCTCCTGCACGTAGTAGCAAGGACTTCCGTGCAGAAGATAACATCATCGCAGGAAACACAGGACTTTATGGCGCCACTTCCGGAGAAATGTTCATCAACGGAAAGGTGGGTGAGCGCTTTGGTGTGCGCAACTCGGGTGCTATCGCCGTCATCGAGGGCGCTGGCGACCACTGTTGTGAGTACATGACAGGCGGTCGCGTGGTAGTGCTTGGTAAGACTGGGCGTAACTTCGCAGCTGGTATGTCGGGCGGTGTGGCCTATGTCTACGACCCCGATCATTCCTTCGACTACTTCTGCAATATGGATATGGTGGAACTCTCGCTCATCGAGGACAGCACGAGCCGCAAAGAACTACTCGAACTCATTCGCCAGCACTATCTGCATACTGGTTCGGCGCTGGCAGGACGGATGCTCGACAACTTCTCGAAGTATGTTGATGACTTCATTCAGGTATTGCCTATTGAATATAAGCGCGTGTTGGAGGAGGAGAAGATGGCACGGCTGCATGAGAAGATTGCCGACATCCAGCGAGAATATTAATTATCAATTATCAATTGTTATCATGGGAAATCCGAAAGCATTTTTAGAGATACACCGCCAGGAAGCTGGATACCGTCCGGTCAATGACAGAATTCACGATTTCGGCGAGGTGGAGCAGACGCTCAACACGCATCTTCGCCGTGAACAGGCCAGCCGCTGCATGGATTGCGGCGTGCCCTTCTGTCACTGGGCTTGTCCGTTGGGCAACAAGGCACCCGAATGGAACGACGCATTGTATCGCGGCTACTGGGAACAGGCTTTCCGCCTGCTCACCAGCACCAACCCTTTCCCGGAATTCACGGGCCGCATCTGTCCTGCCCTCTGCGAGAAGGCATGTGTACTGAACCGCTTCAACCACGAGCCGACGACCAATCGCGAGGACGAATGCGCCATCATAGAGGCTGCCTTCCGCGAAGGCTATATCAAACCCCGCATACCTGTAAGGAATGGAAAGCATGTGGCGGTCATCGGTGCCGGCCCTGCAGGACTCGTTGCTGCCAACGACCTCAACCAGATGGGCTATAGCGTCACCGTATTCGAGAAGAACGAAGCTGCCGGCGGACTCCTTCGCTATGGCATTCCCAATTTCAAGCTGAACAAGGCCGTCATCGACCGTCGCCTGCAACTGCTGGAACAAGAGGGTATTAAGTTTGTCTACGGCTGTGCTGTAGAAATTGATAATGGAGAATTGAAAATTGATAATGGCTCTGATAGCGCAGCCAATCATGATCCATACGACGCCATCGTCATCGCCACCGGCACTCCCGCCGCTCGTGACCTCAAGGCTCCCGGACGCGACCTGAAGGGCGTTCACTTTGCACTCGAACTGCTCTCCCAGCAGAACCGCGTCCTTGCCGGCATGGAATTTACGAAGGAAGAGCGTATCACCGCCAAAGGCAAGGATGTGCTCGTGATCGGTGGTGGCGACACAGGCAGCGACTGCATCGGCACCGCCCATCGTCAGGGATGTAAGAGTGTGACGCAAATAGAAATCATGCCGCGACCCGTTGAAGGGCCCGACGACCCGCAGAATCCTTGGCCCAATTGGCCCCGCACCCTCAAGACCACCTCGTCGCATGAAGAGGGTTGCACCCGCCGCTGGAATATCAACACCCTTGAGTTTCTGGGCGAGAACGGAAAACTGACGGGAGTTCGTGTACAGGAAATAGACTGGGAGCCCAATCCCGAAGGTGGTCGGCCGCTGATGGTGGAGAAAGGTAAGCCGGAAATCATCAAGGCCGAACTCGTTTTGCTGGCGATGGGATTCCTGAAGCCCGAACATCCGCAGTATCCTGAGAATGTCTTCGTCTGCGGTGATGCCGCCAATGGTGCCTCACTTGTTGTCCGCGCTATGGCCAGCGGCCGCCAGACTGCCATAAAAGTAAATGATTATCTGAAATGAGCAAGATTCAATTCACCAAGATGCACGGCTGTGGCAACGACTACATCTACGTCAATGCCATGCTTTACCACATCCCCGACCCGAAGGCTGCTGCTATCGCGTGGAGCGACCGCCACAAGGGCATCGGCTCCGATGGATTGGTACTCATCGACCGCTCGCCCATTCCCGAGGCCGACTACTCTATGCGCATCTTCAATGCCGACGGCAGCGAAGCCATGATGTGCGGCAATGCATCAAGGTGTATAGGGAAATATCTCTATGAACGGGGACTCTCCGACAAGACCCAGATTAAACTACTCACGATGTCGGGCGTCAAAACATTGTCGTTGCATGTAAGCGATGGTATTGTTGAAAGCGTCACGGTCGATATGTTGGAACCTGTATTGGAGGACGAGCGCCTGTTTAACCCACAAATCGCGAAGAGTCTATCTACTCCCCTCGCCCTTCATGTTCCCCTCGCCCCTCATGTTCCCCTCGCCCTTCGGAGAGGGGGTAGGGGTGAGGCCGGGGTTAGGGGTGAGGCCGGGGCTGGGGGTGAGGCTGCTGTTTTTGTCTCGATGGGCAATCCACACTACGTCATCTTCACCGACGATGTCGATCAGGTGGGCGAGACAGGACGCATCCTCGAACATCATCCTGCCTTCCCGCAGCGCTGCAATATCGAGTTCGCTCAGGTCATCCCTCCCTCGGAGGGACAGGAGGCGGGTATCCGCACGCGCGTCTGGGAGCGTGGCTCAGGTATCACGCAGGCCTGTGGCACAGGAGCCTGTGCTACGGCTGTAGCCGCTGCCGTCACAGGCCGTGCGGGGCGCAGTTCGCAAATCGTGATGGATGGCGGCACCCTCCACATCGAGTGGCGCGAGTCAGACAATCACGTCTATATGACCGGCCCTGCCGCCTTCGTCTTCGACGGAGAGATAGAACTCTAACTATCAACTATCAATTGTCAATTATCAATTAGAATATATGGCTCTAGTAAACATCCACTTCCTGAATCTGCAGAACAACTACCTGTTTGCCGACATCGCCAAGAAGGTGAACGCCTTCAAGGTGATGCACCCCAAGGCCGACGTCATCTCCCTCGGCATCGGCGACGTCACCCAGCCACTCGCCCCCGCCGTTGTAGAGGCCATGCACCGCGCTGCCCACGAGATGGGAACCTTCAAGGGATTCCGCGGCTACGGCCCCGAGCAGGGCTACGACTTCCTGCGCGAAGCCATCCTGAAGAACGACTTCCTGCCGCGCGGTGTCCACCTCGATATCGATGAGATCTTCATCAACGACGGCGCGAAGTCCGACACGGGCAACTTCCAGGAGCTGCTCCACTGGGACAACTACATTGGCGTCACCGACCCTATCTACCCCGTCTATATCGACTCGAACGTGATGATCGGACGCTGCGGAACCTATCGTGACGGCCGTTGGACGAACGTGCGCTACCTGCCTACCACAGCTGAAAACGGATTTGTGCCTGAGCTGCCCAAAGGCCGTCCCGTCGACGTCATCTACCTCTGCTATCCCAACAACCCCACGGGCACTGTCATCACCAAGCCCGAACTGCGCAAGTGGGTGAACTACGCGCTGAAGAACGATGCCCTCATCCTCTACGATGCCGCCTATCAGGCCTACATCCGCGACAAGGAGATCCCGCACAGCATCTATGAGATACGAGGTGCCCGCAAGTGTGCCGTCGAATTCCACTCGTTCTCGAAAACCGCCGGCTTCACGGGTGTGCGCTGTGGATATACCGTGGTGCCGAAGGAGGTGAGCGTGAGCACCTTCGAGGGCGAACGCATCCCGTTGAACCAGCTGTGGCTGCGCCGACAGACAACGAAGTTCAATGGCACCAGCTACATCTCGCAGCGTGCCGCCGAGGCCATCTACACCCCCGAAGGCAAGCAGCAGATACAACAGACCATCGACTACTACATGCAGAATGCCAACCGCCTGCTCACCCGCCTTCGCGCCCTCGGCTACGAGGTCTATGGTGGTGAGAATGCACCATATATCTGGATGCGCACGCCCGACGGCATGGGTTCCTGGCAATTCTTCGAGGCTCTCCTCTATGGCGCCAGCGTCGTCTGCACCCCGGGAGTCGGCTTCGGCCCCAGCGGCGAGGGATACGTCCGCTTTACCGCCTTCGGCAGCCATGAGAGCACGGAGGAAGCCCTTCAGCGCATCGAGGCCTGGAGTAAGGGATAAAAGCCTCACCCCAGCCCTACCTCCGTCGCGAATGGGACCCACAAGGTGACATTTTGAAATCTTTTCGTATATTCTTTCAACATTATGTAAAGAGAAGCGGGAACTAACAGGCCCTAAACTTTACAAAATGTCAGCTAAGAAAAGTTTTAACAATTAAAGAGGATGTTAGCAGATAGCTTCCTCACGGTTTTGTCGTACCTTTGCACCAAGAAAGTGAATAGTGAATAGTGAAAAATTTGCTACCGCTTCGACAAATCTTTAAATAAGGTAATTATATACTTTTCGACCCCTCAGTTTCTCCACGGATCTCATGGATTTTCACGGATTATATATTTGAACATCTATAACCACGAAATATGATGATTCTAAGGAATGAAGGAAACAAGGAAACTTGACAGAGAGACATAGAGTCTGAGAAAGAATGATGCAAATGAAATCGGACAATGGAGGGCGATTCCGCGCGCGGAATCTAACGTTTGACAGAGCCGGCATTGACAAACGAGTTTGTCATGCAGACTCTATCGAACGTGTGACGATGGTGGTAACACCATCTCCTCCATTATCCAATTTCCTTTGCATCATTCTTGCTCCTCTTCGCTACGCAAGCGGCAAAGCCGAGCGCTTTTCCTCTATTCCTTTATTCCTTAGAATATCTGCATTCTATGTTAAATTCCTAATA
>JAFZAP010000026.1 GCA_017557185.1 Prevotella sp.
CCAAACAAAACCATTGATTTTGGGAGCTATATACAATTAGACCCTCCGAACTTTTTAGACAAACGAAACAGACGGACAGATGTTTTTTACCCACAGATTCCACTGATGACGCAGATTTTTTTCAACACAAATTCCCGTAAATTAACCGCAAATTTTCATTAATTATTTGTCGGCAAATTTTACGAATTCAGCGAATTACTTCCGTCTCATTCGAATAAAAATATTCACGGATAATTCACGCATATTATACGTAGCGCCGCAGGCAAAAGAGTATTTCTGGACATAATTCTTTCCACACTTCGCTCTGTAATCGAACCAACGGGCCGCTTTCAGAACGTAGTGGGGAAAGAAAGCGGCAGAGCCGAGCGATTCTAATTATGATAATTTCTTTCCGATAAAAAGAATCCCCGCATTCTTTCTCCGACTCTATGTCTCTCTGTCTAATTTCCATGTTTCCTTCATTCCTTAGAATCATCTAAGATCCGTGGAGAAACTGAGGGGTCAAAATATATAATTACCTTGATTTTTGGCCAAAACATCGTCAACAATGACAAAAAATGATAATTAACGCAAAAACACGGAAAAAGATTTTGCGGTTTCAGAGAGATGATGTATTTTTGCAGCGATGATAAAGAGATTGTTGACTTGTATCGTTGCCGCCACGTGTTGCCTACAACTCTCGGCACAAGTGGATTCGCTGACACACCGGATGAGCGTGATGCCACAACGATGGAGCATGCCCTACTACTACGGCCTGCACCAGGGACTGAACGTGTCGTTATCGGCATCGGTCATGGCGGGCTTCGGCAAGCATGCGCCCAAGGGTGCGGGGTTCGCACAGAGTCTGCAAGCCACCTACCTCACACCTATTAATAATAATATGACGCTCATGGTGGGCGGCTATATCAGCAACCTGAACTGGGGCGATCTCAACGCACGCTATGCAGGAATCTTCGGCGAACTGAGCTATCAGTTCAACGAACACTGGGAAGCTCACGTCTACGGACAGAAGAACATCACGGGCAACACGGCCTTTATTCCAGGCCTCTATGGAGGTGGCTACTGGGGCAGCGGCCTCCCACCCTACTGGGGAGGGGCCGGGGGTGTTGACCGCATCGGTGCCGGCGTGCGCTATATGCCGAACCCATCGATGAGTGTCGAGGTGAACTTCGAGCATGTGTGGCTGCCCAAACAGCCTTATCTGCCTAGCACGGGTGGCGACTTCCACCAACAGGTGAACAGCTTCGGCACTCAGCACGGCATGCCGACGCAGAAATAATCGACAATAAGCCGTAGGGGCAGACTCCCGTGTCTGCCCGAACAATAGCGAACAACGTGCATGCCCATACAACTCAAATTAACGGACAACTATTTATATAAAAGACTATGGAGAAATACGGAAAGCTGCTACAGGCAGCCATCATTGCATTCGGACTGCTCCTGCTGGGACTCTGTATCAAGGGCGGATTCGACAATTTCACGAACAAAGACCGCCGAGTAACCGTAAAAGGTCTTTCCGAACGTGAGGTAGATGCCAACAAAGTGACGTGGAACATCACGCTCTCTGCTTCGGGCGACGAAATGCGATCGGTCATCAACTACGTGAACAATAAAGTGGAAGGCGTGAAGAAGTTCCTGAAGGAGAAAGGACTGGAGGGAAAGGCCACGATCACGGTGGAATCGCCGAACGTTTGCGACAATCTCGCAAACTACTACGGCGACCGTCCCCCTCGCTATGCCTATACGGTGAATCGCACGATCAGAGTGAGTTCGAACGACACAAAACTCATCGACTCCGTCAAGAGCCAGGAGGCGGAACTCATCGACCGTGACATCATCCTCGAGAGTTCCTACACCAGCTACGAATACACGAAATTCCAGGAGCTGAAACCCGAGATGATGGCCGAGGCCATTGCCAATGCGGAGAAGACCGCCTCGCAGTTCGCAGAGAACAGCCACAGTAAAATCAACAAGATCGTGGAGGCCGGACAGGGTGAGTTCTCGATTGACGAAGGCGACGTCCCATATAAGAAAAAGGTACGCGTAGTCTCCACCATCACCTATTCGCTGAAGGACTAAGGAAACTATTTAAGCAATGATATAGGAGATGACCAAGGAAAATGGTTTCATAAAACGGCCTGTAGGGCCAGCAAGCCCATAGCCCAGGGCATCGCCCTGGGTGATGTGTAGTTAATAATGCCGCCCTGCAAGGGCAAAAGCTTTTTCACATACATCGCGATAGGAAGAATCCACACCCAGCGTAGACTTAAAACTAAAGATATATTTAGGGTTGCTCTGATAAAAGTTTCTCTTTAAAAAAGACAACTGCCTCCTTAAGTGGATCCAATTCTTTGCTTACGACTTCGAACACGACATCAGCATCAACCTCGAAATAATGATGGGCTACCATATCCCGAATGCCCATTACATTTTTCCAAGGAATCTTTGGATACATTGGTAATAGTTTCTTCTCCGTAATCTTATCAAGGTTCTTAACAGTCTCACCAATTGCAATCAACACCATACAAGCAGCATCAAGTTTTTCCATTCCGCCTGGTGTCATCAAGAAATCATTGACAGAATGAATAGAACAGGTTCGCTCTTGCAACCGATTGATAGCAAGCGAAAGTTTATCAAGAGTATGCAATATGAGAGGTAGTTTCTCTGATAATATCGATTCCATCATTTTCTATTTCTTTCAGTAGAAATTCATCATTGTTTGAATGCTTCCTAACAACATCCACTGTGCTGTTCAGTATTTCCTCAAGATAATATTTCAGGCCTACCATCATGAAAAGATTTGGTTCCATCTCTACAAACACATCAACATCGCTTGACTCCTGCTGCTCATTACGAGCTATCGAGCCAAACAAACGAAGGGAGCGCACACCATAATCTCGGATAATTGTGTCTCTATTCGCCTGAATTCTATCTATACATTCATGTCTACTCAACATATCTGCTGCAAAGATACAAATAAGAAAAGGAAAAACAAAGAAAAATCAGGAGTTTTTTATTTTACTTTCAATAGGAGAGTAACTTCAACGTAAGATAAAGACAAATCGTCCTTTCCGTTGAATATAAAAAGATCCCTGCTGGCACTACATGATTCTAAGGAATATGGGAATTCAGGAAGAATATAACTTCGGCTATACAGTCACCATAGTCGAGTGGCTTGATTTCCTCCATCGAGCAATGAATTCCAGAGTTCATGATAAGGACTCCTTTGTGAAATACATTGTACGAGGCTATTTGTGTCAAGTACCAATCTTGCCATATCTTTCTATTTTTCATGGAAGTCGGTATGACGCAGTTCATTTAGACGCTCTTGGCTAAGGATGCCTTCATCCCATAGCCTGTTGTCTTCAGCTTCAAGTTTCTTTTTGAAGTATTGCACCAATGCAGTTTGTACCTCACGTGCATACTCTTCGCTGTTATCGTAGCCAAAAATCCTCAACAAATGTTGTTGCGTAGGGTTCAATATCGTTGCTGTCATAAGTCAATTCCTCATTAAATTAAGCTATCCTAATCTTAAAACGAGCCCTGCCCTGCGGCATGTAGCCGGAGAGCAGGGCTCAATATATTTAGGTGGGTTACACCTTACACGAGCCGCGGACGTAGGTCAAAGGCACTTTACACGCTGCGTAGCAGCATTACACCTTTACACCGCGCCTTCGGCGCGAAGGCTAATCGTCCCAGACACTGTGGGTACCGAAGATCTTGGCATCAGGATCCAATGAACCATCATCGTCGATACCACCATCGCCAATTATCGTTTCACCATTCATTTCACCTGTTGCACCACTTCCACCACTAGCAGACTGCATAAGAAATTCCATTGTCAGTGTCTTAATCACTGGTGTTTGATATGCTATTTTCTTCATAATTGTGTTCTGATTAAATAGTTAGTAATTAAGTTCACTCACTCTTATTTGATGGTCACCTTCTTGCCGTCGATGATGTAGACACCCTTCTGCAACTTGTTCAGATTACCATCCTCAAGTTTGATCTTGCGGCCAGAGAGATCGTAGACACCCTCGGTTATACGCTGGAAGCTGGGAACACCATCAATAGAGGTTGCTTCACCATCAACAGTAAAGGTTACTTTTGCACCGAAATCTGTCTCTTTACCAACAATCTCATCTAACATAAACCAGCCACGGAATCCTTTAATATTCGTCTTGCCAACAGAATAATAGAATTTCTCGCTGTTGATGAACAAACCATTTTCAGGAATTACAGTCTTTACGAAAGTACCTTTGAAAGCACCTTTCTTACCAAACTCTCCATCTTTGCTTACATCTACTGTGGCGTCAACAAGAGTCACATTATCACACTCTAATTGTTCAATATCGGCAGACGTTTTAACAAGAATAGGAGTACCACCAGCTAAGTTTCCACGCGCAGGAATTGTATACGAATTGAATTGAATTGTAACTCCAAGAGGTATCACATTCTCTTCGTCAGCACCATAATCAACAAGGAATCCACTGAATTGAGCATACTTCGCATCTTCTCCAAATAATGCTGTTCCCATTGCCTTTGTCAAATTAAATGGCAAAACGATTGTATTCCACTGGTCCTTTTTCAGTGTACGGAAGACACGCACATTGCCCGTTCCTGCAGTGTAGACAGGCAGTTCTGTGTCAGTCTCATAAAAGATTACGCGGTCTTCAACAACTTTTACATTGAACTCAAAATCATCAAGGGGCACATCTAACAAATGTCCTTCTGAATCCTTTTCTGAGAAAAGAACATCTGTAACCTTAATTGTAAAAACGTCATTCTCTTTAGCAGTATCATCCGCTTTTAGTGTCATAACTATCAAGGTGCCTTCTGTTCCTTTAACTTGTGCATTCGGGCTACTAGGCAAGAACGAGAAATTACCATCAAGATAATTCAGATTGAAACCCTTACCATCTTCAAAAGTCACAGCAGGGTTACTCTCATTCTCAGCGTCCATAACCCAGGATAAACCTTCAGGAAGTACAATATTGAATCCATACTGAACGATGGTCTTACCACCCGTCTCGTACTTAAAAACTACCTTGGCCTGTCCATTCTCAGGAATATCAAGATTGTCAATGGACAAACTTTGAGCATTCATTTGGGTAACACCCAATGCTAGAGTAATTATTGAAAATAAAAACTTTTTCATATCCTTATCGTGTTAAATAATTAAAAATGATTAATAGGGAAATGATTATTCAGGATCCAACTCATTATCCTCTTCTTCTTCCAAAACGATTCCTTTAGCAGATCCTGAAACATTCCAATAAATATACAATGCACCAACAGCATCCGTAGCAGTAATTCTTGTGTCACGGTTCACATCAGCAACCTCTTCCACATAAGTGGCAGGACGAGAATTAAATGTGTCATACAAAATGGCCGTAGCATCGGTAGAATTAACGGTTCCGTCATCGGTAACGTCACCCAACTTCATCACGCTGAAGGGGAATTCAGTACCAGCCACTTCAATTGATGTAGTTGCATTAGCATCAGAAGACAGGACATTTGAGAGGGTGGCTTTCGCATTGTTCACAGAAGCGACATCGCCAGTAACAGTTACAGGAATCTCAAGCAAAATGTCATTGCTGAGGTTTGCACCTGTCTCAGAGTAGAGCACGAAACGAACGGTCTGTGCGTCAGAAGCCTGCACTGCTGATTCTACTGCATGATCTGTGTTAATGACAACATTTCCGTCAGCAGCCTCAACACCAGCAGGAAGTTTGATGTCGAACTGGAGGTCACGATAATTTTCGGTACCGGCAAGTCTAATCTTCACAGTACCTTTCTTTTCGCTTTCCAGGACAACAACCTGTTTCACATTGCCTGTCGCACGTGCTACTTCAGGAACATCGAGCGTTCCCTGTGCGAATGCGCTACTGCCCATGGACAGCAGTGCCAGCATTGTAAGTAAACCTTTTTTCATTTTCATTATTGTTTAAATTTTAAGTTATGTATGTATTTTCTAAACGGTTACATATAGATACAATAGGGGCATAGTAGTCCTTACACGTTGCAAAGGTAATGGTTTTTTGTGGAACCTCCAAACTTTTTTAGCATTTTCTTATGTTAAAATGCAAAAAAATGCGAGATGATTGATTAAACAACGCATCATGTTGCGCAAAACATCATAAATAGCCACCCTCCTTTGGAGGGATGATTCGTCACGAAAAACAGCAAACTATTCATGAACATTCAAGTATGAGTTGTTTCTTCGCCTGCGGCGCCACGTATAATATCCGTTAATTACACGCGAATAACCGACAATATTTACGAAAACATTTACGAACTATTTGCGCATATTTATGTTGCGTCGCAGACAGATAAAAGTCTTTAAAAAAGTGGGGCTAGGGGTGAGGCATAAAAAACGCCCTCAGGCTTTCTTGAGCTTGAAGGCGTTTTCAATGCTGGTAAGATCATCGGAGAACGAGCGGTCAATCTTCATCCGCTGCTCCACTTGTCGACAACTGTGGATGACCGTGCTGTGATCGCGTCCTCCGACGAGTTTACCAATACGTGCCGCCGGCATCTTCGTGTACTTCTGCGCTAGATACATCGACACCTGGCGTGCTACAACAAGCTGATGCGTGCGGCTCTTGCTCTGCACGGCAGCTGGTGTAACATTGAAGTGGTTGCATACGGTGTCGAGGATGTCGTCGATTGTGAGCGGCCGGTCGTCAACCTTCACGGCACGCTTGACGATGCGCTCAGCAAGCATCAGATCGATCTTCCGGTTGTAGACCACGCTAAACGCCATGAGCGAGTTAACAGCACCCTCAAGATCGCGCACACTACCATTCGTGCTTTCTGCAATGAACTGCACAACATCTTCGGGAATCTGCAGTCCGTCGCGCCGTATCTTACTGTTAAGGATATCGATACATAGCTGCCGGTTGGGCTTCTCGAGCTCAGCAATAAGCCCGCACGAGAAACGGGTTAACAGCCGATCAGGCATTCCCTTGAGGTCGACAGGCGGCCGGTCGCTGGCCATGATGATGCGACGATTGTTGCGGAACAGGTGGTCGAAGACATGGAAGAACGTCCTCTGCGTACCCTCCTTGCCAATCCACTCCTGGATATCGTCAACGATCAACAGGTCGATGGTCTGGTAGAAATGTACAAAATCGTTGAAAGTATTCTTCCTTACAGAGTCTGTATACTGCAATTCGAAGAGCCGGGCGCTGATATAGAGCACGCGCTTCTGCGGATAGATCTGCTTTACACGGTTGCCGATGGCATTGATCAGGTGCGTCTTACCGCATCCCGACGGTCCATAGATGAACATCGGATTGAACTGGCGGCTCTGCGGATGCTCGGCGATAGACTGTCCAACGCTGCGCGGAAGTTTGTTGCTGTCGCCCTCGATGAAGTTAGAGAACGTCTGATGGGGGTTGAGCTGCGGGTCGAGTTCCTGCGGAACAGCGGCATCGAGCACCGAGGGCGACTGGTTGGCACGCCGCTTCGGCTGCACAGCCGTTGCCTCCGGTTGCTCTGCCTCAAAGTCCTGAGTAATGCGATGCTCACGGTCGGTAACGACACGATAAGCCAATCGCACGCCCTCGCAGAAGGTGCGCCGAAGCACCTTGCTGAACAGCTGCACATAGTTCTCCTCCAGGTACTCGTAGACGAACGGGCTCGGTACCTGCACCAGCACCGTCTTCGTCTGTTCGTTGAACGATTCGAAGGCGATGGGCTTGAACCATGTGTTATATTGCTGCTCGGAGACATTCTCGCTGATGAGTGCGAGCGCTTTCTCCCAAAGAGCATTAGGACTTTCTGTCATTCTCTCTAGCTTTATCTTGTGAGCGATGCCTATCGAGGTGTTTCATGCCTGCAACACCGCTTTGTTTCTACCTTATTCTTCTTAGTTGAATTGCTCGGATTTAGGTTTTGCCGTAGCATTTCGTTTGCAAAAGTACATAAAAAGTTCGTAATAAAAAAATTTTTTTTGATGAAACTTTTTTTGCCTTGCTTGCGTTTGCAAACAGCCAAAAATCACGTAAGTCATTTATTGACGGCACTTTACGTGATTCTTGGCTGGTTTTAACTACATTCAAATAGCCACAGAAGCGATAACTGATTGATAATTAGTGCGTTACAACGCTTCGCTAAAACCATTTTCTTGAACAGTGAAACATTCCTCAGACATCGCGAAATCGCAAGAGAAACAAGCATTTCGAGCGATATCGCCAGCCGTGAAACATTCACACCGTAATTTAGACTTATTTTAAATTACTGCCCTTTGTCCTTTTTCCCAAACACTGAAATGTTGATGTAGCGCTTGGGGTGCTCCTTGATGTCGCCCAACAACTGTTCGGCATTCGTCAACGTTCCATTGAAACGGTCGTAGAGAGTAGCGTCGTTCATGAGAAGTCCGAGGGTTCCATCAGGCTTGTTAAGCTTCTCTGAGACCGCCTGAACGTTGGCCAGCGTCTGGTCAACCTTCTGCATAGTGCCATCGATGTCGAGAGTCGTAAGATTCTTCGTGAGCTGCTGGGCGTTATCGAGTACGCCGTCTGTCTTCGTCATGAGTGTCGGCAGCTGGCTATTGAGCCTTGTCATCAGCGCATTCACTTGGCGGGTGGTAGTAGTGAGGTCAGTCGACACCTTCTCGACGTTACGAATCGAGTGAGCAATGGCTGGATCGGCAAGCAAGGCATTGACACTTGCCAAGATGGAATCCACCTTCGGCAGCATCTGCTCAACAGCTGGGATGAGGGCTGCCGCACGGGCCATAAGGCCTTCGGCCATCGCACCTTGGATGGTGTCGCCAGGGGAAAGAGCCCCACCCCCTAACCCCTCCCCCGTAGGGAGGGGAGAAAGCCCTACCTCCAGCCCCTCCCCCGTAGGGAGGGGAGTATTGTGGGATGACAGTAGGAGGTTCATCCTCACATTACCCATAAAGTCACTCTCGATAGAGGCTGTAGTGCCTTTGGGGAGTTGCATCTTGTCGTCGAGGGTGAAAGCAACGACGATGTCGCCACCTCCAGAGTAATCGAAGGCAATATCTCTGACTATACCCACCTGATAGCCGTTGGCGAAGATGGGGTTCGATACTGTGAGCCCGCTGATATTGCTGAAGGAGGCATAATAAACATTCTTCTCAGAGAACAGCGAGATGCCCTTGAGGAAATTCATGCCAAAGAACAGAACGATGATGCCTGCGATGGCGACGAGTGCTATTTTGATTTCTTTTTTCATTGCTTGTTCTTTTTAAATTCGGCGATTGCCTCGTTGACGTTCATCTTCTGTCCGTTCTTAAAGGCAACAATGAAAGCCCCAGGGAACTTGTCGAGAATCTCGCGTCGCTGACGGGCAATAGCGTTGTAGTCGGTAGAAGCACCAACAGTGTACTTGAACATTCCACCTTCCTCATAGCAGTCGACATCGGGGAGGCCTTTGAACTGCTTGTCGGTAGTCTTCAAACGGGTGCGCCCCGTAGAGATCTGTATCTTGAAGATGGGAAGCCCTACCCCCTGCCCATCCGCTGTAAGGAGAGGAGATGCAGTGGGTTGCTTGGTCTCGGGTTGTTTGGACTCGGGTTGCTTGGCCTCGGGCTGCTTGGTCTCGGGCTGCTTGGGCTCGGGCTGCTTGGGCTCGGGCTGCTTGGGCTCGGGCTGCTTGGACTCAGGCTGCTTGGACTCGGGCTGCTTGGGCTGAGCCGGCTGACTGCGCTTCTTGGCTGCTGCGGCCTGTTCCTGCTGCTTCTGCTGCTTCTGCTGCTCCTTCTCCTTATATTCTTCAGGCACCACCTGCGGAATCTGTGCATCCTTGACGTCTTGCGGCCGATAGGGCACGTTCAATCCGTCGAAGTATTTGTTCTTATAGCTGATGAAAGCCTTCAGGAAGCCACGGGCATACTTATCGGTCGACGATTCCGCATTCATGAATGTCTCTTCATCAGGATTGGAGATGAAGCCCAGTTCCATCAGGCAAGCAGGCATCGACGTCAGGCGCAACACAGCGAGATTGTTCTGATGAGCCCCTTTGTCTACACGCCCCGTAGCAGCACAGATACCCTTTTGCAGAAGACGTGCCAGCTCAACGCTTCGCTCCATGTTATTATCCTGGATGAACTCAAACATGATATTGCTTTCTGGCGAGTTGTCGAAACCTTGATAGCGCTGCTTATAGTCTTTCTCCATGTAGATAACAGAGTTCTCGCGCTTCGCTACTTCAAGGTTTTCCTGAATGCCCTTCTTACCCGTGGTCTCACCACGCCCGAGGGCATAAGTCTGATAGCCATGTACCGATGTGCCTTTCGAGACTGCGTTAATGTGTACCGACACAAACAGATCGGCCTTGTTCTTGTTGGCAATCTCGGCACGCTGCCATAACTCGAGGAACTTATCGGAGGTACGCGTGTAGACAACCTTCACATCAGGGCAGTTGCGCTCGACAATCTTTCCGAATGCCGTTACATAACGCAAGGTAAGCGTCTTTTCCTTTGAAATCTTTCCTACGCAGCCCGCATCTTTGCCGCCATGTCCGGCATCAAGGACAAGCACAAACTTGCCGGCAGCCGAAGCCAAAAGTACAAAATGACAAAGTAACATGGTAACAAGGAACCGCGACGGCCACTTGCTGCCATTCTTTCTTACACCTATTTTATTATTATTGTGCATACTTCTGGTTCTGTTACTTTGTTATATTGTTACCTTGCCACCTTGATTTTCACTTCTGCACCATCGCAGTCAGCACCCATAGGCGGGTTGAGTTTTGTGATACTCACCTCAACAGCATCGAGGCGACTAAAGCGACTGAGCAATGCCTCGCTGACACACCACGCCACACGCTCAAGCAAATGGCAAGGTTCTGACATCACCTTTTGTATCACCTCGTAGACCTCTGCATAGTTGACGGTGTCGGCCACATCGTCGGAAAGCGCTGCCTGGCTGATGTCGACATCCATCACGACCGTCACCTCGTAGTCATTACCAACAAGGCGTTCCTGCGGCAACACACCATGATAGGCATGGAAGCGCATGCTGTGCAGGGTGATAGTGGAGGAAGTCAGTTTATAGTTCATAGTTGCGGCCGGTGGACTCTGCACTTTTCACTCTTCACTTACCACTTTTTCCTCGTTGCCATCGGCAGTATATTTCTTTAATGCACGCTCTACGCCCACCTTCCAGGTGTTGATGCTCTCGTCCTGTAGGTCGAGGGAAGCAACGAGTTTCACCACATGCTCAATAGGCATGCCGTAGCGCAGCACACCCGAGATGAGCTTCGCATAGTTCCAGTACTCCTTATTGAACTTCTCCGAGAGGCCTTCGACAGTGGTCTTGTAGCCACGCTTGTTCTCAAACTGGAAGTCGTAACGCTTCGTACCATCATCGTTCACCTGCTTGATGATCTTTCCCTTGGTGACGGTTTTCGGAAGTACAATACCCTCGTCGTCGTCCTGCAAACCCGTGAAGATTTCATAAGGACGACCATCGAGCAACCCGACGAAGGCCACCCATTTCTCTTTGTTATTCTGGAAGCGAACCACGTCGCATTCCAATTCTTTCGGCCTGACGGCCACTACTGTATTCTGAAGAGTATCCATAATGATTAGCTGTTTTCGATGGCAAAGATACAAAAAAAGATGAAAGAAGAGAGATGAAAGATACAACTTTTTTCACTTTCGACAGGAAAAAGTTGCCAAAACAGGAAAAAACGACTACCTTTGCAAACAAAAAAGTAACCCAAAATGAAAAATATCCTGACAAGAAGAACCATCCGCAGTTATACAAAAGAGGATGTTAACGACACACTTCTCAACGAATTGTTATTCAAAGCCAGCCGCACACAGACTATGGGAAACCTGCAGCTCTATAGTGTAGTAGTGACGCGGTCAGAAGAAATGAAACAGCGTCTGGCTCCTGCCCATTTCAACCAGCCGATGGTAACAGCTGCTCCCGTCGTGCTGACATTCTGTGCCGACTTCCGTCGCACCACACGTTGGGCCGAGGAACGACAGGCATCGCCTGGCTATGACAATCTGCTGTCCTTCCAGAATGCCGCCACCGATGCCCTACTCTACTGTCAGACGTTCTGCAACCTGGCCGAGGAGCGCGGGTTGGGGTTGTGTTTTCTGGGAACAACCATCTACATGCCTCAGATGATTATCGACACCCTGAAACTACCGAAACTAGTGTTCCCCGTCGCAACAATCACAGTTGGCTGGCCTGCCGAAGAGCCTCCTCTCACCGACCGCCTGCCCCTTGCTGCCATCCGCCACGATGAAACTTACTGCGATTACACTCGCGAGCGCATCGATGCTTTCTATCATGAAAAAGAGCAGCTGCCCGAAAACCAAGAGTTCGTGCGTATCAATGGGAAGCTGACGCTGGCCCAAGTCTTTACAGACTGCCGCTACACGAAACGGGACAACGAGGCGATGTCGGCTGGACTTCTGGATGCGTTGCGCCATCAAGGATTTGGTTGAGAGGTTGAGTCCCGTTAATCAAATCCTGCATATCCTACATTTCCTACACCTGAAGTATCAAAACTATGACCGCAAACGGTCTTATCTCAATAATTGAGGGCACAAGCATAACAAGCGCCCCCGGGCGAATGAGTAGCGAGTACAAGAACAAAACTTGAAGCAATCATAATACACTTTGAAACAAGCAAGGAGATACCACGCGTGCGACAATAATATGTTATGTGACGATTAGTCGTTAACGACCACGGGCTTGTACTTCGGTACGAGCATCTTCATGATGCACCAGCCTACGAGATAGGCTACTGCACAGAAACAGAAGACGATCATATAAGCACCAGGCTTACCCTCGTAGCCGAGGAATGTGAAGGCTGAGCCCTGACCTTCAGCATAGGTGAAGAGATTACCCGAAATCTTGTTGATAAGCATCGAGCCAAGTCCACCGGCCATAGCACCAATACCTGTAATGGTGGCAATAGTGGATTTCGGGAACATGTCACCTACCGTAGAGAAGATATTGGCACTCCAAGCCTGATGTCCGGCACCGGCCAGACCGATGATAAGAGCAGGCCACCATGCGGGATCGATAGGGCTGTTCTGCCACATAGCCAACGGTTGTGCAAACAATGCGAACAGGGGGAAGAAGGCAAAGATCAACATCGCGAGCATACGGCCGGCATAGGGATTCATGCCACGTCTCTCAACAAACAACTTAGGCAGATAACCACCGAAGATACTTACTACCGTCACGATGAGATATAGCACGAAGATGAGCAACTGTCCCATGCTAGAACTGGACTTGTAGCCGAACTGATCGGAGAAATAGGCGGGCGCCCAGAACAAATAGAACCACCACACGCCATCGGTCATAAACTTACCCACGATGAACGACCAGGTCTGCTTGAATGTGAAGCACTTGGCAAAACTGATTTGCGGCCCTTCGTCGTTGGCATCCTTGGGATCTTCGTCGGTCTCTGCGTCCTGGTTGATATAGGTTAGCTCAGCAGCATTCACATGCTTGCTCTTGTTGGGTTTATCGTAGATGAAAGCCCAGAGTCCCATCCAAATGAAGCCCAGCGCACCAATGATGATGAAGGCCATCTCCCAACCGAAAGCCTCGGCCAACGGCGGAATGCTGATAGGAGCAGCAAGTGCGCCCACCGATGCTCCGGCATTAAAGATACTGGTGGCAAAGGCACGGTCTTTCTTGGGGAAATACTCAGCAGTCACCTTGATAGCAGCCGGGAAGTTTCCACTCTCACCAAGTGCAAGCACGGCTCTGCAGAACAAGAACAAATAGACACTGACGGTAGCTATGCTCAGGGCGGTCATCGAACCAGCCTCAACAGCCTTCAGTGCCGTCACGTCGGCAAGTCCTACATATTTCATAGTCACCCATCCGCAGGCAGCATGCAAACATGCACCAAACGACCATACGAAGATAGCCCATAGATAACCTTTCTTCGTACCCATCCAGTCGATGAACTTACCGGCAAAGAGGCAGAACACGGCATAAAGGATTGAGAAAGCGGACGTGATCGTGCCATAGTCGGCATCGGTCCAGTGGAATTCAGGGGCAATGAAATCTTTCCACGTAAGCGAAAGCACCTGACGGTCCATGTAGTTAACGGTTGTCGCGAAGAACAGCATCGCGCAAATAACCCAACGATAGTTGGTCATCTTGGTAGTTTTGATAGGACTCATTGAGATTTACGATTTACTTATTTACGACTTATAATTTGCAAAGATACGAATAAATGAGCGAAAAGCAAAAGAAAAGCTGAAATATTTATTTGTTTCTGCGTCAATTCTGGTGCTATCCCTGCTCTTTTTTTTCTATTCCTAACACATGCTCACTTGCCCAATATTATCATGATCAGCGCCCAGACGTCAGCATAGGATACGGAACCATCTTGGTTCAGATCGGCAGCATCCAAGTCATACTCTCCTTCATTGGATGGGTCGGAGGAACTCTCGTCCAATATAATGTTCACCAATGCCGTGACATCAGCGATGGTGACGGATCCATCCTTGTTGACATCGCCAATGAGGAATGTCGGCCATTGGTGCGTGCCGTCGGAAAGATGGACGTAGTCTACATAGAGCTTTGGCATATTCGAACTCGTGGTGTTAGCTGCTGTGTAACCCACAGAGAGATAGCCTGGCGTCTCCTCTTCGAGCGTAAACGTAACGCTCACATCGCTCCATTCGCCTAGGGCAAATGTTGTGTTCGAGGCTAAGTACGATGAACCGGAATAAGCCACAAATCCGAAGAGATTCTTAGCAACGGAAGAGGAACCACCCGTGTTGTAAACAGGGGCCGTGAGGGTATAGGTGCCTGCAGGAAGCACTACAGGCTGGCCATATTGCAGGCGTGCATTCCAGGCCGACACCATAGCCAGACCGCCACCGTCTGACTTTCCACGTGAATTGGTAGATGGTACAACATACGGAGTGTCAACCAAAAACAATCCCGAGTCCCAATGATGCTGTCCTGCCGAGCGCCATGAATCGTCAACAATAGGAATCCATCCCGTAACTTCTTGTGTGCCACTTGTCTCGGTATTTTCGTCTTTCACCTGATCGCTATTGGCACGGAGGCTTTTAGCAGTGAACGTACCCTCGTCAAACGTCAGATTCTGTAAGTCGCCGGGCGTACTGATGTCACCTTTTGTAATGCGCACATAGTCGACAAACAGGTGAGGTGAATCACCTGATCCTTTGTGTTCGGCAGCAAAGCCCAACGAAATTTTACCGTAAGTACCTTCGGTAAGAATAAATGTTACGTTCATGGTCATCCAGCGCCCTACGGTAAATGATGTTATGGGATGCAGGTACTCAGTACCATCATCAGCGATGAAGCCAAATAGGTTTTTCGAGATGTCTTCGCTGCTGCCAACATTATTGACAGCAAAGGAAAACGTATAAGTTCCTGGCTCAAGGAATACATTTTGTGTGTACTGGGAAGTTGCCGACCACACCGCACTAATACCAAGGGCACCGCCAGTGGTTCCTCCTTCAGAACTAGTGGAAGGAACTTTGAAATCCGAAGCACCCAGGAAATAAGACGCCCCCCATGCGAACTGGCCTCCTGCACGCGCATCACCATTGCTGGGTGTTGTCCACCCTGTGACCTCGTTGAGTCCTGAGGTCTCAGTACCAGATATATCCGATTCATAAGTACGGATGTTGCTGGAAACAAACGTTCCGTCGTTGAATTCCAGATTCTCTAGGCTCTCGAGAGCTGCATATCCAAGAATCTTGTAACCCTCGCTTTCCTGACTGTTAGAATCGTAGAGCGTAGTAACCACTACTCTCACAAAGTCACCCGTATCGACAAGCCCGCTTGGGATGGTTACAGAGAGAACCGTCGGTTCGAACTTCGAACGGTCTGTGATGGTGGAAATGGTCTCCCATGTTCCATTTGCGGTTTTCTGAACCTGGAAGGTAGCTGTAGCATCTCCGTTATCGTTCTTAACCAATAGCACATACTTGCCGTCGGAAAGTTTGGCTGCACCCTTGATAGTAGGTTGACTGGCCGCGGGAGCCCACCAGTTAGGCACGGGTTGTATAGATGCTTTGTAGCCAAAGTGAGGTTTTACTCGGGCATAGACCTCTCCGACATAGGCCAGGCCCTTGGAAGCATTGTTCTCCCAGAATATTTCACGCATCCAGCCGTTGGTTCCGCCCGTGTCGAATTCGTAGTATGAGTAGCGTTCCACGTAGTCGTTGTATTCCAACATCTCGAGGATATCGAACACTTTAGCTCGGGCATCGTTAGCGCTATTGGGATTGCTGCCACTTGTCCATGAAGCTCCATACTCCCACTCTGTAATCCAGATGGGACGACCATAGCTTTTCAGCGTGTTGAGGTTGCTGGCCCATTCAGAAGTCCAGTAACCGTGTGTGCAGGAGAAGTCGCAACGTTGCTTCATGTTGTCGCAATGTTGAAGATATTGCTTGATGTAGCTGAGGTCAGTAGCTGAAGGCGAACCGATACGCAAACCTGTGGCATTGAACTTAGGTGTATTCTCGTATGCTTTCCATTCATTAATGGTGCCACCACAAGAACACTTACTGCCGGTATGCTGCTCGCTGTGTTCCGGTTCATTGAAAAGCATCAACGCTGTGGAACCGTCTTTATAGAAATTGTCGTCACCAGGCCAATAGAGGTGCTGCTTAATAGGAATGTACTCCACATCGGCAGAACTGCTACTACCAGCATCCCAGTTCCATGCCCAAGAGGCGCCACAGGCAGTAGTGGCCGAGAGAACGTCGCCCCTGGTGGAACAATAACCTGCCTTGGAGGTATAATGCCAATTACGCACATAAACAGAAGTGATGCGCTGGTCGAGGGCAGTAGGTAGAGTAACTGTAAGGTCGGCATGATCGGCCACATAGACTCGGCTGTAATCGCCGCCGTTTTTAGCAGTTGCAACAGTTGCCATGTAGCCACGTTTCAACGTAAAGGAGCGAGCCTTGTTGCTGTTCTCACCTAAGTTGCTTGTATTTCCTACGCCTACAGAAAAGGTTCCATCATTGGTAGTAGCCACGAACGGAGCTTCCAAGGGAATCGGGATCACCACAGCACCGCGCATCCATATTTCCACACGGCAGTTCGTTCCGTTGACTGCTGCCTGTCCATCAATAGTGACGTTACCAAGATATGAGCTAATAACCTTACTGGGACGAACATTCTCAAACACAAGCCACGAGGTTCGTCCGTTCAGATTCACACGACCCGTATTCTCAAACGGAGTAGTACTAATGATATGATAATCGAGGCCGTTTACTTCCACAGGTTCAGAAACACAATAGTCGTCCTGCTCGGTGACGCCATATTCGTTGGTAAACGTGGAAGTTTTTGCTACTTGACGGGATTTTGTGAATCCGTTGCCATTTGCGGGAATGATAGAATACCAGTTCAGAGCTCCGGCACCCTTGTTGTAGTACACGGGTACCTCGCTAGCTTCGAAGTAATAAGTATAATTGCTACCGCTGCCAGTATAGAAGTCACTACCCAGTCGGGCTCCTGTGTTCTTCTTGTTGACAATCTTGGTATCGAAAAGTTGATCGACAGCCCACAAGTATTGATCACCGCTTCCACTATTAGAAAGCAGCACACTCCAGTTGTTGCTAGTACTAGCTGTCAGGTAGAGCCCCGTTGACTTATGTTTCAATTTCACATAACCGCTCGTGCCTGAATCTTCTGCCACGAAGATGAAAGCAGCATCATTATTGCTGTCGTAAGACATCAGACGAGGGGAATTGCTACTGTTGTTCGTGAGCAACTTGCCCCAGAAGTTGTTAACAATATAATACTCTCCAGTATTGACGACAGCCTGTAGGTCGAGTGTCAACAACAGGCCAAGCACGATGGTGATAATTCGATTCATTATGGAGTGTTTCAACAGGTTTAAGTATTTAATCTTGATAGTAGATGCGTTTCACACGATTGCTGACAGCAGTTAGCACTTCGTAAGGGATAGTGCCGATGATGTCGCTGAGCGTGGTGACAGGTAGATTGGGACCGAAAATCTCAACGGTGTCGCCTTCGTGGCAGTCGATGCCTGTAACATCGATCATCGCCACGTCCATGCAGATATTGCCGACATATTCGGCTCGCTGACCACCAACCAGGCAATAGCCGCGACGATTGCCCAACATACGGTTGAGACCGTCGGCATATCCGATAGGAATAGCTCCTATCAGGCTATCGCGTTCCAAAACGGTACGGCGGCTATAGCCCACGCTGTCGCCTGCCGGAACATGTCGAAGCTGGAGGATAGTGGTCTTCAGAGCAGAAACGGTGGAAAGCGGTTGGTTATTACGCGGGTTGATTCCATACAGCCCCAGTCCCAGGCGACACATGTCAAGCTGGCGGTCGGGGAAGTGCTCAATGCCTGCCGAATTGTCGATATGTCGCAGGATCTTATGGCCAAACGCCGCCTGTAACTGCCGACTAGCCTTATCGAACAACTGGAACTGACGTGCCGAGAATTCATCGAAGTTATCGCTGTCGGACCCCACGAAATGACTGAATACAGAGCGCGGGATGACTGCCGTCTGATGTTTCAGACGTGCTATGAGACGAGGGAGGTCGGAAGGTGTTCCTGATAATCCAGAATCATCTACGTTGAACCCCAATCGATGCATGCCCGTGTCATACTTGATGTGTACAGGCCAGTCCGTGATGCCTTCGCGCTCGGCTGCAGCGATAAGGGCATCGAGCAGGCGGAAGGAATATACTTCGGGCTCAAGGTCATAGTCGAAGAGCGTCTTGAACGATGACATCTCGGGATTCATCACCATGATGTTTGCGGTGATGCCTGCACGGCGCAGAGCAGCACCTTCATCAGCAACTGCTACAGCCAGATAGTCAACGCCGTGATCTTGCAGCGTCTTACCAATCTCAATAGCTCCTGCTCCATAGCCGTCAGCCTTGATCATGCAGACGAGCTTGGTATCTGCTTTCATGAAAGAACGATAGTAGTTGAGGTTGTCGACTACCGCCTTGAGATTTACTTCCAAAGTTGTCTCGTGTACCTTCTGCACAAGTAGTTCGGTGATTTGGTCGAAGCCAAAGTGACGGGCACCCTTCAGAAGGATGACCTCATCGGCGAGCCTGTGGAACACATCACTGTAAATGAATTGCTCTACTTCCTCGAAGAAAAAACTCTTCTGTTCGGAGAACTGCTGCTGTTGATCATAAAGCACAGGGCCGATGCCTATGAATTTCGTGATACCACGTGAGCGGATGAGCTCAGAAACACGGGCATAAAGCTCATCGGGTGCCAAGCCACTCTGCTGGATGTCGCTCAGAATCAGCGTGAGCGGCTGCTGAACAGCAGATGGATCATGAGTATTCGACGTGCGGCGCTGCATGAAGTCGAGCGCGATATCGAGCGACTTCAGGTCGGAGTTGTAGCTGTCGTTGATGAGCGTACAGCCATTTCGGCCCTCCTTCACCTCCAGACGCATAGCTACGGGCTCCAGTCGCTGCATCCGTTGGTCAAGATCGTCGGGGTTCACACCCAGATAAAGGGCGATGACGGCGCAGGCGATAGAATTCTGTATGGAGGCATCGTCGACGAAAGGAATGCTGAACCATTCTTCCTCGCCCTGCTGATACGAGTAGAGCACTGTGGTCATAGTCGGTTTCTTTTCAATCGACTTCACGAACATCGCCACGCTACGGTCCTTCTGCGACCAAGCAAGACGTATTCCTTTGAAATCGGAAAGAGAATCGGCCTGACGGCGGATGATATCATCGTCAGCATTATAGACTATGACCTTCGCATCGTGGAAGAGCAGCATCTTCTCAGCACATTTCTCCTCGAGCGATGAGAAGTTTTCCTGATGTGCAGTTCCCAGATTGGTGATAACGGCTATCGTAGGCTGAATGATGTCTCGCAAAGCACGCATCTCACCCCGTTCGCTGATGCCAGCCTCGAAGATGCCCAACTGCGTCTGGTCGTTCATCAGCCAGACCGATAGTGGTACACCGATCTGCGAATTATAGCTTCGCGGCGAGCGGGTTACTGAAAGAGACTGTTCAGGCTCGGGCAACGTGGACAGAATCTGATAGAGCCACTCTTTGGCCATCGTCTTACCGTTAGAGCCTGTGATACCAATAACGGGAATATCGAACTCTTCGCGATGGCGCTCAGCCAACCGCTGCAAAGCTCGTCTGGAATCGGTGACAAGCAGGAAATTGCAGCCTACATAGGAGGCGAGATCTTCGGGCAGCCTCTCAACCACGTAATTGTGAACCCCGCGGCGATAGAGCTCGCCAATATACTTATGTCCATCGTTGCGAGCGGAGTGCAAAGCGAAGAACAATGTTTCTTCCGGAAAACACAACGAACGGCTGTCAGTGAGCAGAAAACTGATGCTGGCATTCTGGTCTCCGTAGCGGTGGGCACCGATGAGAACCGTTATTTGTTCAATGGTATAGGTCATAGATATTTGGAATCACTTTTATTTCCGCAGGCAAAGGTATAAAAAAAAAGTGGACTGCCGTCATCATTCTGTGAAAAATGATAACAGCAGCCCAAATTTTAAACTATTTCAAGCTATCGTTAAGGAATCGTAGCTGAAATAGCCTGTTGATGGAAAAGGATTATTTTGCGTAGAGAGCCACAATAGTCTCGTACTTCTCCTGCTTACCAGAGGTCTGCTTCGGCTCTTCAACCTTCTTACCATACTCGTAAACCTGCTCGAAGGTCAGCTTGCCATCCTCGAAGTCCTTACCGATTCCACTGTCGAAGCTTGCATAGCGAGCCTTCTTCATAGCGGGCAGCTCGGAGTTCTCGAGAATGTCGGCAGCGTTCATCAGAGCGCGTGCCATAGCGTCCATACCGCTGATGTGAGCGATGAACAGATCCTCGAGGTCGGTAGAGTTACGACGGATCTTGGCGTCGAAGTTGGTACCGCCATCCTTGAAACCACCATTGCGGATGATCTCCATCATTGCCTGAGTCAGTTCGAAGTTGTCGATGGGGAACTGGTCGGTATCCCAGCCGTTCTGAGCATCACCGCGGTTAGCGTCGATAGAGCCCAGCATACCCGCGTCAACAGCACAAGCCAGCTCGTGCTCGAAGGTGTGGCCGGCAAGTGTAGCGTGGTTCACCTCGATGTTCACCTTGAAGTCCTTATCAAGGCCGTGAGCCTTCAGGAATCCGATAACGGTCTCAGTGTCAACATCATATTGGTGCTTGGAAGGCTCCATAGGCTTCGGCTCAATGAGGAACGTGCCCTTGAATCCCTTAGCGCGAGCATAGTCGCGAGCCATCGTCAGCATCATAGCCATATGCTCCTTCTCACGCTTCTGGTCGGTGTTGAGCAGGCTCATGTAGCCCTCGCGGCCACCCCAGAACACATAGTTAGTACCACCGAGCTTAATGGTAGCATCGATGGAGTTCTTGATCTGCACGATAGCGCGTGCAACAACATCGAAATCTGGGTTGGTGCTGGCACCGTTGGCATAACGCTTGTTGCCAAACACGTTAGCGGTACCCCAAAGCAGCTTGATGTTGGGGAACTGCTGCATCTTCTCCTGTGCATAGTCGGTGATAGCCTTCATGCGAGCCTCATACTCAGCGATGGTGGCAGCCTCCTCAACGAGGTCTACATCGTGGAAGCAGAAGTATCCGATGCCGAGCTTGTCCATAAACTCAAAGCCTGCATCCATCTTGTCCTTTGCGCGCTGCACGGGATCAGCAGCCTTGTCCCACTCATAGCTGCGGGTCTGACCACCAAACTGGTCGGCACTTGCGCCACCGAGTGTGTGCCACCAAGCCATAGCGAACTTCAGCCAGTCCTTCATCTTCTTTCCCATCACGACCTTCTCGGGCTCGTAATAGTGGAAAGCCATTACATTCTTACTGTCCTTTCCCTCGAAAGGAATCTTACCGGTAAACGGAAAATACTCTTTTGCCATAGTTTTTTGAATTAAAATAAGATATTAAACATTTTATATTATACTTCCTTTGATAAAGCCTTCTTCCACTGCTCGTAGGCTGCCAGATACTCTTCTCGACGAGCCAGATCGGGATCGATGACGGCCAGACGCTTCAGCGAAGCGAAGGCCTCGTCGTGATCCTTGTAGAAACCGCAGCCCATACCGGCACCCTTGGCGGCGCCTACCGAGCCGTCGGTCTCCAACAGTTCGATGCTGGCACCGCTTGTCGAAGCCAGCGTCTGGCGGAAGATGTCGCTGAGGAACATGTTTGCACGTCCGGCATGAATCTTCTGGATATCCATACCCATCTCGCGCATGATCTCCATTCCATAGCAGAACGAGAACACGATGCCTTCCTGAGCGGCACGCATCAGGTGAGCCTTTCCGTGCTTGTTGAAGTTCACACCGTGAATGGAAGCACCGATCTCGCGATTCTCGAGCACACGCTCGGCTCCATTGCCGAACGGGATGACGCTCACACCCTCGCTACCGATGGGAACGGCAGCCATCAGGTCGTTCATCTCTGCATAGCTGATGCCTTCGGGAGCCACCGTGCGACGCATCCAGGCATTCAGGATACCCGTACCGTTGATGCAGAGCAGCACGCCCAGACGGTTGGCCTCAGCAGTATGATTGACGTGTGCAAACGTGTTGACACGTGACTTCGGGTCGTAGTTCACATCGCCCAGCACACCATAGACAACACCCGAGGTGCCGGCCGTAGCAGCAATCTCACCTGGATTGAAGACATTGAGCGACAAGGCGTTGTTAGGCTGGTCGCCAGCACGATAGCCGATAGGAGTGCCTTCCTTCAGTCCCAGTTCCTCAGCGGCAGCGCGGCATACCTGCGACTGCACGCTGAACGTCGGGACAACAGTAGGCAGCACCGATTCGGGGAATCCGAAGTAGTCCATGAGGAACTTCGCAGGACGATTCTCCTGGAAATCCCACAGCATTCCTTCAGAGAGTCCGCTAGCGGTAGTATTGCACTCGCCCGAGAGTTTCAAGGCGATATAGTCGCCCGGCAACATAATCTTATAGATCTTGTCGAACAGCTCTGGCTCGTTATCCTTTACCCAAGCCAGCTTCGAGGCGGTGAAATTACCCGGTGAATTGAGCAGGTGGCCCAGACAGAGGTCGCTGCCGAGATTGTTGAATGCACGTTCTCCATAAGGAACGGCACGTGAGTCACACCAGATGATAGCGTCGCGCAACGGCTTCAATTCTTTGTCGATACACACCAGACCGTGCATCTGATACGAGATACCGATGGCACGAATCTGCTCACCCTTGGCACCCGTCTCGTCCATGATCTTGCGAAGCGACTGCTTCAGATACTGCCACCAGTTCTCTGGCGACTGCTCGGCCCATCCTGCCCGCACGGCCTTGATGGGAGCCTCGCTCTCAGGGAAGAATGCCGATGCGGCACATTGTCCACTCTCCATTTCCACCAGCGATGCTTTCACTGATGAGCTTCCTACGTCGAAGCCTAAGAAGAATTGCTTTTCCATATACCTTTTAAATATTTAGATATTCAGATGATTCATCATTTGCGGGCATCGTCGCGCCACAGCTTGGTCATATCCTCGAGCGTCTTGCCCTTGGTCTCAGGAACAAGCTTCCAGACGAAGATAGCTGCGATGACACAGATGATTCCATAGAGGCCATAGGTGAACCAGTGGCCGAAGTCGTCGCCCTCTGTGAGGTGCATGTTGAACATCGGAACGAACGTTGACGAAACGATGAAGTTGAAAATCCACTGGAAGGCTACAGCGATAGCGACAGCAGCGCCACGAATGGTGTTCGGGAAGATCTCGGCAATGAGCACCCATGTGATCGGGCCCCACGAGAACATGAACGAAGCACTGTAGACGAGCAGGCTGGCAGCTGTGACAAGCTCAAGGCCTGCGTGGCCAAACGTTACGGCTACACCGAAGGCACCGAGAGCCATTCCGAGCGAACCGCAGATGAGCAGCGGCTTGCGGCCCCACTTTTCAACTGTGAAGATAGCAACGAGCGTGAACAGGATGTTGATGATACCCATGAAGACGGTGACCATCATCGGGTCTTGCATACCCATATCGCCGAAGATGCGCGGTGCATAGTAAAGGACGGCGTTGATGCCCACAGCCTGCTGGAACACGCTGAGCATGATACCGATGAAGATGCACATGAAGCCATAGGTCATCAGTTTCTCCGTCTTCACGGTGATCGTCTCCTTGATGTCCTGCAGAATCTGCTGGGCCTTCGACGAACCGTTGATCTTCGACAGGATGCCCAATGCCTTCTCGTCCTGACCGATCATCACCAGATAACGCGGAGTCTCGGGAACGAAGCAGATGAGCAGGGCGAAGAGACCTGCGGGCACAGCCTCGGAACCGAACATATAGCGCCAACCCGTGGTGACGGTCCACTGTGCAGCGGGATTGATGGCAGCAATACCCTTACCCATTTCCTCAACAAGAGGCTGAATGTGTTCGCCGAGAATGAAGAAGTTGACGAAGTAGACAACCAGCTGACCGAAAATAATGGCAAACTGGTTCCAGGAAACAAGCATGCCTCGGATATTCGAGGGCGATACCTCACCGATATACATCGGGCAGATGGCCGATGCCAGACCGACACCGATACCGCCGATGATACGATATATGTTGAACATGATGAGCAGCGAGAAGGTGGGAGTTCCGTGCTCAAAGAACAAAAATTCCGGATCCATGCTACCAAGAGCAGAGATGAAGAAGAGGATACCAGCTACGATGAGCGAGCGCTTACGGCCGAGGCGTGTAGCCAGCAGGCCAGAGAGTCCCGAACCGATGATGCAGCCGATCAATGCGCTTGCCGACGTGAAGCCGTGCCATCCGTTAGTGTAACTAAAATCTTTCGCCTCCATGAAGAAAGCCTGCAGGCCCTTCTCGGCACCTGAAATCACGGCGGTGTCGTAACCGAAGAGCAGTCCGCCGAGCACTGCTACCATCACGATAGAGATGAGGTAGCCTTTGTTTCCTTTGTCTGTTGTCATTTGTTGTTTAGTTATAATTCGATTTCAACTTGCAAAATTAAAAGAATTATCTGAAATCGTCAAATAATCTGCAATCATTTTTTTCTCTATTTGTTTCACAAATCTTTCTAAATGTATAATTTGTTGGTTTTTTTGCGTGAAATGACTGCAACAGACAAAAAAGAAGTGCTGATTCACACGAACCAGCACTTCCCTTCAAATTATGTTTTAGTATTTTCTTTAGGCTTACTTAACCACGAACTTGATTGTCATCGAGTTCGTTTTCGTTCGGCATAGCTCAAGCAAGCTTGGCTCTGCTCTTACTTGATCACGAACTTCTTTCCGTTCTGGATGTAGATACCCTTCACAGGATTCACAACCTTGCGACCAGAGAGATCGTAGACGGCGCCATTCTTGACGGTTGTCTGAGCATTGTTGATGCCCATATACTCGTCCTCATTGCAGAGCGTCAGATTCACCAGATAGAACCAGCCCTTCTGGTCGAATGCCAAGCGGCTCTTCACCTGATCGCTCAGTTTGTAGCCCTTGAGGTTGTAAACGGTGAAGATAGCAGAATCAGCGTTGTCCTCGTCTTCAGCGACTTCAATGATAAAGTCACCAGTCTCGCCATTTGCTGTACCATCCGCCTTCATATAGAATCCCACCTCAGGAGTATAGAATTCCTCCGAAAGGGTACCGTCGGCAGTCTGAAGCTTCATGTTGTCATCGGAGATCAGTCCGAGAACATCGTCCATCAGCAGAGCTTCCTTAGCGGCCTTCAGGCTAACACTTGTGTGGGTTGCATCAGCCTCTTCCTTGCTCGGAGAAACGGGCAATACGACCAGTTCGCTTGCGATGGTGCGCTCTTCCTCGGTAGCATCAGCCTCGTTGCAGCTGAACTCAAAGTTCTTGAAGTAATAGGTATTATCTTCATCCTTGAAGACGTTCAGGTTGAAGGCAACGGTGGAACCGCCGTTCTGGTCGGAAGTGACATCCTGCTCAAACTCGAAGTGCTGCCACTCCTCAGTCAGGCTGAGGTCGCCGAACATATTCCAGTGGAGGTAGTCACCAGGTGCTCTGTGAATCTGAGTTGCGATATTGGTTGCATGATCTGCGCGTGCATCGCAAGCGAACTTAATCTTCTGACCCGTGCGGAACACGTGCTTGTGAGAGACGAAGAACTGGCTCTGCCAGTCAGTGAGTTCTACGCTGTCACCAACATTGACATTAGGATTCAGATTACCCTCACGAATGACATACATAGGTGTAGGATCGCCCGTTACTTCACCTTCCTCATTAACATTCTCCCTATAGTAGGTAGCAGCCACCGACGAAACGGCGATGACAGGCTCTACGCCCAGAGGATCGGTCACAATACGTGCAGGCTGGTCGATTCCGGGAACACCATCACGACCTGTGAAGGTTGTGAATGTATTGTCACCAAACTTAATCTCATCCTTCGACTTCACACCATCTCTAACAATGTCGAGCCACTCCGAAAGCTCGTGGGGAGGCTCCGGCTCGCGGACTTCCAGCTTCACATCGTCGAAATAGATGACGTTACCGTCCTTCATGGTCGAGAGGTTGAAAGCTACCGACTGGAAGTACTTTCCGTCAGCACTCTTAGTCTGGTCAGCAGTAACTGTCGTACTTACCTCAACCTCCTGCCATTCTGTACCATAGTTTACGTTACCAAACATCTGCCAGTGGTTGTAGTCGCCAGGAGTATAGTGGGCCTGCGTCTCAAACGAGCCATCCTTTTCAGCCTTCACCTTCAAAGTCATTTTGACTTCCATTCCCTCAGCGATGGATTGCGTAGAATAAATAAAGAACTGGCAGTCCCAAGAAGCGAGTCCGCCATTGGCCTCTACTCGGTTGCCGGCTGCGACAGCCTCTTCATCACTACGGACTATCACTCTTGCACAGTGATTAGCGGGATTAGCGGGATCTTCTACGATTTCTGCGAATCCCTGGAACTGGCCACTGCCATCATACTGCTGGTTGCTCGCGGGGTCGAATTCAACACCCTCGCGCCAGTCGTGGCACCAGAAGCTCGACCACAGCGGGTCGGCAGCTCCCTCCATGTCACCGTTGATTACGAGGTCTTTCCACGTTGATTGGGCAAAAGCACCGCTACTTAGCAATACTGCCACAAAAAGAGTAAAAAATTTCTTCATAAGTTTTCAATTTAGGATTGTTTGACATGTTTGTTAAAAATTCTGCTGCAAATTTAGGGTGATTATTTCAACCTTCCAAATAATTTAACATTGAAAATTTCACGTTATGTAACATAAATCTTTTTGTTTGTAACTATCGGCCGCAAACGCCCGTTATAAAGCTATTTTTACGGGTTTTCCGCTATATTCAACCAGCTTTCCGGCAGGATTTTCGAGGTCCAGCGGGAGCTGTGAATCCTTTGTTACAAGTACCACATTGAAGCGGCGTTTCTGTAACATTCCGGGGAATTTTCCCTCGCGTTTCCCGATGGTAACAGTCTTGGCGGCATCGTCGTAGCTGATCTGGATGGTGGCGAACAGTCCCTTTTCATAATTGTAGTTGGTTCCCTCGTCTTCATAGAGCTGGAACTCCCCGTCGCGACCGGCATAGACATAGAGGTTGATGAGCTCGGCAGGCTTCTCGTTGCTCCACTGCATCGCCGGACCGAAGGGAATGATGGCGCCCTCGGGCACGAACACCGGAATGCGGTCGTAGGGAGCATCGACGATGATGCGCTGTCCGCCCTCCACAAACTCGCCCGTATAGAAGTCGTACCACCCCGTCTGACTGGGGAAGTAGACCGAGCGTGTGCGCGCCTTGTACTCAGCCACGGGACAGGCCATGAGGCTCGGCCCGAACATCCACTGGTCCTTGATGTTCATCACATTACGGTCGCCGTTGAAGTCCATCACGAGTCCTCGCATCATCGTGTAGTCGTTCAGGTGTACCCAGCCGGCCATCGAATAGAGGTAGGGCATCAGGCGATAGCGCAGCTTGTCGTACCACACAATGGTCTTGTAGGCGGGATGCTCCTCGGGGGCGATGTTCCACACTTCGCGCAGCGGCCACTGGCCGTGAGCGCGATAGAGGGGGATGAAGCAGCCGAACTGGTTCCAGCGTGCCTGCAGCTCGCGCCACTCGCGCAGATCCTCGTTCTCCTGGCCGGTCTGGTCGAACAGCTGCTGTGCAGCCACATAGCGGTTCTCCACGCAGAAGCCGCCCTGATCCATTCCCCAGAAGGGCAGTCCCGACATCGAGTAGTTCAGTCCGGCGGTCATCTGTGCCCGCATGTCTTCCCAGCGCGTGCCGATATCGCCGCTCCAGGTTGCCGTTGAGTAGCGCTGTTCGCCGGCAAAGCCGCTCCGGGTGAGCAAAAACACCCTGGGCTCATCCTTCTTGCCCTTCCACACCGAGCGCTGTCCGTTGTAGATGGCATCGGCGTTCACGATTGAGTAGGCATTGAAATACTCCGTCGTCGTGCCCAGCGCCGTCGGACCGCTCAACGCCTTGCGATACCACATCGGGGTGCAGTCGCGCACGTTGGGCTCGGAGGCATCCATCCACCAGGCGTCTATTAAAGTTGACGAGTTGACGAGTTGACGAGTTGACGAGTTATTTCTCTTTGCATTCAACTTGTCTACTTGTCTACTTGTCAACTTGTCAACTTGTCTACTTGTCAACTTGTCTACTCCCAGCCCCGTATACAGATTCTCGTCCATCTGCCGCCAAAACATCTTGCGGGCACCTTCGTCGTAGGCATCGTAGAACGAGCCGCGGAAGCCCAGCCAGTCGTGGATGTCGTCGGCGATGGCCTGATGGTACATCCAGCCCTTCGCGTCGAGCTCCTTGTAGTTGTCGACGGTATCGTAGAACTTCGGCCACACGCTGATCATGAAGCGGCCGCCCATCTGATGGACATCATTGAGCATGCGCTGCGGATCGGGGAAGCGAGAAGCCTCAAACGTATGGTCGCCCCACGAGTCCAGCTTCCAGTAGTTCCAGTCCTGCACGATGTTGTCGATGGGAATCTGGCGCTTGCGGAACTCAGCGAGCGTCGACACCACCTCGTCCTGCGTCTTGTAGCGCTCGCGGCTCTGCCAGAAGCCCATCACCCACTTCGGATAGACAGGCGCCTTGCCCGTCAGCGTGCGATAGCCGCTGATCACCTCGTCGGCATTCTTTCCAGCAATGAAGTAGTAGTCCATATCGGGTGTCATCTCGCTCCAAACGGAGAGCTTCCGCTGGTCCTTGTGGGCGGGAGCAGCCCGCAATCCGCAGTAGCTCACGTCGCCGTCGGGCTTCCACTCTATGCGCAGCTGCTGGCGCTTGCCTGCCCGCATCAGCTTGCGGAACTTATAGGTGTTGGGGTTCCAGGCTGTGCGCCAACGCTCAGGCACCACCTCCTCGCCACCTATATATACCTTAATATAACCGGCATAGTAGAGGATGAAGTGATACTGGCGGTCGATAGGTGCCTCGATAAAGCCCTCATAGACCACCGTCGAGCCGTTGAGCGAAAATCCCTTCGGCAGGTTCTTGATGCCGCCGGGCTCTGTGCGATTGGCGAGTTCCGAGGTGGCCGGACAGTCGAACTCGAAGTAGATGGAGTCCTCGTCGCGCACCAGCCGCTTGCCAGTCCTATCTGTATAGGTGCCCGTCAGGTGGCCTTCACGGCCCTTCTTGTCGTAGATCTTGAACGCGGTGCCCAGCTGCATGTATTCGTCGGGATTACCCCAGCGGCAGTAGCTGTAGGAGTCCCACAGCAGACCGTAGTTCCTGCTCGACAGCACAAACGGCACGCTCACCTTCGTGTTGTATTGGAACAGGTCTTCGTTCAGGCCCTTCATGTTCAGCTCTTCACTCTGATGCTGGCCAAGTCCGTAGAAAGCCTCGTCGTCAGGGCTGTCGAAGAGCATCCGCCACGTCAGACCGTTACGCTGCGACTCGGACACCTTATTTATATCTACACCTATCTCGCGGTCGGGCACGCGGAACTTCTTGAACGTCTTGCCCTCCTGAGCCTCCTGCAGCAGCTGCCGGCCATCGGCATCGTAGAACGTCACACGTCCCGACTGCTTATCGACGCGGGCCTCCACGCCCTTTGCCTTCACGCTCACCACGCCGTTCTGCTCGCTCACGGTGAAGGGAGCCCCCTTCTCCGTCGGAGCCGTTATCATCAGGCTGGGCTTCTTCACGGGCAGTTCCGCCTCACTCGTGGCACGCACGCGGATGATCTTATCGCCCACCACCTGCAGGCGCACTACGCGGGCCTGGCCCTCAGCAGGACGTATGGTGACGGTGTTGCCTTCTCTCTGCACATTCTGGGCTGCCATCAGCATCGCAACCAGCAGCATGGTTATGGTCAGTGTCAGTCTTTTCATCGTTTGTTTGAGTTTGATGTTTCGGTTATTTTGATGCAAAATTACGAAAAATCGAGCGCAGAACAAAGAAATTCGTTTCTTTTTTATGCCGAGATGGAGGATTCGAACTCGTTTCGCTTGCGTTTGAGCAAGAATTTCGCGCTTTCAGCGCAAAGTTCTTTCTCCGCTAGGCTACGAAAGCGTCTCCTTACGTCGCCGAGCGACGAATAAGTGAGCGAAAAACCAAATAAATTGATAATTATATACTTTTCGACCCCTCAGTTTCTCCACGGATTCCCCAGATGATTCTAAGGAATGAAGGAAACAAGGAAATTAGACAGAAAGACATAGAGTCGGAGAAAGAATGATGCGAATGAAATCGGATTATGGAGGAGATGGTGTTGCCACCATCGTCACACGTTCGATAGAGACTGCATGACAAATGCGGCCCCCCTCTAATCCCCCCAAAAGGGTGGAAGCCACTTTTAGACAAACAGCAGAGAAAGGCTTTACGCTACTATCCCTAGTCACTCTTTCAAAGGAATGGATTATGCTGGAAGTAAAGGCACCCCTCTACTTGGAGGGGCAGGGGGGAGGCTCTCCGCACGCGGAATCGCCCTCCATGATCCAATTTCATTCGCATCATTCTTGCTCCTCTTCGCTACGCAAGCGGCAAAGCCGAGCGCTTTTCCTCTATTCCTTTATTCCTTAGAATTATCTTTGGAATCTGCGTAATCTACTAAATCTCTCTTTGTCTCTCTGTCATCACCTTTCTCCCCTCCCTTCGGAGGGGTCGGGGGAGGCTCCATCTGTCCGTCTGTCTCGTATGTCTATAAAGTTCGGGGTCTAATTGTATATAGTTTCCAAAAAAAGTTTCTATTTCGGTGGCTTTGTTCGAAGTTTTTTTCTAATTTTGCACACAACAAACAGCAATGACAACATGAACAGCGAACTTTTCCGCACTCCTGTCGACATACCGGCGGCGCCGTTCCAGATACAGCCTGCCGAACGTGTGCTCTGCGTGGGATCGTGCTTTGCCGATGAAATCGGGCGACGGTTCCAGGACGACCACTTCCCTACGGTCGTCAACCCCTATGGCGTGATGTACAACCCCGCCAGCATCCTGCACAGCATAGAAAAACTTCAGGAAGAGAGCCCCACCCCTAACCCCTCCCCCGTAGGGAGGGGAACTGCCTCCCTCTCCCCATCTCCATTCCCCATCTCCCCTCCCTTTGGGAGGGGATGGGGGTGGGCTTTTTTTACCCTCGGCACCAACCACGTGTACATAGAGCGAGCGACGGGCGAGATTGTCGACAACTGCCAGAAGCGTCCGCAGCAGCTCTTCGAGGAGCGGTGCCTGAGCGTCGACGAGTGTGCCGGCTACCTGCAACGCTGCATCGACCTCTTGCGCCAGATGAACCCCGGGATGCGCATCATCGTCACCGTCAGCCCCATCCGCTACCGCAAATACGGTTACCACGAAAGCCAACTCTCAAAGGCCACCCTGCTGCTCGCAATAGACAAGGTACTCGAAACGGGGGTGGGTCTCTCCTACTTCCCTGCCTACGAAATCCTGCTCGACGAACTGCGCGACTACCGCTTCTACAAGCCCGACATGCTGCATCCGTCGGAGCAGGCCGTCGACTACATCTACCGTCGGTTCCAGGACACCTTCTTCTCCTCAGAGGCCAGGCAATACGTGGAGGAGTGGCGTCCCATCCGCGAAGCCCTTGCCCACCGGCCGTTCCAGCCAGATTCGCCTGAATACCTTGCCTTCAAGGCCCAGGCCGAGCAGCGCCTCCATGACTTCGAGCAGAAGTGGATGAAAGGGGCAAATAGCAATGATTAACCAACATTAACTCTCTGAAAATAGGCAATCCTGAACACTTTTCAGGATTGCCTATTATAATTTGAAGACATACGTGACAGACGCACAGAAGTTTTTCAAAGACAGACGATACAGAGGGAGACCTTAAAGCTAGGGCTGGGGTGAGGCTACTAAAACCAGCCCGAGTCTCGC
>JAFZAP010000027.1 GCA_017557185.1 Prevotella sp.
AAAATAAAATTGTTTTTATTTTGGGAGCTATATACAATTAGACCCTCCGAACTTTTTAGACAAACGAAACAGACGGACAGATGTTTTTTACCCACAGATTCCACTGATGACGCAGATTTTTTTCAACACAAATTCCCGTAAATTATCCGCAAATTTTCATTAATTATTTGTCTGCAAATTTTACGAATTCAGCGAATGAACGAAAGAAATTGAATGATGGAGGGTAGATTCCGCACGCGGAATCATAACGTTTGACAGGTTCGGCACCGACAAACTCGTTTGTCGTGCAGACCCTATCGAACGTGTGACGATGGTGAGAAACACCATCTCCCCCATCATCCAATTACTTCCGTCTCATTCTTTCTCCGACTCAATGTCTCTCTGTCTAAATTCCTTGATTCCTTCATTCCTTAGAATCATCTAAGATCCGTGGAGAAACTGAGGGGTCAAAAAGTATATAATTACCTTTATTTTTTTCTCTAGCGAAAGTATCTAAAACCGAAGGGTAATCGCATTTCCTGCATTTCCTACACCTGAGCCGCTATGCGAAGTGTAAAGTGCTTCGCACGTGTAAGAACTCAATGGGTTGTCACTCATAAAGCATAGAGTTTTGAGGCATAACTCATAGAGTTTTGACCAAAAACAAGGGCTACGGTCGATGACCTTCGGTTCAATGTGCTTCGCACTGTTCAATGGCCTTCGGCGTTCAAGGCCCTACAGGCGGCTCAATTTTTCACTTTTCACTTTTCACTCTGCACGTAGTGCAGTTGGTGCTACGGGTGCAACTCTTCTGGGAAAGCAGTGTCCTAATATAGTGTGCTTTTGCGAAACGTGTGCAGAATCGTGCGGTTTCGCTGCGTTAACGATGGTTAATGTGGCGGGGGGGGAGTGTTTTCGTATGACTAGAGTAGTGCTTTCGTGTGACCGGAGCAGTGCTTTCGTGTGGCTGGAAGAATGCTCTGAAATGGCTATAGTATTGCCCTAGTTTTGCAAATCAACTTATTTTAATCAGTAAATTAACTTAATTTGATGAGTAAATTAACTTAATTTGGTAAGTAAAATAACTTAATTTACTGAATAAAATAACTTAATTTACCGAACAAATTAAGTTAATTTACTTTATCACCTCAATGCTCCAGTATCACCAGAGCATTGAGAAAAACAAATGAGAGGGCTGCTTTTGATGGATGAGATCGTTGTAAAGACAATCTGAGTAGTAGATTCTTTAAGATTTTAAGACCGCTCGGCTTGCCGCTTGCGTAGTAAAATGGAGCAAGAACTCTTTATTTTACCACAGATTACACAGATAACGCAGATTTCTAAGGAACATAGGAATCTAAGGAAAGACATATGAAACAGACGGACATAAGTTTTGCCCACAGATTTCGCAGATTCTCTAAGGAATGAAGGAATCGGAGGAAACGAATGTCACGAAGGAAATCGGACAATGGAGGGCGATTCCGCGCGCGGAGAGCCTCCCCCCTGCCCGGCCTCCGTCGCAAATGGGGGATTTGCTCCCCTTTGTGGGGCCGCAGCCACGCCGGTGGCTGCTCTGAAGACCCCAGTCGCCAAGTAGAGGGGTGCTTTACTTCCAGCGTAGTGCCTCTCTCTGCTGTTTGTCTTAACTTGGCTTCCTCCCTTTTGGGGGGATTAGAGGGGGGCCGCATTTGTCATGACAGCCTCCGTCAGACGTGTAACGATGGTGGCAACACCATCTCCTCCATCATCCAATTACTTCCGTATCATTCTTTTCCTTAGATTCCTATGTTCCTTAGAAACATCGGTTTCATTCGTTGAATTCGAATCATTTGCAGACGAAACTTAAGTTGTTTTATGTTGTTAAAGTTGTTTTTTCCAGAAAATAACATCATGAAGCTAAGTAAGAACGGGGCAAATAGTATGTATTTGCAAAAAAAGTAGTAACTTTACACACGAAAACGAGGGGAGGGAGAAATAGAAGTATGTATTGCATTCATAAAACCCTGATATGATGAAGAGATTTGCGTTTACATGGTTGCTGTTGCTGGGCATCGTCGCACATGCCCAAGTGGAGGACTGGGAGAATCCCGCCGTGCTGGGCATCAACAAACTGCCGTATCACGCTACGTTGCAGTTGCCCTCGAAGGAAAAGGATTGTCCTGAGATTGTCTCGCTCGACGGGCAGTGGCTATTCCACTGGAGCCGGAAGCCAGAGGAACGGCCGAAGGAGTTCTATCGTCTGGACTACGACGTGAGCCAATGGGGAAAGATCACGGTACCGGGCAACTGGCAGCTGCAGGGCTACGGCACGCCAATCTATACCAATATGACCTACCCTTTCCAGCGGAACAGGCCCAGCGTGACCGGCGAACCGCCCAGGGACTGGACGGCTTATGAGAACCGCAACCCCGTGGGTTCGTATGTGACGTTCGTCGATGTGACGAAGGAAATGCTCGGTAAGAATCTGATACTCCACTTCGGCGGTGTGCATTCGGCGTTCTATGTGTGGGTGAACGGCCAGAAGGTCGGCTACAGCCAGAACTCGATGTCGCCCGCCGAGTTCGACGTGACGAAATATATGCGGGTGGGCAGGAACAAACTCGCAGTAGAGGTGTACCGCTGGAGCGACGGCAGCTATCTGGAAGACCAGGACATGTGGCGGCTGAGCGGAATCTTCCGCAGTGTGCAACTATGGGTGCGCCCGTTGGTGCACATCGCCGACTACAAGGTGGAGGCGATTCCCAATGCCGACTTCTCGAAGTTCACGGTGAAGGCCAAGATCTCCGTCTGCAATACCGGCAAGAAAACCGCCAAAGGAATGTTGGCACAGATGCTGATCAGTTGTGCCGAACTTAATGGCGCCAGCATCAATCCGAAACATCGGAATGTCACCAACTGTCGTATCCCCAAGCTTCGGGCAGGCGATACGATTTCCGTTGAACTCACCATCGACCTCGGAAAGCCACACCTATGGTCGGCAGAGAAGCCGTGGCTCTATCCATACACAGTGGAACTGCTTGGCATGAAAGACAGTAAAAGCGACGAGCACTTCGACTACCACCTCGGCGTGAAGCGTGTGGAGTGCGTGGGCGAGGTGTTCAAGATCAACGGCAAGAACGTGAAGCTGCGCGGCGTGAACCGCCACGACCATCATCCTGTGACTGGCCGCTACGTCGATGATGCCACCTACGAGCAGGACGTCCGCCTGATGAAGCAGGCGAACATCAACTTCCTGCGCACCTCGCACTATCCCGACCGCGAATACCTCTACGAACTCTGCGACCGCTGGGGCATCTACGTGATGGACGAGGCCAACCAGGAGAGTCACGGCTACGGCTATGCCAACCATGAGATGGGCGAGGATCCCGACTGGAAGGACGCTCATGTGGATCGCGCTGTGTCGCTCGTTCAGCGCGACAAGAACCATCCAAGCGTCATCTTCTGGAGTCTCGGCAACGAGGGTGGTGTAGGCCCGAACATGAAGGCGATGCGCGATGCCGTTGTGGCTCTCGACACTACGCGCCTGCCGTTCTGCGACACCGACCGCAGCCAGAGCGACATCTACGACGACGGCTATCTCTCGCCTTCCAGACTCGAAGTAGAGGCCAAGAAGGTCACCGACCGTCCTTTCATGATGCGCGAGTATGCTCATGCTATGGGTAACTCGATGGGAAATCTTCAGGAGTATTGGGATGTCATCTACGCTGACTCCAGCATCTGCGGCGTCGCCATCTGGGACTGGGTGGATCAGGGGCTAATACCCACCCCCCGCCCCTCCCGAGGGGAGGGGAGCTTAAATAGTTCTTCTGCTGACAAAAGTAACCCAACTCCCAACCCCTCACAAGGGGAGGGGAGCTTAGATAGTTCTTCTGCTGACAAAGGTAACCCAACTCCACTCCCCTCGGGAGGGGCTGGGGGTGGGTACCTCTACGGCGGCGACTTCGGCGACAAGCCTAACGATGGAGCGTTCTGCATCAACGGATTGATTGCCCCCGACCGCAAGCCTCATCCGCACTACTACGAGGTGCAGCACGTCTATCAGCCGCTGACGTTCGAGTGGGACGACGAAACCTACCGAATCGTCAATCGCGACTGTTTCACCGATCCTGACGAATACGACATCAGCTGCAGCGATCAGGTGTACGGCACGGAAATTGTGAGGAACGTTGAGGCACGTCTGCGCGAGGACAAGCCGTGGGCCGAGAAGGGATTCGCGGTGGCTCGCGAGCAGTTTGTTCTTCAGTCGTGGAACTTCCCCACTACGCTGGAGGGCAAGCCGGCAAAGGTTGAAAAGACTGCCAACGGGATGAAAGTACACACCCGGCAAGGTGTGATCACCATCGACAAGACAGGAGCCGTCGGCAGTTGGGTCGTTGAAGGCAAAGAGATGCTGTGCGCTCCGCTGGAGCCTTACTTCTGGAAACCGGAGAACGACAACCAACATGCCGCCCACTTTGCTGAGCGCTTGGCCGCTTGGAAGGATGCCGCCCAGAACCGCACCGTGAAATCGCTGCGCATAGAGACCGGCGAAACATGTGTGAAAGTGGTTGCAGAGATGCAGTTGCCGGTGGGCGCAGACCTCACGCTCACCTACTCCTTCAACGATGAGGGCAAGATGATGGTGGATATGGACTACCAGCCTACAGCCACTGACATTCCGCTGATACCGAAATTCGGTATGCGCATGCGACTGCCTGCCGACATGACCGACATCGAGTACTACGGCCGCGGCCCGTGGGAGAACTATCCCGACCGTAAGCGCTCCGCCTTCCTCGGCTTATACAAGATGCCGCTGAGCGAATTCGAAACGGAGTATATCCATCCACAGGACAATGGCAATCGATGCGATGTGCGCTGGTTCCAACTATCCGCTCGACCCGCAGGGGCGCTTTCAGAGCGAAGCGGGGAAAGAACTATCAACTATCAATTGTCAACTCTCCGCATCATTGGTTGTCAGCCCCTTTGCATACGGGCCTGGGACTATGGCGAGGAAGACCTGGAAACAGCAAAGCATCCCCACGAAATCCAGCGGGGACGCTTTGTCAATCTGAACATCGACTTGAATGTACACGGTGTAGGCGGCATCGACACTTGGGGTCAGCGCACCCTCCCGCAATACACCATCGACGGCACCAAGCCCTATCGCTATGCCTTCATCCTCGACTGTCGCTCAAGCGCGAAGTAGCCGCGCCTCTTTTCCACAGCCAGATGGCGGCAAGGATGACAAGGAGGGTGAGGAGATAGGCCCAGATGTGGGTGACACGCGAGGTGGCGGTGATGACGTAGTCGTGGGGAATGAGACGCTCGCCCGTGAGAGAGTAACAGACGATTCCCTCGCGACAGTTGCCCGTTCCCGCATCGATGACGGTGCCCGGCATTTGCAGGGTGTAGGGAACGGAGAAGAGGAAGATGTTCATCTTCGAGAGATAGATGTCGTTGAGCTCGTGGCCCAGCGGCGTTTCCTCATTGAAGAACGGTGCATAGGCATCAGAGTGGAAGAACTGCTGCAGCTTCTTGCCGGGCTCGATATCCAGCAGATCGGGACTGTCCGTGAGTACAAATGCTGCCAGCGAGTCGTGCAGTTGCACGAAGCGTTCACGGGTGACGGGCGGGTTGGCGATTGAGTCATAGTGGCTGACGATGAAGTCGAAGCTCGCCTTGAAGAAGTTGTCGTTGAGCCACTTCGTCACCTTCGGCTCGATTTCGTCGAGCTTTGCCTTCGCCTCCGAACCGCTGAGTCCCTCCATGATGTTTGGCTGACCCGTAAACCAGTAGCTCACCACGTCCTGTTCGGCATAGTCGGCAGGCGACAGTTCGAAGGTATCGCCCACGCAGGCGAAGGTCTCGGTGTAGGTGTAATCGGTATAGAACCAGCGGAAGCGCTTCTTGAGCGAGGCTTGCGACTGCAGCTGACGGTTCCCCAGCTGTAGCGGATTCTCTGCCGACATCTGCTCGACGCTGTCGAACTCGCGCCAGAAGGTTGTTGTCACCGTGTCGCCTTCGCCCACATCGGTATGACTACTTGAGAAAGCATCGGTGTTCAGGCACTGGGGCACGGGCTGTGCCCATCCGGTATTGCCGACGCCCCAGAGGGAGTCGCGCTCGTGCTGTGACATCACATTGCTATAGCTTACTTCACGCTTACAAGTGCCATCGGCATTGACGATGGTATGCATGCGCACTTGACGACTATCGCAGGACATGGTCAGCGCTGCCGAAGCCAGCAGCAGCAGACCGAAACTAATCTTTTTCATAGAGTTGCTTTTTGAGTTGGGTGTAACTGAGCATTTGCGGCTGTTGCGACCGCAGGTAGCTGGTACGCACATTCTGCAATGTGCTTGACATGAGCTGAGGATTGCCAACCGACGACAGCGTGGCCGACATGGCCGTTGGCTGTGACTGCCGGGCAGGAACCGAGTAAACATAGAAGAAGACTCCTATCAACCAGATGGCAGCAGCCGAGGAGAGTGCTCGCAGCGCTACGAACAACGTGGGCCGCCTCGAACCATTCGGGCAGACACGGGAGTCTGCCTCTACGGATTCACCTGAACCATTGCGCATCGAACCTTCAATGCGTTGCATGATGCGCTCCGTCAGTTCGTCGGGGTCGTCGATGACAGGCGGCTGTTGCGCCTGCAGTCGGCTGAAAAGGTCATCCATCTTATTCATATCCTAATCGATTAAGTCGTTCGCGAATGGTCTGACGCGCCACATACAGGTTGCTCTTCACCTGACTGGCCGTGAGACCGGTTACCTGTTCCACCTCCTGCGAGGTGAGTCCCTCCAACAGACTCAGCGTGAACACCAGCCGCTGCTTCGGACTGAGTCCTTCGGCCAGCGTGCGGACGATGCTCACCCACTCGCGGTTCTCGAGCTGTCGCTGCGTGCCGCTGTCGGAAGCAAAGTCGCGCAACACCTGTTCGTCGGCAGGCAGGGCCGCCAGATGCTTCATGCTCCTGAGTCGGTCAAGGCAGAGACGCGAGGCAATGACATAGAGCCATGTTGTGAAAGGACGCCGCGTGTCGTAATCGCCGAGCCGCTGCCACACGCGCAGGAACGTCTCCTGCACCACGTCCTTCGCCTCTTCCTCGTCGCCCACCATCTTCAGCGCGAGCGAGAACACCATGCGCTGGTGAGCCTGCACGAGCAGTCGGAAGGCATCCTTGTTGCCTTCCCGGCATTGGCTGATGAGTTGTTGGTCGGTGGTAGAGGGCATATCGCTTTCTGAGTTTGCTAAATCTATCGTTAAGGGGTGCTATCTATATATAATACGGAGAAGAGGAAAAAAAGTCAAAAAAAAGCCCCACTCCGACTCTCCCCCGCTCGGCTATGCCGCTTTCAGAGCGATAGCGGGGAAAGAAAGGGGGAGAGAGGAGGTGATTCCACTTATTCTGGAGGCAATGAACTTAGCAAGTGTGGCTATTCCAACTCCCCTCCCCTCGGGAGGGGTTGGGGGTGGGTTTCCCCTTTCCCTACTTGGTGCGGGTGAGCTGAATAGTTTTATTCTTCTCAGTAGTGAAGTACATGGTCTTTCCATCGGAGGAGAGCCGAAGAAGCATCTCCTGCTTAGTCTTAGGATTGCTCAGCTTGACTGTCTTGCCATCGAACGTATAAGGAGCTTTCTTGGTATATGACTTGCCTTTCAACTTTCCTGCAACGAGTTTTCGTGCTATCCAAGGCACATCATTGGCTTTTGCCTTTGCATCGTCGTATTTCACAAGCATGCTCAATTCCAATTCCTTGTCGCTGAGAAACTTCACCGTCATCGTCGTATTGATGGCATCCATCATGGCCTGAACAATCTGGTTGGCTTCCTTCTTTTCTTCGGCGGTGACATCTTTTTCTTTCTGAACATCTTTGTTGAAGTCGCTTTTGATCTTTTCCATTTCGCCTTTCATCATATTGGCACAATGATAGACCCTGCCCGACAAAGACCCTTGGGCACTAACTGACAGACTAACAGCAAAGGCAAAGATGCCCATGAAAAGTAACTTTTTCATACAATCACATTTTTTATAACAGTGAGAAAATATGATTACTAACTACCGACGGAGAATCTTCAGGGTGCGGGTGGTACCATCGGCAAGCACTTCGCGACGAAGGTAGAGGCCTGGTTGCGTGGGAGCCTGCGTGCCGAGAGCTGTGCCGTCGATAGTGAAATAGGAAACGGCTGCGGTCGGGGTGACGTCCGGCATACCTTCGGCGAACGGCAGAGCAGGCTGGTCGATAGCGGTGATAAGCTCCTCGACATTGCTGATCTGCACGGGCTCGATACCGGCATTGGTGGGTTTCACACGCTCGATAGTGCCGTCGTCACGGAAGGTGAGGCGGTCGACGCATACCTCGCGGTGATAGCCGGGGCCGTCGTTGAGATACTGCGGATTGATGCGGTGATAGACAATGTACCAGTCGTCGGTGCCGGGAACGTTCACTATGGAGTTGTGACCCGTGCCGTAGATGCGGTTGGCAGCATCCTGAATGATGACGATGGGCTGGCGTGCCACTTGGATGGGGCCTGTTGGCGACTTGCTGGTGCCGTAGGCAACATGATAGTTGGTTGAGCCAGTGTCATCGACCGACCAGAGGAAGTAGTAGAGTCCGTTGCGATAGAACACGTAGGTACCCTCGCGGAAGGCATAGTCGGAGAGCGAGCCGCCCTTAGGTGTGATGACATACTCGCTGCCGACGGTGGAAAGCATGTCGTCGGCCAGCAGACGATAACAGAGTTGGCCGTTACCATAATAGAGGTAGGACTGTCCGCTGACAGGATCGGTGAAAACATCGGAGTCGATCATCTGTCCGGCCTGCGAGGTGGTGAAGAGAGGTTGTGAAGCTGCGCGGAACGGTCCCGTGGGATTCTCGCTGACGGCTACGCCGAGTGTCTTCTTGTTATACGAAGGATTCTGGCCGCTGAAGTAGAAATAGTAGCGCCACTTGCCACCCACAAACTTCTCCTCGATGCAGGGTGCCCAGGCATTGCCCGTTGTCCACGACACATCGCCTCCGCGCTGCAGGTTGAGGATGGTTCCCTCGTTGGTGAAATTCAGCAGGTCGGGCGACGAGAACACGTCGAACGTATAGCCGCCCCACCCTGTGTAGCCATCGGTGGTGGGATAGACATAGAAGCGACCCGTCTTGCGCGAGAAGAGCACCTCGGGATCAGCATGGAAGTCGGGCAGCACGGGGTTGCCGACGGCCTCGACGGTGACCAGATAGTAGTTCACGGGTCCGTTGCTGCTATGAGCGCGTGCTCCAACCGTGTACATCACAGGGCCTTTCGTGAAGTCCACAGGTTGATTCGGGGAGACAACATCGGCCGGCGACGAGAAGAACTGCGGGTCGAAGGAAGTGAGGTCGGTAGAGGGATCGACGGGCACATAGATTTCAGCGGGGGTCTGTTCGGTATCGACAGCATCGCCAATCACGAGTCCTGTCTGACGGATGCGGGGATTGCGAGCACCCGTAATCTTCGGAGCTGCACTGCCGCCAATGGGGAAATAGCGCAGAAGCCGATCAGTCTCTTCCGCAGTGATGGGGAGGACGGTGCCGTGACGAGGTGTGAAGGCACCACTGGTACGGGTGTTCTGCACGAAAGTGAAGTTGCTCAAGTCCGGACTGGAACAGAACTGGTAGTGTCCTGCGGTGTAGCAGTCGTACATGAGTACCCACGAATCCTGATTGATGAGCTTGAAGACACCGGCACCCTCGACAGCCTCGGTGGTCTGCTGGAGCGTCGATGTAGGCTCCGACCACTGGCTGCCAAGCGGTTCGCCGGGACGTGCGGTGAGGTAACGAGCGGTAACCTTGCAGATGCCGCCCTCGCCCTCGTTCTTATAGAAGCCGTGATAGAGGGAGTCGCTCTCGTTGTAGACGATGTCCATATCGATGGTGGCCGAGCCGCGGTCGTAGAAATAGATGGGCTCGCCATCGAGGTCGGTGAAGTCATCGTTGGCGTAACAGTAGAAGTCCTTATCGAAGGGGATTCCATCGCGACTGCCTGTACGCAGCGAGAAGTAGACCATGAAGCGTTGTGCCTCGTTGTCCCAAATGGTCTCGGGTGCCCAGACGCGGATGACCTTCTCGAACATCGTGCCGCGATACTTATCGGGGAAGTGCACGGTGGAGTGAGTCCAATGAACGAGATCGGAGGATTTCATCATGACGATGCCTCGGTTGGAATCCCATCCTTCAGCACAGCGCATGTCGGTGTTGACCATGTAGAACATGCCGTCGGGACCACGCAGGATGTGAGGATCGCGCACGCCGCGCTTCAAGGCAATGGAGTCGGCAGCCACGACTCGCCGTCCGTTGTTGAGGGGTGTGAAATTATATCCGTCGTTGGAGATGGCATAGTAGAGATTCTCGTTGTCGTTGGACGGGAAATAGACAAAAAGATAGTTCTGATAGGGCTCGTGCTCGTGGAGTGTGATGACGAAATCGCGCGTCAGGCGTGCCTGGCCCTTCAGGATTGTGGCAGTAAGCGTGACGTTGCGTTTCTTCCCTTCAGGAAGTTTCAAGACGCGTCCCTGGTCGGTAATCCACTCGGGTTCGGCCGACTTCCAGAATACCACGGAGCCGTTCTCGGCAACGGTAGGTAATGCGAGGTCTGTATAGACGTTGTTGAGATGACCGGGAATGGTCAGCAGAGCCGCATCAGCAGCCACTATCTCCTCGTCGGAAAGCTCAGGAAGTACGCCCACAGGGAACTGGCGTTCGGTTGCCAGCGACGCATATTGCTGGTCGGTGGGCGTGAAGTGGGCGGTCAGGGTGGCAGTAGCAATGGGGTTGCCATGAGCCGGACGCGTGATGTGTCCATCGGCCGTGATTACACCGTTGTCGCTCGATGACCACTCAATCTTCAGTTCGCGATAGGTAGCAGGCAACTCAACATCCGACTTCAACTGAGTGAGATCGCCAGGCGAAAACTCCTGTATGTGACGAATAATGCGCAAAGAGTCTTCGTAGGCGTTCAAGCGCTTGGTCAGTTGAATGAGACGTCCTATCTCGGAAGCATTAATGTCCTGATCATAGAGCCGGAAATCACTATAGAGCGCATTGCGAAGATAGGCATCGCCCACATAGCAACTGCGTCCGAGATAGTTCTCGACGGTCTTGCCCACCTCGCTCGGTTGCAGGCGAATCGTCTTTGAAGCCGAAACACCATTCACATAGAGTCGCACGGACTGATTGCGGCTGACAACGACCACGTGGTTCCACTGTCCCTTCTGAACCGGGTTCTTAGCAGTTATGCTGAGTTCGCCACTATAGTCGGTCTGGCTGATGGCAAATCGTGTGTCCTTGGCCGAGAAAAAGAGGTAGCCCTCAGTAGATGAACGGGCAAAACACCACACGAAGTTGCCGTTGTGATCGAGGTCGGCATTCTCGGGAATATAGACATTGAGCGACAAGGAATAATTGCCGTCGAGCGAGGCTATGACATTGCCGAAAGACTCGCCAAAGTCGAAATAACCGTCGTTGTCGCCCAGACTGAGCACCTGGAGGCCATCGGCATAGGGAATGAGCTCAGCACCCTGGCAGAGTGATCCCTGATAGGTGGCCGAGGCATCGCTGGTGGAAGAGAAGTCGAAATGAACCAGCGGGGTGATGGTCTGTGCGACGGCTGTCGTCGCTGCTATCAGCGTGCAGACAAAGAGTAAAATCTGTTTCATGCTATTTCGGTGTTGGGTTGAAAAAATGAGGGACGAGGAATAAGAGCCGATAGGCTTCCAATTCCTCATCCCTCTTAGGTAGCAATAAGTGGCCGACCCTTACTTGAAGGGCAGATACCAGTTCTGCTGATTGGTCAGGTCGACGACAGGATGCTTGTAGGCCAGCTTGTCGGCGAGCCAACGGCTGCCGTAGTCGGCACCATAGGTGGCGGCAGCGTTCTTATGGCGGGCAATACGGCAGAGATCGCCGAACCGATTGCCTTCGAAGGCCAGTTCAAGGGCATACTCGTCGCAGATGAGATCCTCAACCACATTGATGAGGTCTTGCTTCTGCCAGGAGGTGATGGTCTCCATGACGGGATTGCCTTCCTCGTCGAGCACGGGATTGCCTTCTTCATCGAGTACTTCCTGTTCAATGACCACGGGTTTGATGAAGTCGTCGCCATATTTAGCATTGAGCTCAGCAACCTTTCTCTCCACCTCCGACTCGAGCTGATAGGGCGAGAAAGCACCCTTGGTGTAGCCGCTGCCATAGGAGTGGATGCCCACATTGTCGGCAAAGAGCGACACATAATCGCTGGAGAAGAAGGGAATCGTGGTGCGGAGGAACTCCTGTGACTCCTCGGTGAGATACAGGGGATCTGTCGAGAGATCGCGGTTGAGACCGTCCTTCAGAATGGCGAAGGCTGCATCGGGATAACCCATACGGTTAATGGCTTCGGCCAAACGGAGGTAGACGGAGGCATTGCGATAGACAGGTATGTTGGCACCTTCGAACTTCATCATCTCGTTGAACAGGGAGTCTTCCTTGCTGACATGGGAAGAGAGCGTCGTGTAGCGGCGCAGGTCACCCAAATCGACCGACTTCACGTTACCGTTGTCAGTAACAGCCGTTGACGGCACATAGTAGTAGTTCTGCTTGGAAGCCAGGTCGAGATAGGACTGCGAGGCGTCGATTTCGCGCTCTAGGAGATAGAGCGATGAAACCGCTCTGCCACCCGTGACAACATAGGACGTCTCGTTGGTGTAGAAGTCATAGCCGAACAGACGAGGCAGGTCGGTGGTGAGACCATTCAGATTGTTCACAGCCATCGGCACATAGGTGATCACATCGGAAGGCGTGTTCATCGAGAAGATACCCTCCCATCTCGAACTGCTACCTTCAGGAGTGTAATTGATATCGTTAGGCAGTTTGCGAACTATCTCATCTGTGAACGTAGGCTGATTATAGAACCTATTAGCCAGCGCAGCGTTGTCGCGCAGATAGGTGAAATAGTAGCGGGCAGCCTGAGCATAATCGCCTGTCTCAAGATAGAGATCACCCAATACGAGGTCGACGGGGAACATCATCTTGGGAGTGTCGACGTACTTCATGACGCCACGATTGGTTTCACCCACTTCAATGTTAGATCCATAGGTAGGTACACGCTGACCCGAGAACTTGGCCAGATCGGGAGCCAACGCTTCGCAAATGCCAACGATGTCCTTGGTGTCATGCACGGTATTGGCCTCGCTGATGCTGGTGATGGGGTCGGTGTAGAAAGGCACATTGCCATAGATCTTGGCCAACTGCAGATAGGCCCATGCACGGATGCTGTAGGCCTGCACATACTCTGGGATTGCCACCTTGCGCGAACCTGTGAGCAACGAGGTGTCGCGATGGGCGATGAAGTAGTTGCAGTTGTTGATGATGCGATAGAACACGTAGGCCGAATCATACTTGTTGGAGGCTGTTGCCGAGAAGTTGGCCAGCTCGCGCAGGTCGGCTTGGGTGTACTTGTTGACCTGTGTGAGGTCGCCACGCATCTCATTGATGAGCACATACTGATCGATGGCCTGCTGTACTCCCTTGAGAATACCGAGCGTGTAGAACATCGAGTCGGTCTTCTCGTTGAGTTGCGGGTCGAAGATCTGGCTGTCAGAGTCGGTCTCAAGCATATCCTGACAGGAGGTTGCCGAGAAGAGCACGCCGCAGAGTGCTACTATGATAAAAATACTCTTTTTCATATTCTTTATCTTCATTAACTTCTTTAACTTCATTAATTTCCAAAAGTTAGAGATTGATCCTCAATCCAAGTGAGAAGGTGCGGCTGAGAGGCACGTTACCTGCATCTATGCCCTGATAGAGCACGCTGTTGGCAACCGAGAACTCAGGATCACTACCCAGATAACGGGTGACGGTGAAGAGGTTGTTGGCCTCGGCCCACACCTGCAGACCCTGCAACCAAGAGAGGCTCACAGGCACCTTGTAGTTCAGGCGGAGAGTCTTCAAACGCAGATAGCTGCCGTCTTCGATCCAGCGGCTGCTGAAGCAGCTATTACCCATAGGATCGCCGTAGCCGATACGGGGGACGTCGGTGACCTGTCCCTCATAGCGCCAGCGGTTGGCAACGGCCGTGGTCTGGTTGTAGAAGTTGCTGCCACCCTCAAGGATGCTACGCTGATAGTTGAAGACATCGTTGCCCAAAGAGTAGTTGAAGCCCAGCGAGAGGGTGAAGTTCTTCCACATGACGTTGGCGAAGATGTTACCATAGATGTCGGGATTGGGATTACCGATTATGGTCTTGTCCTCTACGCCAATCTTACCATCGCCATTGAGGTCGGCATAGTGAGCATCGCCGGCATGGAAATACTGGCGAGCGCCCGTATTGTCGAGAAGGTAGAGATAGCCATCACTGCCTGCTGCTTTGGCTTCGGCATCGGTAGCAAAGACACCCTCGAAGGAGTATCCATAGAAGGAACCTGCCGACTGACCAACGATGGTGGCGACATTGTTGGCACCATAGATAGACGACGTGTAGCCCTGAGCGTTGGCCTTGCCACCCACGTAGATCGGACTGTTGTTAGGCAGCGACTTAATCTTGTTCACGTAGTGTCCCATGGATGCACCAACCTCAACATTGAAGTCCTTGGTAACAACAGGCTTGGCGGTCACAGTGAGTTCGAAACCGGTGTTGTCCATCGAACCGCCATTCGACCAATAATTGTTGATACCAGCCACAGGGTTCTCGAAGCTCTTCAATGTGAGGAGGTTCGTGGTGTGGTTGAAGAAGTAGTCGAAGTCGACACCCAGACGATTATTCAGCCAATAGGACTTGAAGCCCAGGTTCAGACGATTGGTCTTCTCGAAGGTAATTTCGTCATTACCGATGTTGTTGAGCTGAGCTGCCGTCATGTTACGCAGGTACTTCAGCACTCCGAACGACGTGCGGGCAGCATAATTGCTGATGTCGTCATTACCGGAGATATCGTAGCCGGCCTTGAGGAGGAAGTAGTTCAGTGCGTCGGTCTTCGGGAACCAAGCCTCGTTGGTAACAGCCCAGCCAAGTTGCAAGCTCGGGAAGATACCCCACTTCACGCCTGCGAGTTTCAGTCCGCTAGAGTTCTCACCGAAGCGGCTGCTACTCTCGGCAGCAATCGTGGCCTGAACGAAGTAGCGGTTGCGGAAGTTGTAGTCGAGATTTGCATACCACGTAAGACTCTTCCAAGCATCGGCAACACCTTCCACATTGATATACATGCTCGAGTTGATGTTGGGCTGCTTGTCGTTGGCACCGGAGTTGCGCTGGCCAGTAGGCGTGTTGTCGTCGAAAGTGAACGATGACAGACGGAAGCCGCCATAAGCATCGACGAAGTGCTTACCAAGCTGCTTCGTGAACTGCAGGCGTGTGTCGCTGAAGACGCTGATCTCCTTGTTGAACATCGTGCTGGTGAGCGTCTGCACGCGACCGATACCGTCGATGAGGAACATGGGCATACCGCCATTGGGACGATAATAGCGCTGCGATACGCGGTCGAGGGTGTAGGAGAAGGTTTCGCTGAGCGTGAGGTACTGGTTGAACTCATAGCGCGGAGCGATAACAGCATTGAAGTTGGTCATCTCCACACGGTTCTTGTTGATGGCGCTACCATTGTAGAGTAGAGCCGTGGGGTTACCCAGCGTCAGATCGTCATCGAGCTCGGTAAGGAAGTCGTCAGCCTCATAGAGCGTGGACGTAAGCTTACCGGTTACGATACTGTAGGTGTAAGGATTCAAGAACGGCGACTTGATGAGCGAAAGCAACGTGGGTGATGACACGGGACCTTCGGAGAAGTCCTCAGGAGCACCATTGTCGAAAACGTTGCGATTGATCTTTGCATACGACATATCAAAGCGTGTAAAGAGTTTCTCCAACACGTTGATATCAGTATTAAAGCGCACGTTCAAGCGATTGAAGTCGTTCTTGCGGGCAGTACTCTGAGCCGTGGTGTAACCAAGCGAAAGGTTATACATACCCACATCATCACCACCCTGCACGTTGATGTTATAGTTCTGGGTGACGGCATTGTGATAGACCTCTTCGCTCCAATCGGTGTTGTTGTGGTAGGTGTTATAATAATACTTGCTCTGGTCGTTGCTAAGGAACTTCAAATCGCCCTTGAAGGAGTTGATGTCGGGATAGGTTCCGAGCATCTCGGTAGCATAGAGACGATACTGAGAGGCATCCATCATCTCCGGCAGTCGGCCCATCATGACAACGCCTGCACCAATGTTGGCATCGATGCGGGTAGCCATAGAATGACCACGCTTGGTGGAGATGAGGATGACACCATTAGCACCCTTGGCACCATAGAGAGCCGTACCGTTCTTCATGACCTGAACCTTCTCGATATCGGAAGGATTGATGTTCAGGAAGAGGTTGGTATAGTCGCCATAGTGGAGAGTGGAACGCGTCTCCTGCATGTCACGAATGACACCATCAACAACGATGAGGGGTTGTGCATTGGCGTTGAGCGAGCTGAGACCGCGAATGAACATGGCCGAGCCGTAGCCAGGACCGCCCGAGCGGTTGATGGCATGGACATCGGCACCAAGGTTGTTTTCGATTTCGGTCTCGGCAGAATAGGCCGTAGTGTTGTTGACCAGTGCCTGAGTGACAGCAGCCACATTGGTGCCATTCTCATACATGGTCTTGAACTTATCGGCAATCATCGTGATGTGGAGCTCCTTGTCGCCCGTTCCGATGCCTACCTGCTGACTAAGATATCGCGGTGCATGCACAAACAACGCTGTTGCGAATGTGGGCACCTTGATGGTGAACTCACCCTGCTCGTTGGTCATGGCAGCATAGTTGCGGTCATTGAGCGTCTGTACCTGGATACCTGCGAGGGGTTCTTTCGATACAGCATCGATGACGACACCCTTCACTTCCATGGTGGGATATTGGGGCTTCTTCACCTGTACTTTCTTCTTGACGACAGTTTCCTGTACTTCTTCGACATATTCCACATCGTCCTGGGCCACTGCCGGCAGGCAGACAACCATTGAGAAGAGGATGCCGATACTAAGAATTAAATGTCTTTTCATTATCATAGATATTTATGAGGTGAGACTTCTTAAGAATACTCTTTCAATCGCCTTTAGTTTCTGACGACAGTGACTCTGCCACCACCACGACTGGGATCGTCGTACTTGTAGTCGGGATGAGCCTTCAGATAGTCATCCATTTCCTTCGGAACGAGGAAGATTCGGTCGAGACGAATGGTACGATCGTACTTATTGGAAGTGGTGGGAGTGACACGTCCTGTGATACGGATGAACGGTGCGTAGTCGGTTCCTGCATAGCAGATGGGGAAGGTAACCTCACCAAAACAGAGGGTATCGATCTTCGTTGCACTTGTTTCAAAGTCTCCCAACCTCGTAGGATTCTTAGGCATGGAACCATTTTCGTTGTTGAAGCCCAAAGCCACACGGACGAAGTTGCCCTTGGGCTGGGTGTCATAGACGTTGGTAATGTTAGAAGGAGCGAACACACCATAGATAACATAAGTCGTGGAACGCACATTTCTCAGGTAGAAGTTGAGTTCCGGATTGGTGTTGTTCGATGAAGCATTGGCCTCGAGATAGCCATTATTCGACAAAGTGCCGGGAACAGCGGGATTCTGAATACCAGTGATAATGCCCGTGTGAGGCATGGTCGAACCGTTGACCACAGCAGCGAGGAAGTTGGAATACTCACCCTCGATGTTGATGATTGGATTCCAGATGGTCCACGGATGCAAGCGCAGCGAGTCGTCAGTGATGTACATGGCACCGTTACTCTTATCAACGCGAGTTGTTCCTGTGAACAAAGCCTCTGCATCCTCTGTGTACATCTTGAAGTAACTCTCTGTCACCAAGGAATCGGCACCAACCTTCTGGCCCGTCTGGTGGTTGTTCAACTTCACGTTGTCATACAGATTGTTGTTGAAGAACAGGCTCTGCATCAAGTTGTGATGCACAATGGAGTCGCGCCAGTAAGCACCGCCATTAGGAAGTTCCACCTCTTCTTCGTGCTGAAGACTGGTCGATGACTGCGGTGCATCGATGGCGGTGAACTTATCTATATAATTATAATAAGGTGTAATGGCCTTGATAGCACGCGTCCAAGCCTCGTTGGTCGGAACAATCATCGTGTAGTTACTATCCTCAGTGTTGATGTAGGCATAGCGGTTCTCCAATGGGTTATAATCTTCGAACACGGAATCGAGGTAAGTGATCTGACCATCTACCACAGGACCCTGGACACTCTTATTCTCATCGAGACGGAGAACGTCGTAGGAGTGATAGTAATTGCTGATGGAATCGATAGCGAACTCACTGGCATCGAGCGATTCGAAAATGTTGGAATGGAAGAAGAGCTTGCCGTTCAACGTATGGACAACACCATTCTGACTGGCCACATTCGGCTGGGCCACAGCAACACCTGCCATCGAGTAGTTGCCGGCACCTTCGAAGTGAAGCACCTTCTCGTTGAGCATGTAGATGCGCTCGTTGATGGCACCTGATGCCGGGAAGTTGTTGCGTGCAATGTGGTTCTGCACGAACTCCTTCAGCAACTTGTCGTTGCCAAGGGCATTGAGGGCATCGTAGTCGAAGGTTCCGTTGAGCGGTGCCCAAACCGTAAAGGTCTGCGACGTGTTAAGAACGGCGTCGTAGCCCGTCTTCCTGACAAGGTCGGCAAACTGCGACAAATTAGCATTTGAAGAGATGTTCTCCCAAATGGTTGACGTGGCAGTACCCTCAACAGCGTTTCCTGCATCATAGTGGTCATCCCAGTCAGAGCAGGCTGTGAAGAGGGCTCCTGTGGCAAGAAACGCCACAGTGGCCAGCATGTTTTTGAATATCATGTTTCTTTTCATAATCTATGCTGTATATCAATATTGTTAATACATATCTTCAATGTACTGCGTATTGTTGTACACATTCTCCGGACACAACTCAATGTAGTCGAGGTGGAACTGTGCACCCGTGTTGTTGGGCAACACGCTCTTGAAGCGCAGCCAGTAGTCGCCTTGCTTAAACTGCTGACGTGTCAGGATGCGGCGCAAGTCTTGAGCGTTGGAGCGGGCAACGTCGGTACCACCCTTCGAAACAGTGTAGAACAACGGGCCACGCATGTAACCCAGGTTGCGCATATCGGCATCACTCTCTACGCCAAGATCCTCATGGTAGGTATAGAGCGACCAACCATTAACCACGTCTGGCACCACCGTCGAACCGTCGGCAGAGATACTTGACGACGAAACGTGACGCATATCGAGCGGGATGTCGAGAGCCTGCATCGATGAGATGTTGGAACTAGGACCCATATAGAACTGGAGCATACCGCGATTACCATTAGCGGTGTAGCCCATACGTAGTTCGTAGGTTCCATCGGGAACAGGCGGCAGACGGAATGCGAAGTCGAAGACGCCCATGCAGTTGAACTCATCACCCTGGTAGTTGCTCCAGTTGTTGCTTTGTCCTGGCAGATAATAGAGGCGGGTAATGTCGCCGTTGTAGATGACAAGATACTCGAAGAAACCATTCGGGAAGCGGATATAGTCGCCACCGAGAGCGGCATCAGAACCAGACTTTCCACCATTCAGGGCTCTCACTTCCGCATCAGAGATCATGCGGAAGTTGTTCGACATCATTTCGCCGAGGAAAGAAGTATCATCGAAACGAAGACGCTCGTTGAGCACGCCGTGAGGCACCTGAGCATCGTAGACCAGCATACCCTTGATGGGATGGATGTAGCCATTCAGCGCCTGGAAGTTGTCAGTCTGTACCTCAATACCTGTGGTAACCACAGTCTGTATCAAGGCGGAAGCCATTTCAGCAACACGGTCGGTCAGGGTGCTGTTGGTAGCATAATAATTGATATTACGCTTGCCTTGGTAGCGGACAATCTTCATCAATGTGTAAGGCAACATGGTCTCGTTGTAGTCGAAAGGCATCACCTTCTTCACATCGTTGGCACTGCTGCGAACAAGCTTGTCGTAGGACACCTTGTACTTCAGGATATGATAGCGCACAAACATGTTCAGTGCATTGTAAGGACTCGTGAAGTCGGTTCCCGTACTCACCTGAACACCTTTGTTGCGATAATAATCATACCAGCCCGAGCCAGGATCTGCACAATGGGCATACACTCCATTTGCATACTTGGCGAGGTCTTCCACCGAATTGATGCCATTCTCCCTAAGTGTTTCATCGGTCTCGGCAAAAATGGTGTAGCCGAGCACACACTCCTTCGGAACATAGAAGTTGTAGGTGCTGCTCACCTTATCTATATGCGTGTGACGCTGCAAGGTGAGCGAGTCGGCAAGTCCCGTCAGTTTCAGAGCCTGCGTAAAGATACCGAAGATGTCGTTGTGCTGTTCCATTTCACCTGACACCAGTCTGTTGGAACGCTGCAGAACTTCACTGACTTCGTGCAGAACACCGTTTTCCAGTTCATTATCCATACTGGTAATGAACGAGTAGCGGTTGATCACGGTAGAACCAGAAATGGAGTCGATCGACGTGTTAATGTCGCGACCAAGCATTGTGCCTAACGTCATGCCGTTGCTCATATCGATACCCATCACCTCTGTTGACAGGAGGTGGAAGAGTGCGATATCCTTACACAGCGAGTCGGTCAAGCCCTCAAGGCCGGGACTTGTCATGCCATTATGCGGATTCTCCGTGTTTGCAGGGTCATTATAAAGGCTGTCGATATACTGCTTGACGGCATCGTTATTGGGTGCGAAGCACGTGTACATGCCATAAGCCGACAGAATCTTATCGTATCCTATTCGCTTCAGGATGTAGTTGAAGTGGCCAAATTGGTCTTCACGGTTGGCAAGGTAGTCCTCAATGGTCTCACCTGTAAAAGTATACAGGTTCGACTCGTCGATGTTCTCCTTACAACTCGTGAACAAACCAACTGACGAGATGAACATCATCACCAGAAGAAGCGATTGGTTTATGAACTTAATCTTTTTCATATGATTATCCCCATCAGATGATTAGTACATATCTTCCAGATACTGGCTGTTGTTGTAGACATTCTCCGGACAGAACTCGATGTAGTCAAGGTGGAACTCCGTATTTGTGTTGTTGGGCAACACAGTCTTGAAACGAAGCCAATAGTCTCCCTGCTCGAACTGCTGTCGAGTGATGATACGACGCAGGTCGCCAGCATAGCCGCGTGAGATGGTGCTGCCGTAATAGAAGCACATCGGACCACGCATGTAGCCAAGGTTGCGCATGTTAGCATCGCTTTCCACTCCGAGATCTTCGTAATTCGTATAGAGCGACCATCCTGTCACGGCATCAGGGATGATGACCGTTCCGTCGGCACTCTTCTCATCCTTGGGCACCACACGCATATCAAGAGGAATGTCGAGTGCCTGCATGGAAGAAACTACATTGGTGCGACCCAAATAGAACTGCAACATGCCTCGGTTGCCATTCGCGGAATAGCCCATGCGAAGCTCATAAGTTCCATCAGGAACGGGGGGCAGACGAAGTGCAAAATCGTAGGTTCCCAAGTTGAGAATCTCGTCACCTTGATAATTTGCCCATCCACAGTCCTGACCGCCCAGATAGTAGATTTCTGTATTATCTCCATTATAAACTTTCAGATATTCACAGAAGTTTTCCGGAAGGCGCATATTTCCATTTCCTCCAAACGAATCAAATGTTCCGCCATTCTCTGCTTTCACCTCTGCAGGGCTCTTACAACGCAAACCGCTCGACATCAACTCTGGCAACAGCGAAGAGTCGTCGAAACGCATGCGCTCATTGAGAACGCCGTGAGGCACATTGAAATCGTAGACCAGCATTCCGTTGATAGGATGGATGTAACCATTCAGGGATTGGATGTTGTCCTTACCCACCTCGATGCCTTCACGCATGACGGTCGTGATATTATCAGAAGCCATTTCTGCCATACGGTCGGTCAGCGTACTATTGGTCACCCAACGGTTCAGCAACGGTTTGCTATTCACGCGAGACATTTTCATCAATGTGTAAGGAAGCATCGTCTCAAGATATTCATACACAGGAGCCTTCTGCGACTGAGAATATGTATAGAACATCTTGTTATAGGGTACCGAGTACTTAAGGATGTGGTAGCGCACAAACATGTTCAGCACATTCGCTGCATTCTGGTAATCACGCTCCGTGCTCACCTTGATGCCATTGTTGCGATAGTAGTCGTACCATCCGTTGGCATCGGCGCTGTTGGCATAGGTCTTCTTGGCAAACTCAAAGAGATCGTCAAGGGAATTGATGCCGTTGGCCTTCAGTACTTCATCAGTTTCGGCAAATATCGTGTAACCATATTTGCAAACCTTAGGTATAAAGATCTTTCCACTCTGTGCTTTATTGCAGAACTTCTTGGGGGTGATGAGTCCGCCACGCTCCTGAAGATTCAAAGAGTCTATCAGTCCCGTTACGCTGAGAGCCTGCGTGAAGAGCGAAAACTCTTCGTGCTTGCTTATCTCACCAGCCATCAAGTTGTTGGAGCGAGTAATCACATGATCAATCTCGTGTAAGACACCATTTTCCAATTCATTGTCCATCGTGGTCACCAAGGAATAGTTGTTCAGCACAATCTGTCCCGAGATAGAGTCAATCGACGTATTGATGTCTCGTCCCAACATCGTGGCGATGGTCATACCATTGTTCATGTCTACGCCCATCACTTCAGAGTAGAGCAAATGGAACAGGGCAATATCCCTGCATAGAGAGTCGGTGAGTCCTTCAAGCCCCTGCCCGGTCATACCGTTGTGTGGCAGGTCTGCATTGCTCATGTCTTGATAGAGACTGTCCACATATTTGGTAACGGCCTCATTGTTTGGAGCAAAACAGGTATAGGTGCCGTAGGCCGATAGGATTTTGTCGTAGCCAATGCGTGTGAGAATGTAATTAAAGTTTGAATACTTATCATCACGATTGGCCAGATAGTCTTCGATGGTCTCACCTGTAAACGTGTACAGGTTTGATTCGTCGATATCCTCTGAGCAACTACTTAAGAAGCCTGTCATGACAGTAATCATGACAAACAACAGCACCTTGCTGAAGAACGTATGATTATTCTTCTTTTTCATGACTACTGACTAACTAGTATTTTTGAGTTGTTTTCTCTTGCTCGAAGACAGGATTCTGCTTCAACAAGTAATTCACCTTGATTTCCCTTTCTTGAATAGGCCAATAGAGGAACGGCTCGCTCTTCATCTTGTAAGAAACGGCCTCACCACCAGTCTCAAACTTTCTGACGATCATCGAGAGCATCGGGGCATAGAGTGAAGGCCACTCCGTACGGTCAGCCAACTTCGTCTTGAGGTCTACGCCGTTCATGTGACGATAGCAATAGCGCATCAGGTCGAACCAGCGCTTACCCTCGAAGCAAAGCTCGCGTTCACGCTCGGCAAGTACCAACAGTTCCATCGATTCGCGATCGGGGAAGCTATTCATTTGCAGCGTATCGGATACATTCTTCGCCATCGACCGCTTGTTGACTACCTGTACGAGGTTGAATGCCTGGTCAAGTGCTACGCGGTCGCTATCGTTGGCAGCAGTCTGCACGAGAGCCTCGGCCTTCATCAACATCAAGTCGGTCAGACGATAGACAATCCAGTTCTGGCGGTAGTTATCAAAAGCGCGCGAGTTCGTTTGCTTCTCACCGGCCGTGAACTTCGTCGGGTCACTCGACGACTGATTGGTGCTGCTGACCACATAAGTTCTCGGCGACACCATCTTGCGAATGGAAAGTTCAGTAGCTTCTGGGTTGTTAGCATCATAAACATTATACCAGAAACGATAGTCATTCTTCGACTGATAAATCTTCAGTCCCTGCTCCTCATTGGCTTTTTCGTCAACGCTGTTGAAGAGTTGCGAAGCCATCAGCGCACTAGTAGTGGCATGAGCGCTTGAACTACCAGTCTCATAGTAGAGGTTCTCCAGCGCAGTATTCGTATTACTGCTACCATCATACTGCCATTCCAGAATGCTCTCACGCGAATTGCCTTCAACGAAGATATCACCGAAAGCATCATCGCGGTCTATCAGGTGGTAGGCATCTTTTTCTATCGTTGTCATACGACCGGCATTGACGGTGTTGAAATATTCATCCTTGTCTTTAATCACTTGGTCGACATACTGGATGCATTTCTGATAGTCAGCCTGACTGTGGTTGATGGAGCCACGCCAGAGATAGATATCGGCTAACAAGGCACGCACTGCATCGCGGGTGAAATAACCCACGTTGCGCCAGCTGTTTTCGCCATAGGCACCACTTTTCATGATGTAGCGCTCGGCTTCCTCCAGATCGTTGATGCAATTCTGCAGCACGCTGTCGGGAGCCATCTGCGGAATCGACATCACCTGGTCGTCGTCTTCATACGACTGACTGGTGTAGGGAACGTCGCGGAAGGCACGGACGAGATAGAAGTAGCAGAGGCTGCGCAGAGCTAGCATCTGTGCCCGTGTCTCGTCATAGTCGCCCTTTGTGAAAGCAGGATCCAATTCCATCACGTCACCTGCGTGGTTCAGTACGATGTTGCATCGATTGATTACATCGTAGAACGCACCCCATGAGTTATAGCCATTCTGCGGGAGAAGGTTCACGGCACTGATGTTATCCAGGTCCGTGCTATTATAATTCTTATACTTCACCAGTTCGTCAGAACGATAAGCGCCCCAAATGATGGCTCTTGTCTGACAATCATAGCTAATCATGCTGGCATAAGCACCCGTCACCATACCCTTCACGTCTTCCTTGGTCTTCCAGAAATCCTCACCGATAGTCTTGTCGGTAGGATAAATGGTCAGGAAGTCGTTACAGGAACTGAGACCTGCGACGAGCATAGCCGCCATAGCAAATAGTTTGAATATATTGTTGCGTTTCATACTGCTCTCTGTTTTTAGAATCCAACATTAATGTTCAGCGTCACTGACTTGCTTCGCGGTGTCTGAGAACCGTCATAGGCAATTCCCCATGCACCTGCGGAGTGCTCAGGATCGGTACCGCTGTACTTCGTGAAGCACAACAGGTTCTGTCCAGAAAGGCTCAGCATCAGGTTGCGCAGGCCGATAGCCTTGAGCAACTTCTTGTTGAAGCGGTACGACAACTGCACATAACTCATACGGATGAACGAAGCATCCTCCACATAGCGGTCGCTGCCCAACCAGTTGTAACCGGTGTTGTACATAGCGCGCGGCATTGTTGTCACGTCGCCGTTCTTGCGCCAACGCCAGTTCACGGCAGAGCTCTGATTATAGGCATTGAACATCTCTTCCAGATTCATGCGGGCGGTGTTCACAACCTTGAAGCCAGCACGATAGGTGAAGCTGGTCTTCAGCGACCAGTCACCATAGAAGAAATTCAGACCGAAACCACCACTGAGCTTCGGGTTCGAGTTGCCCAAATAGACAATGTCAAGGGAGTTAATCTGACCGTCGTTGTTCACGTCGTCGTAGATGGCATCACCACCATGGAACTTATAGGTCGACGTGCCTTCCCTGTAGTTATACACCTGCTGGATGGGGTTGCCATGCGAATCCATGAGCACCAAGCCGTCGGCACCACGAGCCACAGGAGCTGTGTGGCCATCCATGAGGAACTTATTGATGGCACCCTCGAAGTCACTACTCCAAGGATAGTCCTTGCTGTCGCCAGCCTTGTTCTGGTTCAGCAGCCACTCGTAAGAATACTGGTACACACCCTTGAAGCGGAGTCCATAGATAGAACCCAGCGGGTTACCCGTCTGGATGCGGTTCAGGTAGGTACCACGTGAACCAGCGTCCCATTCTGCATTGATTGACTCGAGCACGCTCTCGTCCATTTCAACGATCTCGTTGAAGTTCTGACAGATATTGAAGTTAGCACTGACCTCGAACTTACCTATCTTCAAGAACTTGTTGGCATTGACGTTCAATTCCCAACCCTTGTTGGTCATCTCGCCAACGTTCGTCCAAGCAAGTGAGCCGTAACCTGTCGAATAAGGAATACCCACACCCCTCATCAACAGATTCTTTGTACGCTTGAAATAGTAGTTGAAGTCACCCGTAATCAAATCGTTGAAGAAACCGAAGTCACCACCGAAGTTGTACTGAGCGGTGCGCTCCCACTGCAGACGATTCAGCTGCAGGCTCTCCAGATAGATCACATTGTCGACTGTTCCACGACCATAGTTGCCACTGGGGTTGTAGCGGGCATACTGCAGATACTCGTTATCTGGCTGCTTACCCACAATACCCCATGAAGGACGGAACGACAGCATCGAGAGCCAGGAATCCGACCACTTCATCCAAGGTTCGTCGCTGATGTTCCAACGGGCAGAGACGCCAGGGAAGATACCCCACTTCTTCGAGTCACCAAACTTGGTGGTACCGTCGGCGCGAACCGAGAAGTCCACAGCATAGCGTGACTTGTAGGAGAAGTGTCCCTGATAGATGCCCGACATCGAGCGCCATTCGCCATTGCCGGAACCCAGTGCCTTTGAATGGTCACCATCCACTGAGGGAGAATGTACTTCTGTAGGTACATTCACTACACTCGTCGTCTGGCTGTTGTTGTTACCCGTTGTCATCTCCCAACGTCCCAGCATCGTTGCATACCAGTCTTGATTGCGGAAATGCGGTGTGAAGGTCAGGGTGTGGCGGGTGGTGAAGGCCAGCGAGTTGTAGTCGTACACCTCATTATAGTTATACTGCGAATCCGTCCAACCATTGGTGGTCAGCGATCCAGGCCAGAACTTCGGCTGGCTCTCCGAGAAGATATCCATATAGACCAGACCCGTATAGTCGAGACGTGTCTTATCATCATCCTTACCCAACAGGTAGTAGTCCAGGCGGAACTCCGGAGAAATACGATAGGTCTTGTCATCACGCCAAGCCTGATTGGCGATAGCTACGGGGTTGCCAAGATTACGAATGGACTCCAACTCGCGCGATGACGTGCCTGCCACCGAAGAACCGGTTCCCTCAGCACCTACGGGCAACATCAGATAGAACTCATCGGTATTGCTACCATCTGCGTTCTGGCGATAAACACTCATGTTCGGTGCCATTTTCTGGGCACGACCCAAAATGTTGTCATCGTAGTTCTTATGGTTATTCGTGTAGGTAAGCGGGAATGTCGTACTGAACTTGATGCGATCACTGACGAAGTAGTCAAGCGCAAGCTTCGTAGAGAAGCGGTCCAGTGTTTGCTTGATAATGGTACCGTTCTGGTGGTCGTAACCAGCCGAGATACGGAAGTTAGCCTTCTCACCACCACCGGTGATGGTCAGGTAATGGAACTGTGTCCAACCCGTCTGCTGAACTTCCTTCACCCAGTCGGTATTGTTATTCCAGTTCTCAAACTCTGCCCACGAGCGGTTATAGTTGATTTCGTTGATGTTCGTGGTAGCGGTAGCGCTCTGCGAGGGATTGTAATACATCTCCTTCAGCATCATCGTGTAGTCATCACCATTCAGCAGGTTGTAGCCCTTTGGCTGCCAGCTGGTCTGCACACGCAGGGAGTAGTCAACACGCGTTGCACCACGCGAACCACGCTTGGTGGTAATCGAGATTACACCATTGGCACCGCGCGAACCCCAGATAGCCGTTGCAGCAGCATCCTTCAGGACATCGATCTTATCAATATCAGAGGGGTTCACCGACAGCAGCGATGAATAAGTCTCCTCGTTGGCCGTGGTAAAGTCGAAGGATGGGTCAGGGTTGTCAAAGATGTTTCCGTCGACAACAATCAGAGGTTCTGCCGAACCGTTAATTGATGTCACACCACGCAAACGCATGGAAGTACCGGAACCCAGGTTACCCGAGTTAGCCACAATGTCCAGACCGGCAATCTTACCCTGCAGGGCTTCGTCGGCTGATGTGAACGACAGACCTTCTACCTCGCTCATGTTAAAGGTTTGCTTAGCTGCCGAGACCTCGTTTTCAGGAATGACCAGACCGCCTTGGCGGAACTTAGCCTTTGCCTTCACGACGACCTCTTTCAGCGTATTCTCTTCCTCAAGCATGATATTGAAGACCGTCTTGTCGCCGATGGGAATCGTCACCTTCTTGTAACCCACGTAGGAAATCTGAAGTTTGTTCTTCGTATTCTGGATTTCCATCGAGAAGTTACCATTGATGTCGGTCTGCGAATACGACACGTTACGGTTGTTGGCGTCAATTTCGACAACGTTACACATCATCACAGGTCCTTCCACGTCGTTGACGGTACCTGAGATGCGTGTGCCCTGTGCCATAGCCGCCGGACCTAGCAGGCAGCAAATCGCCAGTAACAGATATTTTATGTTGTTCGTTTTCATATAAGGCAAAGTATTTAGTATTGTTTATACAACCTGCTATCATATAACCGTCTGAAAGCTTTCAGGCGTTCGCGTGCATTTGCCCCGTTCCACATACTGTCATAGCGATCGGTGTTGGCATGGGGGTTCAGTGCCGTCGGCGTCTGGTGAATCACTGCAAACGACGAAGTGCGGATTTCAGCGGCAATGTTAGCGGTCTTGTCAAACACATAGTCGCGAGTCAGCTTGTTCACCATGCGATTGCCAGCGTTGGCACTGATGGTGATACTGTTGCCACGGTTGTCCTTCACGACAAGTTCATTGCTACCACCGCTCACGCTGAGCTTCTCACGGATACCGAGCGTGTCAGAGCAAGCCGTGCCATAGGTTCCGCTCTCCACAGTGTTGTCGGCAAACACGGAGTTGTCTTGGAAATGGTAGCGCACGAAGGCATTGATTTCCTCAATCATGGCTAGTGCCTTGTCGCGTGCGGCCTGCACGTCGGCAGGAATCTCCACATTGTCGGTCTTGGCCTGTGTGAGAGCCTCGATGTTAGCATCATAGAGTGCCCTGACGTCATCCCATGAGGGCAGACCCATGTTAAAGGCCTTCTGCATGGCATTGTTGTCAGGAACATATACTGTGTAATTGTACGAACTGAAGAACTTCACGTCCATGTCAAGTCCGTAGTGGGCAGGCTCGTTGACGAAGATCGTATAGCCCGTCCAACGTTTTTTCTTCGTTGCCTCGTTGGTTTCTCCCATTCTATCGCTGGCAAAGGTCAGCAGGTCTTCTTCAAATCCGCTGCAGAGCTTGTTGAATTCCGAGAATTCCTCGGTGCCGTTGAGCACACTATAGACGGAGTTCTGCGGAGCCTGGATAATCTTATCGATAGCATATGAGGTACCATTCTTCTGGTTGTAGGTAGACAAGATGTTCGACACAGGACACCCGTTGTCAATCTGTCCACCACCCATCACGGTGTTGTTTTCAAACTTCAGACCAGCACCATGCTTGCTCTTATAGAATGTGTTGCTACCCATCTTCTCGCCTTCAGTCAACACAACGGTGTGATAGTTCAGAATGTCCTTCATGACACTCTGGAAAGTCGTAGAACCCGCTGCTAGCATACCCAGCGAGTCGGCACGAGAGGTACCAACCTCACCCGTGAGCGGATCGTATCTCCATGTCGAACAGAACACATACGGAGAGCGGTTAGGGTTATAGAAGAAGCGCATTGCGCGTGGCGGCGATGTCTGCGATTCATGCTTCAGTGACGTCGGATCCACGTAGTAGGTGTCACCAAATGCCTCGTCGGTAGGAATGAAGAAACCGTAGTTGGCACTCATGGCGAGCAGGTATGCATAGAAGTGCAAGTTCAATCCCAACGGTGTTCCCATAGCCTGAGAACCGTCCTGGATGGCAATGTTCATGATGTGCATGTTGTCACGCAGCAATGCAGGAGCCGACACAGCGATATACTTGTTCGGCGCAAACACGGTGTTCAACATATAGGCCACACCATTATTGGCGATTTTCACATCGTAACTGCCATCGCTGTTCTTATTCAGCACATCGAGCGACAGGCCCATCGGGTCGGAAGCATCATCCATCACGTCACCGAACTTGCTGGGAACGGTTCCCACGAACGATGCTTTCATCAGGTTGTCGAGGAATGCCAGCACGATGTCAGAAGGAATCGAGTCGATGTTCTCATAGAGGTTCTCCTCGGTGTTAGGCTTCTTTCCATACTGGTCGAGCAGGAATGCGCCACTACCACCTGGCAGGAAGTACTGCTTCATGGCCTCATCGGTGGGAACGAAGATGGCAGCGAGGTCGCTCAGTGCGTTCGAACCTGTCATACCGTTATTGTAAGCATTCCATCCCGGATCGTAGGGAAGGGCTTCCTTCACCTCTGTGCGGTTCGGGTCAATCTTCAGTTCACCACCCTGCGAGCGTGAGCTGAAATAGCGCTTCTGGTAGATGGAGTCAATAAGCGGCAGCCCATTAGCCTGTGCATAGTCATTGTAGTTACGCGTGGTCTGTGCATCATAGAACGGAGCACTGTAGCGGTCGAGCATGCGGCTGAAGTAGTTGCTCTCGCCGCTTGTGCGCAGCAGTTCTGCAATGTTTCCCGGAGGCACAAGCACATCCTTCAGCTGATGGATGTAACCGTTCTTACAGGTCACGTCAGCATTGATGATTTTGTTGCGGAACACATAGGCAGACCCTTCTTCATCGTTGTAGGGCTCACCCGTGATCACCTCAAAGTCGCTGTTCTCACCGCGGGAAGTGATACCATTGCTGGTCATCTGCTCCACGGTGAAGTGCACCATCATTGGGCGCGTAGCATCCATGACAAGGTCGATGCCCTTGTCGTAGAACTTCTCCCAATAGACATTGTTCTTCGGCAGGTTTGCCGGGCCATAGAAATGCGTGATAGAGTCAATCACATTGGCACCAGTGGTGTGTTTCATGGCAATACCCGGTGTGACGCTTGTAGCATCATACGATACGTTCGACAGCATCTCAACAAGGATGGCGTTGTCGAGCATCGACGAGTAGAGCAATTGCTTCTTCATTGCCTCAGAGAGGTCTTCGTACTTCCTGACACCCCAACTGTTGTTCTGATAGAAACGCTCGAACGCCTCATCATTTGCAGGGAACACGGTTTTCGAACCGGTCTTCTCCAACGTCTCAGTGTACCCCAAGTCGTCGATGAGCCGCAAATAGTTGTTGAAAGTACCTGTCAGTACATCTTGGTTAGGACTCTTCAACTGATCATACACACTACTTCCCAGCCAACTCGGGTAGTTACCTTCGTCGTCCAGGTCGTAACGGTCATGGCAAGAAAAGAATCCACCACTGGCAACCGCCAAGCATAAGCCGAATAAGGCTTTCTTGGTCAGTTCAAAAAAGCGGTAATTCATACATTTAAAGATTTAGTTATTACATTATTATTATATCTGATACTTGTTAGGTTACTATATCGACCGCAAATTTAATATAAATTTTTGAAAAAAACGTAGAAAACTGAAATTATTTTCTTTTCTGCAGCGATTTCTTCCCTTTCTTTACATAAATAGTTGGCAAAGATGCAAGTTTCCCCGTTGAGATTTTCCGGCCTGCCAAGTCGTAGCAAGCATCCGAAGCGGCGATGTTGTCCTTGGCAACGAGGTTGATGGCGGTGTTTATTTTCTGCAATAAGCGAACGTTATCTATATAAAGTAAGGTATTGTTAGCGGCTCCCACACTGGTCGAAGTCTGATAACCCAGTGAGAGTATCACGTCGCCAGCCTCATTGAGGGTAAAGTCATAACACATGGTTTTCCAGCTATTAGGTTCTGCGGGATAGCGGTAGTCGGTCTTCGCGCCGATCTTCACACCTGTAAGCGATGTATTGGTGTTACCTGTGGCTATCACACTCTTTCCATCGTTTTTCTGCTGATTGGTGCACTCGTATTTCATATTCAGCAACATACGGTATTCGCCGGCTGGAAGACTGACCGTCTGTGTAATGGCATTCTGTCCGGCTGCCCACGAGTTCAGTACCGTCAGCGTACGACCACCTTTGTCATCATCGGCCAACAGACCGGCTGTCTGTGCCGCATAGTTGCCCACATTCGTCGGGCTCACGCAGAACAGATCCATCGAATAAGGCATAGAGTACATGCGGGCATAGTTCGAACTACCCGACATCCTGTTACCAGCCGTCCATCCTTTCACGGGCAGGACGTTGGGAAATTTCGCATTCGCGGCTGCGACTTTGTTTACATAGCAGTCTGCATAGGTCACACCGGAGGCCGTCACGTCCTTACCGCGGTCACCATAGGTGACGTCCTCCTCAAAACTAGGGTTTACGAGTTGCGCGGTAATATCAGTAAACCCCTTCGTGAGATCTTCGGCTGTTGTTTCGGGAAAACTCGTATTCATTTCTATCTGCAAGTCGTCATCAACGATGCGTGCAGTAAACGATCCTGCTGTTGTCACCGTTTTCTTAACAATGCCCTTCGTGGTGATGGCCGAAATTTCAAAGTCGCACACACAGTCCACAATGCTTCTGAAATAGGCGACTTGTGGATTGTCGGCATCCTGCACTGCCTCCAGGCCAGCACTGTCGAAGTAGAATTTCACCACATCGCTATGGCTGTGGTTGGGTTCCACGGCAAAGGTATAGCTGACATTCATATCGTCCGATGCCGACAGCACAGGGAAACCATAGGGGGTCTTAATGGGATCCAGCGTGCACTTTTCCGCCGAGGCGAAGTTCGTCAGCAACAGATAGCCGGTGCCATCAGGATCGAATGTCATTACGCCATTCCAACCCGCAGGCACTTTGTCCTTCAGGTCTATGAGCTGGGAAGCAAGTGCGTGGGTCTGGTCGGCATCAACGTTGCTGTAGTAAACCATTGCGCGGCGATCCACTACGTCACCCGCCTTCATCGAGCGTCTTTTGTTCTGAAAGAGTGAGGAGAGCTTTGAGGTCATCACCGAATTGTTGTTGGCACGGTCTCCAAAGTACATTTGCTTTTCGCCTGTGCCCACGAAGCCCAATTCACCGTCGATGTTCAGCCATGAGGTGCCGAGTGTCTGCGAGTCGTTTCCCTTAACCACAGCCTGTCCTTGTTCGTGGTAGAGCGTTCGGCTGGTTTTCGTCAGCTCGTCCATGCTGATGGCCATCAGTCCTCCCATCTCTTTGGTGATGGTGGCATCGCTGTTTGCACGGACGTAGTCGATATAAATCACCGCATTGCCAGGTGTCGAGTAGATGGCGAATCGGTTGTTCAGCGTGCCATCGTTGGTATTCAGTTCGCCATTCATTGTCCAGGCATCTCCCTTTAGATCATAGATGCCGCTGACAACGGGTGTGGCATTGGTTTTCTTGCCTTCAATCTCATACCATCCCAGAAAGTTTCCAGTGTTGTTAGCGCGGAAAGGCACCACGATTTTATTCTTGTCCACCGAGTTGGCGGCGATATAGCCCGTGTAGCTTTGCAAGCCTGTGCTCCACGAGAACGTCGTGAAGCGATCGCGAGTGAAGGCACGCACGATATTCTGCGTATCCAGTTTTTTTGCGGTGCTGTAGCGCTGGCGGAATGTCTCGAAGTCGGTAGCCTCGAGGTCGGCGGTCGGCAGCACGTGGTGCATGAGCCAGGTCATCATCACACGATGAGCCTCCACACCCATGCGACGTGCGCCCACGTCAGCACGCAGCAGCCATGAACCATCGCTGGTGGTTTTCTGTCTAGCCTTGATATATTTATAGGCAAGGTTCTCGAGCATCAGCGCATCGGCGTCCCTGAGGAAACAGGCATTCGTCGAATAGCTGGTAATCTGGTCATAGAGGAACAGGCTCCAGTCGTTACCGTTGGGCATAGCGAGTTCGCCGTCGGTGAGCGCAAGCCAGTTCAGTACTTCCGTCTGCACCTCCTTGTTGTGGTGCATCAGTGCATTTGTCTTCCATTTCTCCTCACCATAAAGTTCCTGTTGGAACAATTTCAGGGCGAGGGCTGCCTCGCCCAATTCCTGCATTACTACGTTCTGGTACGAGGTATGGAAGTAATTATGGTTCTGTAGTGTATAGTCGTCGTAGAGGTTTTGCCCTTTGTAGAGCTGTGCTACGGTCTTTGAGTCATAATCAGGATCGACAACGGTACGGTCAGTCTTGTCGCTGATGTGCGAGTAGCTGTTGATGGCAAACTCGCGCAGCCGCTGGAACCAGCGGGCTGCCAGCGCGTCGTCGGGGAACAGGCCAAGTGTAGCAGCGAGGATATCGGCCTCCCAGCCGTTCTCCTCTGCCTTGGTATCGCCACTGTAGCCCGTAGGTATCGAGCGTGTGAGCTCGTAGTTGCATTCTGCCTTTAGCAGTTTGTAGATGTAATTGCGTTGTTTCTCCGTGAGTTTATCCCACTGGAAGAACGCGGAGTAGGCCACGCTCATGGCCCAGAGGCTCGACTCCCATGCATAGTCGCTGGTTGACACCGAGCCCCAATAGTTGTTGCCCGAACACACTTTCAGCTTGTTCGCCTTGTGGGTGCTATAGGCAAAAATCAGCGATTTCATCGCCATTTCTTCGACATCGTCCCACGTCACACCCGTGGGCAGTGTCACCTTTCCCTTACCATACTTCACGAGAAACGCACAGATCATTGAGAGGTCGGCATTCGGACGCACACCGCGCTCATCGTTGGCCATTGTATTCTCCCCACGGAAGCAGCCGCAGGCCTCGCCTTCGCTGTTCGGAGTCTGAGCCTGCTGGAAGTCGTTCTTCATGTACTTGGCGAAATCGGCGAGCATCTGCAGCAAATCATTCTGCATAGCGGTTTCACCGACAAACTCGGCCGTGATTGTGCCTTCGGTGGGACTATCGTTCTGTGCTGTTGCCCAAAGACTCGTGGTGAGCAGAACAGTCAGGAAAAGGAGTTTCTTCATGAGGTTACGAGTTATCTGTAATCCAGTTTTTCCAAAGAAAAAAACGGCTCCCTACCACTGAGCAGGGAGCCGTCATTATCGCTTGATGATTACTTCACCATGATCTTCATGGCCTTACCGTCGCGAACGACGATGTTCAGGCCACGCTGCAGCTTGCTGGTGCGCATGCCGTTGACAGTGTAGATGCCGTCGACAGCCATCTTCTCAACACCAATCTCGTCAATACCAGTGGCGAGCGGGCCATCCCAGCCGCTGTTGTCACCCTTGGCAGTGAGCGTGAGACGCCAGTTGCAAACCGAGAACCAAGTGCCGGTGAATTCCTTACCAGTGTACTCAGGTCCTACAGCCATACCAATCACGATCTTGTGATCCTTCACAACCACACCAGGAACCTCCAGGCGCATCCAACCGCGACCCTCGCCCATGTTGGCATTCACGATGTTCTGCACGTCGAAGTAGTCGGGATCGTCGTCGGTCATCGTTGAGAAGCGAGCTGCAGCCTCTTCCCAGATCTGACCCCACTTATCGGTTGCACGATCAGTGACCTCCTCACCAGTCTCATCGCTGATGTAGGTGTAGTATTGCATTGGGATCTCTACCCATGTGGTATCGGTCTTAGCAGCGCCGCCGTTAGCACCGAAGATGAAGGCACCCTCGCCGCTCGTACGAACATCGGCACCGATTGTGTAGGTACCATTGGGCACACCAAGTACAACCTGCTCACCATAGTAGCGCAGAGCACCCTCTGTGGAATTGTAAGAGTCGAAGTAGCGTACGCTTTCATCGCCACTCCACCACTGACCGCTCTTGATCGGGCCGTCGTTGTAGGTGAGGTTCCAACCGGTCTCAGCCTCAGCCATCGGGTTCTGAATGAACGAAGTGTAGTCGGTAGCATCAGGATTGTTGTCGTAGGTATCCTGCTTCTTACAGTTGTATACCAAGGTCTTCAGTTCCTCAACATAAGCATCCACGGTCTCCTTGTCCTTCATCTCGCTGCAGAGCAGATTGATGTGAGAAGCCATGCGATCGCCAAGAACCTTCTTCACCTGCTCGGAAGCAGTCTTGTTCTTCAGCGCTGCAGCCTCTTGGAATGCGGGGATGTAAGTATTGACGTAGTTCTTCAGCTCGTCAATCTTAGCATCAACACCCTCATAGGTAGCCTCGTCGCTGGCGATATAGCTCTTCACGTAGTCAAGAGCGAAGCGTGCAATAGGAGCAGCGTCGTCGTAGTCGCCATTCGACAGAGCCTCATCCACTGTCGGGATGGTCTTACCCTCAGCCATGATCTCGTTGTACTTGCCCTCTGAAGCTTCAACCAGAGTAGTAACCTCGTTGAGCATATCGAGATCCTTGGAAATCTCATAGTTGGTGAGGATTTCCTCTGCCTTAGCCTGGTCGGCAGCGAAGTGCATGTTCTTCACCTCTTCCTTCAGTTCAGCAACGCGAGCATTCAAAGCTTCAGCAATCTGCTCCTCGGTAGCGGGACCGCAGTAGAGCAGCTTGAAGTTGGTTACCAAGAACCAACCAGCAGAAGCCTGGCCGTTACCAGTACCCATTGCGCCAATGGTCAGCTTGCCGTCAGGAACGATAATAGCGTCGGTCGTGGTCAGAGTCTCCCACTCGCCGATACCGCCATCAACCCATGTGTCATAGGTGAGTGCAGCCGACTTCGTGTTGCCCAGAACGCCCTTGGCATAAGTGTGCTGGTCGGTGCAATAGCCAGCCTGAGTGATGAGGTCGGCCGACACCTTATAGAATCCAGCAGGCAGATCGGTCAGATCCTGAGCGATACCCAGTGTGCCAGTGAATCCGCTTGCCCAAGCATTCCAGCAGGTACGGCCCTGCTGCCAGTTCAGACGCTGGTCGCCACCCTGCTCGGTGCCACTCTTATACCAGCCATCGCTTGTGCCGTCGAACGGAGCGCTACCAACAGTGTAGGGATTCTCCTCATCGAACTCGTGCGGGAACTCATACAGGCCATATTCGCCCATCTTCGGCTGACCCGAACGTGCTACGAACCAAGGATTAGCCACACGGTGTGTGAAGTTAGCGGGATTCTCCATCGTGCCAACCTGACTCTCATAGTAAGCGTTAATAGCTTCCTGCAGACCCTCGAGAGCCTCCTTGATTTCAGCAGAACCGCCATTTGCTACCACTGCCTGATACTTGTCAATGGCTGCCTCCAGTTCGGCCTTGCCGGGATAGTCGGTCTCGTAGGCAAGCTGCTCAGCCTCAGCGATCATCTCGTCAAGAGCAACCACATCTTCCATGGCCTTCTGATACTTCTCAATGGCATCCTTGATGTCCTGCAGGAGCTGGCGTGCTTCCTCCACGTTGTCGGTGTCAATCTTGTCGTCGAGTGCCATATAAACTTCCTCAATCTCGTTAGCAAGACCCTGATAGTCGGTCATTTCGTCACGAATGTCGCGAAGCTGCTCCAGATAGTACAAGCAGTCCTCAACCAGGATGTCAATCTCGTCAGCATCACCGATCTTGATCAGCTTGATACCGTCGATGCAAAGGAAGGGGTTCGAACCAGAGCCACCGCTCGACTCAAAACCAAACTCCATTGAGAAGTCGGTGGTCGGGGTGAATTCGATGGTGTGCAGCGTCCACTCTTGATCGTTGAAGCCCGTCTCATCCTCCCAGACATCGCGACGGCAGGTCACCTTCGAAAGGTTCTTACCATTCTTACCGTTGGGGTTGATGTTGATGGCCCAATACTCCAGACGATACTGAGCGCAAGGCAGTTTCACCGTCTGCTTGTAAACAGCACGACCGCCCCAACCAGCACGCAGGTAGGCAAAACCAATGTTGTCCTCACCGCTGGCAACAGCCGGACGTTCAGGGACTTCCAGATAGGTGCTACCATCGTCGGCAATAGGAATTGCCTGTGACTTCAGGTCGTAGGGAAGGGTACCGAAATACACCCACTCACACTTCGGGAAGGTCTGATTGTTCACGTTCTCCCAACCCTTCACCTGGCCGATGAAGCCATTGGTAGCCTCAAGAGTACGACCGTCGGCACGGTGATTGGGCGTAGCTGGATTCACGAGAGCATACACCGAATTGTCAGCGGCAATACCGGCGATGCTTCGATTGCTGAGAATATTCGACTGGTCGACGATTTCCTTCTTCGAACCATCAACCTGCCACGTCAAATCCTCATCAAATCCTGCATTGGCGATGTACTCAGTTACATCGATCTCTTCTTGTGCCAGAACGGGCATGCCGATCATCGCAGCAAGAGCGAAAAGTAGAATTTTCTTCATACGTTGTTTTTTGATTAGTTAGTAAATAATAATAATGAATGATAAAAAGATTTCCGTGCAAAGATAAGGCATTTTTCTGATACTTACAAACTTTTTGTGCCTTTTTTGCTAATAAACTTTTATCTTGCAGCCTTTCTTTCCAACAAAAACTACATTGGGCCGTTTCGTGCAAATCGGTTTTGGGGGATGATGAAAGATTGAGATATCTAGGCAATTCGCAATTTGAAATAACCAAGAAAATATCGTACAAATACACTATCTGACTCCAAATGGGAACTATATACTTTTCAACCCTGCAGCATTACAAACCACCTCATTTATTCATAACGGAAAAAACTCGGAAAGAAACGGAAGAAACGGAAAATGTTGTGTAGAATTTTTCTGTATATTCTGAAAGATTTCGTGATGTGAATAGAAAGAAAATGTTGGATTTCCGTTTTTTCCGTATAATTTCTGTTTATTTCCGTTGTTATGTATGCCATCACGAAACTATTTCTTTGTGAATTATCTTTACATATTCAACAACGTTTGTCGTTCATGCGACGACTCCTGTTTTCCCGTCGTTCTTGTATATGTCTCTTCATGCCCTGCATCGCCTTATTAACTCTTTTCATGCTAGCATGTGGGATTAGCGCAACACGAATTTGTTAAATTTTAAATAAAATCCTTATCTTTTATTGTGTAATTCAAATATTTTTAGTATGTTTGCACCCTGAATATGGTACGAGCTACTTAAACACGGCTTTCAAACCGCCGTAACTGATGTGATAATTATCTTTATTTAATCAATTTATTGTCTAACAAACTAAAAACAATGCTTATGAAACAACTTTTCCGTTATGTTTTGTTGCTTCTCGCAACATTCATGGGTACAAGTGCTTTCGCTGCCGACTGGAACATTCCAGAACCGCAACCGTCTGCATTCGTACAAGGTGACACGTTCGCCATCCGCAACGTAGGCCTCCAGATGTTCCTTTACAAGGGCGAAGCTTGGGGAACCCAGGTTTGCGTCAACACCAAGGAGGATGCATTTGCTCAAGGCGAGTATTACCTCGTTGCTCCTACCATTGACGAAGCCAATGCCGACACATGGGGATCCTACTACATCCTCTTCGACAGCTTCGGAACATGGGGTTCGCACCGCATCTGGCGTCAGCCGGGCGATGGCAATCTTGGTACTGGTATCAAGGGCTGCTTCATCGACAATGCCGGTAACGGTCCTGATGAGCACCTTTGGGACATCCAGCCTGTTGGAGACAACAAGTACACCATTGGCATTCCTCCCACTTGTACTGAGGAGAACGGCGCTCGTGCAGATTGCTTGTATACTGAGGGAGAATTCCTCGGCGTACAGCTCGACCACGAATCAAACTGGGCTGCCAGCAATGCTGACGGCGTGACCTATGGTCTCTACTACGACGTTGTCTATGCCGACAACCCCGCGAACTGTCAGTGGGAGTTCTTCAACAAGAAGGACATCGACATCTACAATGGCAAATGGGAACTGGCTCACATGTGTGACGACGCTGCTGAAGTGGACATCCCCACCGACAGCTATGCTGCCATTATCAACAATCCCAATGCTACGATTGAGGAAGTCAAAGCTGCCATTGCTGAACTGGAAGCAAAGCTGAGAGAGGCTGACTCTTGGAACTATCCTCAGGACATCACCGAGGGTATCATCAAGACTCCGAACCCCTATCAGAACCATGCTGACGGCTGGAGAGTCTATGATGGATCCGGCAAGGAGTTGACCGCTGCCAACATCGGTTCCAGCTCGAAGGAAGGCGACTGGTGGATTGGTGAGTTCTGGAATGCTTCCGGCTACTCCATCCGTCAGACCATTACTGTTCCGGCTGGTGTGTACACGCTGCGCTGCTATGCTATGACACGCGACAACATGAATGCCGTGCTGAAGGCTGGTGACAACCAGATGTTCATCGCACGCGTTCCCAGCTCAACGGCTAACGTTCGTTCGGCTGCTGCTGGCCTGTTCTTGAAGGGCGAGTGCCAGAACGACATCTCTTGGGTACAGCTTGAGGATGCCGATGTTGAAATCAGCCTGACCGCTGACTCTGAAACCGGTGACCACTGGCTGCCTTGGCGTAACTTCCAGCTGCTCGACCGCGGTGCCAACATGCGTTCCTATCAGAAGGCTGCTGCCGCTCTGGCAGAAGGCTGGGAAGAAGAGTTCATCGACGAGAACGGTGATCCGCGCAACATCTTCACACAGGATTACTACGATGCTATTGCTGACGCTGTAGCAAGCATTCCGACCTCTACTAACACGGAAACTGCTCTGGCCATCTACAAGAAGGTACAGCAGTCGCTGAACGACCTGCGTGAGAACGTACAGCTCTATCGCTGGTTGTATCTGCACACCGTGAACCCAGAGACGATGGAGAATCCTGCCAACGAGCCTTGGGGTCTCCGCGAGCCGTTCACCAGCGTATGGAGTGAGGCTGAGGAAATCTTCTACGATGAAGATTACACCAAGACCAATGAGTACCTGCGCGACCTGAAGGAGCGCTACATCAAGTCTCGTCAGGAGACCATCTGGAACATCGGTGACGAGGTTGATCGTGGCGGTGATGTTACCATCTACATCGAGAACCCGCACTTCAAGAACGACGACGGCACCGCTTCCAGCTTCGACGGTTGGACAGTTGGTAGCTCCTCAACGTTCCAGAACAACGCTGGCGCCATCCCCGTAATCGAGCAGTGGAATGGTAGCGGCAACACAGGTATCATCGACGTCTCTCAGGAAATCACCATCCGCAAGGTGGGTGCTTATCGCCTGCAGACCAAGGGTTGGTATCGTTCGACCACCAATGAGGACACTCATGCTCAGGAAGGCTACAACACCGTGAACACCTACCTGTTCGGTGCTTCGTCGGAGTATCGCTTCCACGACATCTATGAGCATCCTTACACTCCTCAGGAGAAGCAGCAGTACTTCCCGAAGGGTAACATCTATGGTACGAACATGAATGGTGTTGGTCAGAGCGCTAATGGTCCTGGCGACACCGACGACGAGACCTACATCGAGACATTGCTCGAAGACGGTTGGGAGGTTTGCTATCCGAACAACTGCACCGGTGCTAACGAGTTGTTCAACAACCCGGATGTCAACTGGTACGACATGACCTGCGACTTCCTCGGACTCGGTGCTGACACACCTGTGAAGATTGGTGTGCGCGGCCGCGACGTTCCTGGCTACGCTTGGCTCATCTGGGATGACTTCGAGCTGGTATTCATCGGTGACGAACTTGCCGACATGCAGCCCATCGCACAGCAGGCTGCCGACGCTGCCAAGGAGGAATTCCCATCGTTCGACGACATCGAGGCCAACAAGGCTAAGTGGGATGCCCTGCAGAACTACGTTGCTGTTCTGGAGAATCCTACCGACAAGGATGCCCTCGTAGAGGCTTACAAGAACATCGACAACGCTCGTGTTGCTCTGCGCAGCAGCATGGAAGCCTATGCTAAGCTCCGCAAGGAGAACGACAAGCTGAACGACGACATCATCAAGTTCAGCCGCACCGCTAAGGAAGATGCTCTCGAAGCTGCCGACAAGCTCTATCAGGAGGTTGAGGATATGCTTGCTAAGGGTACTGTGGCCGACGAGGACATCGACGCCGTCATTGAGCGCATCCTCGATGCTAAGAACGCTCTGCGCTTCCCGAACAACATGGACGAGGCCAGCGATGAGAACCCCGTTGACTGCACGGCTCTGATCAACAACCCGAAGTACTACGACGAGGGTACAACTATGGCTGGCTGGGAGTACGAAGGCATCAACAATGTTGAGGCTGAGTACGACGAGATTGGCTTCGCAGAAGGTTGGGGTGGTACGCCTGAGGCTGCTACCTTCGACATCCATCAGACTATCAGCAACCTGCCCGCCGGTACCTATAAGGTGATGGTCAACGGTGTATTCCGTCAGGGTGGTGTTGACGCTGAGAGAAAGATGTCGCAGTATGAGTATGCTGAGAAGCTCGGCAAGCTCGACATGCTGAATGACAAGGCTAAGGAAGACGTTCAGGTTTACAACGGCGCAGGCCAGTTCTATGGAAATGGCAATTACAAGCCGTTCCACCGCTGGAACTACATCGTCACCGACGAGTGGGATGAAGTAATCGACATTTTTGCTTCAACTGGTTCTTACACCGATGGTGCTTGGGTAGAATATGTTGACAGTGTGACCTATGGCCCAGACGAGCTGCCCGAAAGCTACTTCCTGCCCGATAACCGTCTGGCTCTCTACCAGCTCGTGCTGCTTGGCCTGTATGACAACGAACTCTATTGCGACGTTGCTGACGACGGCAAGCTCACGATTGGTGCTTGCAACCAGAATGCAACTGGATTAGACTGGACTCCGTTCTCCAACTGGCGTCTCTTCTATCTCGGTACTGAGAGTTCACATGCTACTGACGCTATCCGCGAGACTGAGGTTGCAACCAACAAGATCGATGCTATCTACAGTATTGATGGTCGCCGCCTGAACCACCTGCAGAAGGGCATGAACATTGTCGTGGTGAACGGCAAGGCCAAGAAGATCATGGTGAAGTAAATTCACTCAATTCCGAACAACTCGGAATAAACTCCCAACAGCCGGGACCCAACCACGGGTCCTGGCTGTTTTTTGTTACCCACCCCCTGCCCCTCCCGAGGGGAGGGGAGTTTAAATGGAGAGAGTTGGCGCACACTCTGTGTAAGCATTGCTTCCAAACTTGAAACGCATTGTTTTAAGACCCAAAAGGCATTTCTTTAAGGGTGTGAAAACATCGCTCCAAGCGTGTGAAAGGATTGCACCAACCGTCTGAAAGCATTGCGCTAAGCGTCTGAAAGCAATGTTCCTTTCCAACTGGAGCACTGCTCTAGTGGTTACGGAGCATAGCTCTGTAAGGAATGGAGCATTACTCTGTAGGGTACGGAGCAGTGCTATAGAAGCCTCACCCCAACCCTCTCCAAAAGGAGAGGGAGCAGACACATAGAAGACTGAGGGTGTGTAAAAATAGAATTATGAAAGCGCTACCTTTCGGGATGTCGAACGGCAGCTTGCGTAGCATCGCGAAGCAAGAATTGTCAACTATCAACTGTCAACTATCAACTGTCAACTATCAACTGTCAACTATCAACTGTCAACTATCAACTGTCAACTATCAACTATCAACTATCCTTCCATCGGGAACAGTCCGAAGAGCTTGGCATCGATCATATCGGTGACCTTCTGGAGGTCTTCGGCCGACTCTCCGAACTTCACGGTGTCGCCGTCAACGATGATGAGATTGCCCTTGTAGGTGCTGATCCAGTCCTCGTAGCGACGGCCGAGGCCTTCGAGATAGTCGATGCGAATGCCCTGCTCGAACTCACGGCCACGCTTCTGAATCTGTGCCACAAGCGTTGGAATGGTGGAACGGATGTAGATCATCAGATCCGGCAGCTTCACCAGCGAGATCATCAACTCGAACAGGTCCTCGTAGTTCTCGAAGTCGCGGTCGGACATCATTCCCTGCGCATGCAGGTTTGGTGCGAAGATGCGGGCATCCTCGAAGATGGTACGGTCCTGGATGATGGTCTCACTCGACTGCGAGATTTCGACGACTTCCTTGAAACGCTTGTTGAGGAAGTAGATCTGGGTATTGAACGCCCACCGCTTCATATCAGCGTAGAAGTCGGCGAGATAAGGGTTGTTGTCGACGGGCTCGAACCGTGGGGTCCAGCCGTAACGCTTGGCAAGGAGTCGCGTGAGCGTGGTCTTGCCGCTTCCGATGTTTCCTGCTATAGCTATGTGCATAGTGAGATTTACTATTTTACGATTTACAATTTATTCTGGGAACAAGCCAAACAGCGTGCGGTCGATTTTGTCGATGATGCCGGCAAAGTCGCGGGGGTTGTTCTGGAAGTCGAGCGGGTCGGCATCCACCACGAGCACGCGGCCGCGGTATTTTTTGAAGATGAATTCCTCGTAGCGCTCGTTCAGATTGGCGAGGTAGTCGAGGGGAATGGTCTGCTCATAGTCGCGCCCGCGTTTCTGGATGTTCTGCACCAGATGTGGCACCGAGGCCCGCAGATAAATCATCAGGTCGGGATGGCGCACGATGTAGAGCATCGACTCGAAGAGTTCCATGTAGGTCTCGAAGTCGCGGTCGTCGAGGTTGCCCATCGCGTGATTATTGGCGGTGAACACATAGACTCCCTCGAAGATGGAGCGGTCCTGGATGATGGTATGCTCAGCGCTTGCTATATCCAGAAGGTCGCGGAAGCGCTGCTTGAGGAAGTACACCTCGAGTGCAAACGACCAGCGCGGTATGTCGGCATAGTAGTCCTCGAGGTAGGGATTGTAGTCCACAGCCTCGAAGCGCGGCTCCCATCCGTAATGGTGTGCGAGCATATTGGTGAGCGTTGTCTTCCCGCTCCCTATGTTTCCTGCAACGGCGATGTGCATAATTACTCTGGTATGGGTTTATACATGTAATTCCACCACGATGCGTCGTCCTTGAGCCAACGCTGGAACCACGCGAAGATGGTGTTCTGCCACTTGCGGCGCTTCTGGTAGTCCATGATCCAGTGGTTCTCGCCCTCGACGATGACGAAAGCCGTGGGGCGGCCCAGCAATTTCAAGGCGTTGAACATTTGGATCGACTCTCCCACGGGTACGTTTGTATCGGCAGCTCCGTGGAGGAAGAGCAACGGCGTGTGAATCTTATCGGCATTGAAGAGCGGACTCTGGTCGACATAGAGGTCGCGGCGTGTCCAAGGATAGCTTTCTGCCATCGACACCTCGCTATAACTGTAGCCCCAGTAGCCTTCGCCCCAGTAGCTGGTGTGGTCGCTGATGCCGGCATGACTGATGGCGGCAGCGAAGAGGTCGGTCTGCGTCTGCAGGTATTGCGTCATGAAGCCGCCATAGCTCGCGCCGATACAGCCGATCTTCTCCTTATTTATATATGGATGCTCCGCGCAGAAGCGCTTCACACCCTCGATGATGTCTTCGGCAACACCCTTACCCGCTGTGTTGACATGTCGGCTGGAGAACTCCTGCCCGAAACCCGTAGCACCGCTGGGGTTGATGACATAGACCACATAGCCCAGGGCGGCATAGGCATGCTGAGGATAGCGCGATTCGAAGTTGCGGCTCGTAGGCGAGCAACCACCGTAGTAGTTCACAATCATCGGATATTTCTTCGTTGCATCGAAGTGGGGCGGCAGGTAGAAACGGCCGCAGATGGTGTCGCCTCGCGAAGAGACGAAGTCCCAAGGCAGGCAGTCGCCCAACTCGATATCCTTGAGCAATTCCTTGTTCGGGTCGTCGAGGAGCATCGCCCCTTGGCTCTTTCCCTTTGCGCCCTGTCCCTTCAAATCCACCAGATAGCTGCGGTTGCTATGGGAGGCGCCCTGACCCGTGAATGCCATGAATGTAGAGGTGCGGCCCAGCGAGAAGCCGGTGATGAGTTCCTCAGGCAGGTTGATTCGCTCTATCTGACGCGTCTTCGGATTCAAGCGGAAGAAGTTGATGCAGTCACGGTCCTCTGCCGTGAAGTAAATCTGTCCGTCGGCTTCGCTCCAACGGGCTCTCTGCACACTGGGGTTGAACGTGCGGGTGAGGGCGGTGGCTTGTCGCGAGGCGATGTCGAAGAGGAAGAGCTGTATGTCGGTCATACTCGGAATACGTCCTTCAGGCACGTTCTTGCCTATGCCGCCAAACGCTTCGGGCGACCCGCTGACCAGCAACTGGCGGCCGTCGGGCGAGAAGGAAGCGCTATTGAGGAAGCCGTCGTCGCTGATAAGGGTATCGGCACGAAGGGTGTTCAGGTCCAGACGAATGATGGAGGAAAGCGTGGTGGGGCGCTGTGTCAGGCGACTGCGGCTCGACATGAGCAGCAGGTATCGTCCGTCGGCAGAGACATCAGTCACGCTGACGTCGTGGAAGCCATAGGTGAGTCGCTGGGAGAGACCTGTCTGCACGTCATACAGCGTCAGCGACGAGCGCGATCGCCAGCCGGGTTGACGGTCATCGGGTTCGCTAATCTCATAGACACCATCGGCACGCTTCGGTCCTTCGTTCTGATGGGTGAAGAGCAGACGGTGTTCATCGGGCAGGATGCGGAACGGGTCGTCGGGCAGCGCCGTAGCCAGCGTCTGCTGTTCATGGGTAGCAGGGTCAACAACGATGAGTCGGCGTCCACCCTCGCCCTTCTCGGTATAATAATAGCGGTTGGTACGCGGCATCCACGTGATGTTCTTGTCGGTCTCCAGCAACCGCTTGCCTGTCTTTGGCTCCGTGAGCACAGAGCGACCCGAAGTGGTTCCGCCAGGCAGCGTCTCGTTATAGCGACTGATGAGATAGCGGCCATCGGGCGACAAGGCGACAGACTGTATCCGCGTGCCGTCGGTAACATCGCTAAGCGTGTAGAGGCGCTTGCCGGAAGCACTAACCAACGGCGTGGAAGAATCCTTCCCGTCCTGTGTGACCACAACCACTGCCGTATCGCGGCGACCTGCCTTCGCAAGGTATTTCACGACAACTTCGTGATTCCCCGCCAGCAAGTCAAGGTTCCGGCCATCGGTTTTCTTCCCGTCGACGAAGAGCTGGTAGTCCTTCAGATGACGCACCGCGATGGAAGCCTTGGCATAGCCGAGTGTCTGGAGGTCGGTCTGCAGGAGACAGAGTGCCTGCTGGCAGCGACACTCAGGCAGCAGACTATCGGTGGTCTGGACTGCATGGCGGGCCAAGTCAAGCTTCAACGGAGTATCGAGCAACGATGCAGGCTTATAGCTCTCAGCGTTCAGGTTCACCGTGTCGAGCATCACCGGTGTATGTACCTCGTAGGGGCCGGCATAGCGGAAAGTGGCTATTCTGACGTCAGTAGCGTGTACCGACATCGCCAGCAAACACGTGGCTAAGAGGGATAGGATTCTTTTCATTGTCGCATGATAGGTTTTTAGACCTACAAAGATAACAATTTTTTCGCACAAATGGGAGTTTTTCCTACAAAAAATGAACGGAATCAGATTTTTATGTGTATTTTTGCAAAAAGAAAGTAAACGACCATGCCAAACATCATCAAAACAACGGAACCGCAACGACCTGACGGCCAGAAGTCAGTGCTCGGTCTGCGCACGCCACCGATGGAGGTGGTGCGCGTGGGATTTGTGGGACTGGGCGAACGCGGCATGAAGGCAGTGAGGCGGTTTTGCGAAATCAGTCATGCGCGTGTGGCTGCACTCTGCGACGTCTCTGCGCAACGCCTCGCCGAGGCACTGGCTATCGCTGCCGATGCCAGGACCTTCGACAGCTACGAAGTTCTTTGCAAGAGCGATGATGTGGACTTGGTCTATGTCTGCACCGATTGGGCTTCACACGTGCCTATTGCCCTTGATGCCATGAATAACGGCAAACATGTCGCCATAGAGGTGCCTGCCGCCACGACGCTCAACGACTGCTGGGCACTGGTGGATGCCGCCGAACGCACACAACGCCATTGCACCATGCTGGAGAACTGCTGCTATGCCAGCTGCCACCTTGCCACACTGGCGGCCACACGACGTGGCAGGATGGGAACTATCGTACATGTTGAGGGGGGCTACATTCACCCTATCGGCGACCGCTGGACGCCTTGGCGCACGGCTGCAAACCAACAGCTGCGCGGCGACCTCTACCCCACTCACGGCATGGGGCCCGCCTGTCAACTGCTGGGCATCCACCGCTCCGACTGGATAGAAACCCTCGTCAGTATGGACACCGAACCTTTCCTGCGGAAAGACTTCCGCAACGGCGACCACACGACGACCCTCATGCGCACCCGACAGGGGAAAACCATCCTGTTGCAACACAACGTCGTGGATCCACACGAATACACCCGCCGCTATCACGTTGTTGGCACACTCGATGCGGTGGAAAGCCGCGACAGCACTCCCCACGACCAGATGAGCCGACGCATGGACTGGCGACTTGTGCATTGTCTGCACCAGGGACTGCCGCTCGATATCGATGTTTACGATTTGGCTGAGTGGTGTGCCGTGAGCGAGTTGTCACGCCTCTCCATCGAAAATGATCACATGCCTGTGGCGTTTCCCGATTTTTCTCGTTCAAAAATTTGGTAATTCCGATTTTATATGTAACTTTGCAAAATACATTAAACCTTTAATAACTAAAAAGAATGAAAAGAAAGTATTTGTTTCTGTTCGTGATGGCAGCAGCTCTGATGTTGCCGATGAACACATGGGCACAACAGCCCGAGGCCGGGAAATTCGACTGGCCATACAAAGTGATTGACGGAACCATCAAGACCGACGTTCCCGCCATGCCGGCAGGTCAGCAGACCGCACTCGGACTGACCGTGCCAAAGATGGACGTGGTGCGCGTGGCATTCGTGGGACTGGGCATGCGCGGACCGGGTGCCGTAGAGCGCTGGACGCACATCCCCGGTATTCAGATCATGGCACTCTGCGATCATGAGAAAGAGCGCGCCGAGTACTGCAACGGCTATCTGAAAAAGGCTTCGATGCCGCCTGCCGACATCTATTTCGGAGAGAACGGCTACAAGGAACTCTGCCAGCGGACAGACATCGATGTGGTCTATATCGCTACCGACTGGATTCACCATTTCCTCGTAGCGAAGGAAGCGCTGGAACATGGCAAGCACGTGGCTATCGAGGTGCCGTCGGCCATGAACATGAATGAAATCTGGCAGCTCATCAACTTGTCGGAACAAAAGCGTCTGCATTGCATGATTCTGGAGAACTGCTGCTATGACTTCTTCGAACTGAACTCGCTGAACATGGCACAAAAGGGACTCTTTGGCGAAGTGATTTATGTACAGGGAGCTTATCGCCACGAGCTGTCGCCGTTCTGGAATGAATACTGGAAGAAGGATGCCAATGACAAGCTCGGCTGGCGACTCGACTACAACCAGAAATTCCGCGGCGACGTCTATGCTACCCACGGACTGGGCCCGGTGGCTCAAGTACTTGACATCCACCGCGGCGACCGCATGCGCACACTGGTGGCTATGGACACCAAGTCGTTTATGGGGCGTAAGTTGGTGAAGGATCGCACGGGCAAGGACGAGCCCTTCCGCAATGGTGATCACACTACAACGCTTATCTCCACCGAGAACGGAAAGGTGATCGAGATTCATCATAACGTCATGACGCCACAGCCTTACAACCGCATGTATCAGCTCACGGGTACGACGGGATTTGCCAACAAATATCCCACTGAGGGCTATGCACTCTCGGCAAAGGACATGCAGGAAGCAGGTGTGAAGCCCAACCACGAAGACTTGTCTGCCCATAGCTACATGAGCGAGGAAGACATGAAGGCCCTGCTCGAAAAGTACACTTCGCCCATCGTCACGAAGTATGGCGAAGAAGCCAAGGAGGTTGGCGGACATGGTGGCATGGATTTCATCATGGATTCACGCTTCGTCTATTGCCTGCGCAACGGTCTGCCGCTGGATATGGATGTCTACGACCTTGCCGAATGGTGTTGCCTGGCTGAACTGGGATCAGTATCGATGGACAAGGGCAACATGCCCGTTGAGGTGCCTGACTTCACACGCGGTCACTGGAATGACGTGAAAGGCTACCGCCATGCTTGGGCCGCTCCTGCCGATGAGGCACAGACCGAAGCTGCCGGCAAGGCATTCACCGAACAGTTGAAGGCTTTCGGTAAGATCTATTACGAGACCCTCGACAAGAAGGGCGAAAAGGCTGCACGCAAGGCCCTTGCTGCTGCAAAGAAGAAGGCTGCGAAGAAAAAGTAGTCTCATTTATGTGAAGCTACTTGAGTATACAGAAAAAGGGGAATGTCAGTAAGAAAGACATTCCCCTTAGCTTTTTATCAGTTTGTTGATTTCTTCTTCGTCCTTGAACCCGTCGACTTCTTCTTGGAAGTAGCAGTTTTCTTCTTTGCTGTTGAGGTCGACGATTTCTTGGCGGTTGTCGACTTCTTCGTAGTAGTCGACTTCTTGGCGGTTGAAGTGCTTTTCTTCTTCGCCGTCGTCGAGGAAGACTTCTTTGCCGTCGTGGCTTTTTTAGTAGAAGTCTTCTTCGTTGTCGTCGCCTTTTTCGTGGTCGTGCTCTTCTTGCTACTCGTCTTCGTCATCTGCTCGATGGTGTCACGGGCCTGCGTCAACAAGTCATTGAAGCTGCACGACTTCACCTGTGTGGAAAGGAACCACACCACCACGATCACACCGAGGAGGAACTTCAGTAAGCGCTTCCACTGGGCAACAGTCAGCTTACCAATCTTGTTCGTTCCATTCTTCGATGACTTCGATGATTTCTTGCCCTTCGACGAACGGGCGGCGCGGTCGGCTTCGCGCTGCTGACGCTGGCGCTCTTTCTCGGCAGCCGCTTCCAACTTCGGACGTACCACCTCTTCATAGCGCTGTTCGCTATAGACATCAAAGTTCGTCGCCAGACGTGCTTCTTCGTCGTCGGCAATCTGTACACCCAGTTGCTGTCGGCAGGCCTCAGCAATCTCATGACGGAACGAAAGCCCCGTCGACTGTTCCACTACACGCTCACTACTGATAGTCACCGTAGCACCTTCTACAATATCACCATAGGCTGCACGTGCAACGGCTTTATAACGATATTCTTCCATCATGTTTTCATTGCGGCAACACGGCTTCAGCGTCGGTTACCAATAACTAGTTATTATGGCAACAAAGTTACAAACAAAAATCGAGAAAGCAGAAAAAATCTCCAATTTATTTTGTTTTTTCCTCGTTTATTCGTATCTTTGCACCCGCAAACGGATGTTCCGTTATGCTTTGGACTTGTAGCTCAGTTGGTTAGAGCAACAGACTCATAATCTGGAGGTCGTAGGTTCAAGCCCTACCTGGTCCACGTTGAAAATCAAGCACTTACGAGTTGTTCGCAAGTGCTTTTTTCATGTCTGCGTAAACAATGCGTAAACAAACGGCTTCAGTTGGCGTTTTAGGGTCATATAATGTTCTTAAGTTTCAAAGAGTCTAACACATGATTTTTTGAATGGCTTTCCATCTCTTTTGCTTACTAGTTTGCTATAAGAAACGAGCCACTACGTGTCAAATCTGGTTCAAAACAACAAAATGTAGCACTTAAATGTTATATTTCCGTAATTTTTTTACGGAAATTGAAAACTTTATTGTATCTTTGCCCCAGAAATCTAAAAGAATAAGGTTATGCTCATCAAATTTGCCGTAAAAAACTTCCGTGGTTTTGCTGAAAGAATAGAATGGGACTTATCACATCCCAGCAATTACTCTTTCAACACATATGCTGTTAAAGATGGAGTAATTAAGAATGGTATTATCTATGGACCTAATGGTTCTGGTAAAACAAACTTTAGCGTGGCACTATTCGATATAGTGAATCATCTGACTCAGAAATCCAAGAAGCCTGACTACTATCAGAATTTTGTCTATGGAGGAGATTCCACTTTGAATGTGGATTTCGAATATACCTTTAAATTCAACGAGCAAACTATCGAATATAAGTATTCCAAGAATGTATTTGGGGCGCTTGTAAAGGAGGCGTTGATTGTTGATGGTGCGTCAGTGTTCAAGCGGAGAATAGACACACTGGAACTCGATGAGAAACAATTCCCAATAAATCCAGATGCAAAGCGGAACCTGCAGATGAATGCCAACAGCATCTCTATAGTGAATTATCTGCTGACATCATATCCTCTTGCCAAAGACCATTACTTAATCGAAATGCGCAACTTTGTTGATTCAATGCTGTGGTTCAGATGTCTAAAGGTTAATGAATACATGGGATTTGATAATGTTGCCACAATCCTTGACGAATATATCATTAAAAATAGGTTAGTGAAGGACTTTGCAGATTTCCTACGGAAAATTAGTGGACAAAAGTTTGAGTTTGTTCAGTCAAGGACAACGGATAAGATTCTGTTCTGCAAGATTGGGAATGGGGTTATTGCTTTTGACTTGATAGCATCAACAGGAACACAATCGCTGAAGTTGCTGTACTTTTGGCTAAAGAAAATGAACGAAGCGTCTTTCGTCTTTATCGATGAATTCGATGCATTCTACCATTTCAAGCTGGCCTTTGAGGTATGCAAACAACTATTCAACCTCAACTGCCAGGTCTTCACGTCATCGCATAACACATATCTGATGACGAACGATTTGTTGCGTCCAGACTGCAACTTCATTTTGCAGAACAATAAGATTAAGCCACTGCATGCTTGCACAGAGAAAGAACTGCGATTCGGGCATAATATTGAGAAACTATTCCGCGCTGGAGCTTTTGAAGTATGATACTGTTTGTGTTTGAAGGCAAGGACGATAAGACTTATTTCGAGTCTATCAAACGGCTTTTCTTCCCAGAGAAGCTCGACACCTTCGTGTGCACGTACAATAGTAATATATACTCACTCTATACCAAGCTCATGGCGCATGATGCTCTCAATGGAACACTGGAAGTTGACACAGTATCTGTGCTTAAAGAGATTCTCCTTGAAAAGGGTGACGAAACGTTGAAAGATATTAGAGAGGACGAGGTATCTGAAATATACCTTTTTTTCGATTACGATTTCCAAGAAAAGGCCAGGACTCTTGAAGAGAACAACATGAGGCTATCAGAAATGCTGGACTTCTTTACGGATGAAACAGCGAATGGTAAGTTGTATATCAATTACCCGATGGTAGAGTCGCTCCGCTATACAAAAAAGTTACCCGACTACGACTATTGGACATATACGGTGACACGTCAACAATGCCAGAAGGTTAGATTCAAACACCAAGTTCATGAATTTTCTTTCTATGGAGGAAATTTGGAATATATCATTCTCACCATCAAACCAGCTGACGACGAGACGAAAGTACAAGAGAAGATTGATAGTGCAAAGACGAATTGGAAGCATCTTGTTGCTATGAATGTCAGTAAGGTAAACTACATCTGTAACGATAAAAATGAAGTTCCTGATGAATCCGATAGTCAGCTGGCAGTCTTTAGCAATCAACTCTCCAAATATGTCGAGACGGATGAATGTAAGGTTGCTATACTTAATGCATTCCCCATATTTCTGTTCGACTACTTTGGAAGAAAGATAATATAGGAAAGAAAATTGAAATGACATGGCAAAGAAAACAAAAATAAAGACATCAAGCCTCTTTGATGCACCAAAGACCGCACAGGAACTGAAATTGGAAGGAGTACAGAATTTGTATAACTTCCTGTTCGAGGCATGTAATATTCTGCGCGGGCCGGTGAGCCAGGACAACTTCAAGGACTATATAACGCCAATTCTCTACTACAAGCGTATCTCTGACGTGTACGACGAAGAGACCGAGGCGGCTTTGGAAGAAAGCGGTGGTGACATGGAATATGCCACACTACCGGAACAGCATCGTTTTGTCATCCCTGACGACTGCCATTGGAAGGATGTGCGTGAACGCACAGAAAACCTTGGCTCTGCTATTGTGGGTGCCATGCGAGGCATAGAGCTGGCTAACCCCGATACGCTTTATGGTGTGCTCAGTATGTTTAGTGCTCAGAAATGGACTGACAAGAAGAATCTTTCCGACGGCAAGATACGTGACCTGATAGAACACCTGAGCACAAAGAAACTTGGGAACAAAGACTACCCCACCGACCTGATGGGTGATGCCTATGAGATTCTGCTGAAGAAGTTTGCTGATGACTCGAAGGCAAAAGCAGGCGAGTTTTATACTCCTCGCTCTGTTGTGCAACTGCTTGTTCGCATCCTTGACCCAAAGCCAGGAGAAAGTGTTTACGATCCAGCCTGTGGTTCTGGCGGTATGCTCATTGAGGCTGTCCATCACATGAATCACAGTAGCCTCTGTTGTGGCAACATTTTCGGGCAGGAGAAGAATGTGGTCAACTCGGCAATTGCCAAGATGAATCTTTTCCTTCATGGTGCCAGCGATTTCAATATCATGCAGGGTGACACACTTCGCAACCCAAAGATTTTGCAAGGTGGAGAAGTTGCCAAGTTCGACTGTGTGATTGCTAATCCTCCGTTCTCACTGGAGAAATGGGGCTCTACAGAATGGTCATCTGATAAGTATGGACGTAACATCTGGGGCACACCCAGCGACTCCTGCGGTGATTATGCTTGGATTCAGCACATGATAGCATCGATGGCTCCAGGCAATGGTCGCATGGCTGTGGTAATGCCACAAGGTGTACTCTTCCGCGGTAACGAAGAAGGACGTATTCGAGAGAAGTTGGTGAAGAGTGACATGGTAGAAGCTGTTGTCACTTTGGGCGATAAACTCTTCTATGGCACAGGGCTTTCACCGTGCTTCCTCATTATCCGCAAAATGAAACCCGCTGCACACAGTGCTCGTGTGCTGATGGTTGACGGCACGAAGATACTGACACAGAAACGCGCTCAGAACATTCTTGAACAGAAAGATGTTGATCGTCTCTTCGAATTGTATGAGAATTACGAGAATATGGAAGACTTCTCTCAGGTAGTTACACTTGAAGAGATTGCCGCTAAGGGCTACGACCTGTCGCCCAACAAATATGTGCAGTACCACCGTGAAGCTATTAAACCCTACGCAGAGGTGTTTGCTGAGTTTAAGGCTGCCTATGAGGAAGTAAAGCTTCGCGAGGCAGAATTTAAGAGAATCATAAACGCATAGTCAGATGGAAGAGCATAAGAATACAAAATATATAGGAGCAGACGAACAGATCTCCCTCGACGATTTGAAATCGTTTCTATGGGGAGCTGCCACCCGTTTGCGCGGACAGATAGACGCTGCTGGGTATAAGGAATACATCTTCCCACTTCTGTTCTTCAAACGCATTAGTGATGTCTATGACGAACAGTTTCAAGATTTTGTGTGTGAAGGTGGCGAGGATTATGCCCACATGCAGGCAGAAGAATTGGCCATCCGCATTCCTGAAGGTGCACATTGGAATGACGTGCGTGAGGTGACCGAGAATGTAGGTCAGCGACTTGTGGAAGCCTTCATAGCCATAGAACAGGCAAACCCTGGCGAAGAGGCAGACGGTCGCATCATCGGTGGACTTGATGGTATATTTGGCCCGAAAGATGGTTGGACGAACAAGGCTAAGATGCCCGACCACATCATCACTTCGCTGATTGAAGATTTCTCTCGCTATAATCTCAGTCTTGCCCATTGTCCGGCAGACGAGATGGGACAGGCATACGAATACCTTGTGGGTAAGTTTGCTGACGATGCCGGCAATACTGCTCAGGAGTTCTATACCAACCGCACAGTGGTTACGTTGATGGCAGAGATACTGCAACCAAAGCCTGATGAGAGCATTTATGACCCCACCTGTGGCTCTGGTGGTATGCTTGTGAAGTGCCTTGACTTCCTACGACAGAAAGGAGAACCTTGGCAAGGAGTAAAGGTGTTCGGACAGGAAATCAATGCACTGACCGCTTCCATTGCCCGAATGAATCTTTACCTCAATGGTGTGGAGGATTTCAGTATTGTTCGTGAAGATACCCTTGCACATCCTGCCTTCGTAGATGGAAGTAAGTTGCGCAAGTTCGATATAGTGTTGGCTAATCCACCATATAGCATCAGTGAGTGGAATCGATCTGCTTTCGAAAACGACAAATGGGGACGAAACATGTGGGGCACACCGCCACAAGGACGTGCGGACTATGCTTTCATTCAACATATCATTGCATCTATGAATGAGAATACTGGAAGATGTGCGATTCTATTACCTCATGGTATCTTATTCCGCAACGAAGAGATGGAAGTACGCAAAGGACTTGTTTTGTCCGATAAGATAGAAGCGGTCATTGGACTTGGTCCTAACCTTTTCTATAATGCACCAATGGAAGCTTGTATCCTCATTTGTAACAATAATAAGGCTAAGGAACTAAAGAATAAGGTTATCTTTATCAATGCCAAGTATGAGGTAACACGAAAAAATGCGGAAAGTTATCTTGAAGATGTACACATTCAGAAAATAAAGGACGCATACAGTAATGTGAATGATATTGCTGATTTCAAACGTTTGGTTGACATTGAAGAAATTGAAAAGAACCGTTTCGATCTTAGCATACAAAAATATGTTTACATTAGTGAGATAAACAAAGCGGACTTTGTTTCTGTAGAAGACGCTTTAGTATCCTGGAAAGAACAGCACTCATTATTTGTGAACTCTGTAGAAACATTAATAGGAATGTTAGGCTCATGAAATATAGATTTGACCAAATAGCTTTCAATAGCACAGCAAAGAAAACTCCAACAGAATCGGACAAGGAACATTATATTGGTTTGGAGCACATTGACAGTGAGTGCCTTGAGATTTCTCGATGGGGTTCCGAAGTTGCCCCTATAGGAGAGAAGTTGATAATGAAAAAGGGGGATGTGCTATTCGGTAAAAGGCGTGCATATCAAAGGAAACTGGCAATAGCTCCCTTTGACGGAATCTTCTCCGCTCATGGAATGGTACTACGTCCCAATGAGGAGATTGTTGACAAGGACTTTTTCCCATTTTTCATGAGTTCTGATATATTCATGGAAAGGGCCGTGCAGATTTCAGTGGGAGGGCTATCTCCAACTATCAACTGGAAAGACCTAAGAGAACAAGAGTTTGACCTTCCGCCTCTTGCAGAGCAAAAGGTTCTTGCCGAAAAAATATGGGCAGCATATCGTCTCAAAGAGTCATACAAGAAGCTCCTTGCGGCTACTGAAGAAATGGTGAAATCGCAATTTATCGAGATGTTTGGGAGTGTGGATGATAATCCAAAGTCCTACGATATTAAAAAGGTTGGTGATTTTGCTGAATGTTTTGCTGGCGCAACCCCCAGTACCAAGATTCCGTCTTATTGGGATAATGGAAAT
>JAFZAP010000003.1 GCA_017557185.1 Prevotella sp.
CCCTCGACAAACGACTCAATGATTATGAGACGATGGGCGCCTTGTTCGATGAGCAGAGGGCAGCCTTCTAGCACTTATACTCTGGCACCGACTGTTGGCTATCATCAAACACTTATTTGAGGAACTTGCAGATATGCTGGGCGTGACGTACGAGGAACTCTTTGCAAGCATCGTTCGAGACGAGAAAATGCTGGAGAAGTGCATCGTCATGGCTGAAGCGTTGGAACAATACGAAGAGGCCGATTTGTTATATACGATCTATTCACATCTGACCATTGCCGACTTAGTCCATAGCCCTAAACTTGTTGTAACAGTACAGCATCCAAGCATGAATATGGGCACAGGCGATGGCTGTTTCTGCATAGGAGGCCGTCTGGTCTGGCAAGCCGGGGGCACCCTTGTCAAGGGCAACGAGTGATGACTCGATATTATCTGCCGATGACCAATAGGTTGTCCAATATTGTAGGAACTGGCGGGCGTGGTTGGCGAGCGACATCTGCTTGAGACGCTTCATGGCCTCTTGCTTGTCAAAAGTAGAAGACCACAAATGACAGGACCATTGAGTGAGTACCAGATGCCGCCGTTTTCGCGCGAGCCGTAGTCGAGGTCATCACTGGTCAACTCAGGTTCTTCCTGCTGGCGGGCTGCTATCTTCTCGCCTTGATAGAGTTTCTGCTGCATCTCGCGATAGAGCAGCTGACGGCGCTCCTGGTGTCACAGCATCTGTCGGAGTTGAAGGACGCAGGACTGATACAGGGCACGATAGAGATGCCGAAGGTGAAGTACTGCATCAATCGGGAGAACTGGCAACTGGCACAGGAACTGTTCAAGGAGTTTTTCGATAAGGCTCCCTGCAAGAAGAAGGGTTGCTGCGGGAAGAATTAAAGATGAGTGCTGCACGGGCCGGCTGGAATAACCAGTCGCAGAATACTCGCAGCACTTTTCTTATCGTCCGAATGTTCGTTGTTTTACGAATAACAAACAATATAATAAGATAAGGTATGAAAAGAACATTGGTATTGATGCTGATCAGCCTGGTGATGCTGGCCTGCGGAGAGAAATCGAATGCCGTAACTGCAAAGGAGCAGACGGTTGGAGTGAAGGACTGTGTGGAGGTGATCTACTTTCACGGCAAGCAGCGGTGCGTGACGTGCCGAGCCATTGAGCAACACACGAAAGACGTGCTGAATGCCCAGTATGCAAAGCAGATGAATGCGGGTCGGGTGGTCTGGCGTGTGATAGACATTTCAAAGAAAGAGAACGAGGCGATTGCCGAGAAGTACCAGGTTACGTGGTCGTCGCTTTTCCTTGTCAAGCACAAGAATGGCAAGGAGCAGACAGAAAATCTGACGGAGTTTGCCTTTGGCAATGCCCGCTCCAATCCTGATAAGTTCAAGCAGGGATTGCAACAACGTATCAACCAAGCATTGAAGTAGCGTATGGAGTGGTTACAGACATTGCTCGATAATAGTTCGACGCCCGTAGTGACAGCCCTGCTGCTGGGACTGTTGACGGCCCTGTCGCCCTGTCCTTTGGCAACGAACATTGCTGCTATCGGCTACATCGGCAAGGACATTGAAGACAGGCAAAGTGTGTTCCGTAAGGGGCTGCTCTACACGCTGGGGCGCACCGCAGCCTACACGCTGCTGGGCATCGTGCTTATCGGCATCATCCGCAGCGGGGCATCGATGTTCGGCGTACAGAAATTTATCGGCACGTGGGGCGAACTGCTGCTTGGTCCGCTGCTGATTGTCATCGGACTGCTGATGCTTTTCGGCCATAGGCTAAACTTTCCGCAGTTTGGCTTTAACGGCAAAGGCGAAGGACTGGCGAAGAAAGGTGGCTGGGGCGCATTCCTATTGGGTGTGTTGTTTGCGATGGCGTTCTGTCCGTCGAGCGGCATGTTCTACTTCGGAATGCTCATCCCCATGTCGGCAACGGCAACGATGGGCTATCTGCTGCCCGTGGTGTTTGCCGTAGCCACAGCCCTGCCTGTGCTCATAGTGGCGTGGATTCTGGCATTCAGCGCAGGCGAGATAGGCAAGTTCTATGGACGTGTGAAGACGATAGAACGGTGGCTCAGCATCGTTGTGGGTGTGGTGTTTATCATCGTAGGAATATATCAAACTTATCAAATATACGTGTAATTATGGAAATCAAGGTTTTAGGCTCTGGGTGCAGCCGTTGTCACAAGGCACTCGAAACGGTAGAGAAAGTAGTAAAGGAACAGGGCGTAGATGCCCAGGTGGAGTACGTGACCGACATTGAGCGGGTGATGGCATACAACGTGATGTCGATGCCGGCCATCGTGGTTGACTGCGAGGTGCGGCTGAAAGGTGCGGTGCCTACAGAGGCTGACGTAAAAAAGATTTTGGGAGTATGATACAGACACTGGCCGACTGGCTCGTTTATGGCGTGCTGGGACTCGACAGCGCATCGCGTCTCGGCACGGCCCTCGACTTCTTCGTGTACGACTCGCTGAAGATTCTGCTCCTGCTGTTTCTGATTAGTGCGCTGATGGGTGTGGTGAACGCCTATTTCCCCATCGAGCGATTGAGGCAGTACCTCACGTCGCATAGGCTCTACGGCTTGCAGTACCTGCTGGCATCGCTGTTTGGCGCCATCACGCCGTTCTGCTCCTGTTCGTCGATACCGCTGTTCATCGGGTTCGTCAAGGGCGGCATACCTTTGGGCGTGACCTTTGCCTTCCTCATCACATCTCCTTTGGTGAATGAGGTGGCTGTGGCGATGTTTCTTGGTTCGTTCGGATGGCAGGTTACGCTCGTCTATGTCGTGAGCGGTATTCTGTTGGGAATGATTGGCGGCGTGGTACTGGGACGGATGCATCTGGAGCCGCTGCTCAGCGACTGGGTGCGGCAGATACAGGCGCAGTCGTCGGCACAGGCAGCAGAATGGGAAGAGGAGCACATCGGCTTCATACAGCGTCTGCCACAGATACTGCGCGATGCCTGGAATATCGTCCGTGGAGTGCTCGTCTATGTGCTGATAGGTATCGGTATCGGAGCCGCCATGCACGGCTATGTGCCAGAGGGATTTTTCGAGACCTACCTGTCGAAAGACAACTGGCTGGCAGTACCCTTGGCCGTTGTCTGTGCCGTACCGATGTACGCCAATGCAGCAGGCATCGTACCCGTCATCGAAGTATTCGTAGCCAAGGGCATTCCCCTCGGAACCGCCATCGCTTTCATGATGGCCGTCGTGGGTCTGTCGCTCCCCGAGGCCACACTGCTGAAGAAAGTCATGACGTGGCGACTCGTCGGCATCTTCTTCGGTGTGGTCACCCTGTTCATCATCCTCTCAGGCTATTTGTTCAACGTATTTCTGTAGAGACAACAACTTCTGCCACACCCGCGATGGATATGGCAGAAGATTTGGGATTATTTATGATTCTTAAACCTCGCTCCGACAAATCCGTCGCCGACATCGCCAACCATCAAGTCGTAGTGTTTGAAGACGGGAGGCGTGGGTGTGAGGTCGAAATAGTCCAACTCTGCAATGGGTAAACGGAAATAGACCAGTTGGTCGTAATTGCTGTAGAGACGGGATAGG
>JAFZAP010000028.1 GCA_017557185.1 Prevotella sp.
GCGAGACTCGGGCTGGTTTTAGTAGCCTCACCCCAGCCCTAGCTTTAAGGTCTCCCTCTGTATCGTCTGTCTTTGAAAAACTTCTGTGCGTCTGTCACGTATGTCTTCAAATTATAATAGGCAATCCTGAAAAGTGTTCAGAATTGCCTATTATCATTGAGTTAATGGTTGTTAATGTTTCTCAGAACTTGTAGTCGGCCTCGTTCCACTCTGTGTCAACAGTCAGGCGGAAGGTGCCGGCTTCGCTTGGGGTGCTTCCACTGAAGAACTCGCCTGTGTAGCGTGTGATGAGGTTGATGGCGACGGGGACTTCTTCGAACGTTCGCTCGGCAATAGTTCCGTCAGCTCCGTCGCTGGCTGTCACGGTCATTTTCAGTTTTCCTTCTTGGGCGTGTGGGAACGTATAGACCTCGAACACGCCTGGTTTCCCTTGCATCGCCGAAGTAACTTCGCGTGTTTCCGTCTGGCGTGAGTTCACGCTGCCGAATCCCGTCATCGCATTGAAGGTGCTGCTGCCGCCTGTGTAGTAGAACGTCATGAGTTTCACATTGTCGGGAATATTGTCGGTGGTGTTGAGTTGGAACATGGCCACAGCTCGGCGGAGCACTACGTCGAGCGATGTCTGTGCGTTGACGGTGATCGTCTGACAGTTATAGAAGGTGTCGGTGACCTTGTTGTTGGGGAACTTGATTTCCTCGGGCGACGAAATGGTGGCATTGCCCTGACAGCTGTGGGCGAGAATGACCACCGTGTAGGTACCCTCAGCCAGACTGGTGGCGATGGTGCCGAAGTCGCTGTCGGTGTTGGTCTGGTTGATGGTTTTCACCTTCTCCCCGTTGTTGAAAATGGCGAGGTTGATGCGAGTGCAGGCATCGGCAGGCGCAGTTCCTGCCCGCGTGTCGGCAATGTTGCTGAAGGGTATCTGCTCGAAGTGTGTGATGTTGAAGCAAACGTTGTAATCCTCGGGATTGGAGGGTGTGGTTTCTATGTCTTCGATGGCTTTCTCGCAGGCTGTGAAACATAGTACTGCCAGCAGAAGCATACAGAGTCGGGATAGTAATGATGTTTTCATGTTTATAGTTTTAAATTTATATACATTTCAAATGCAAAGATAATACATTTTTGTGAAATAGATGAACAAATTCGAAAAAATATCGCCATTTATTTTGCGGATTAAAAGTATTTATGTACCTTTGCCGCCGAAATCGTAAGATTTGAGAATTAAGGACTAGTAAGAAACTATCATTTTGAGGATAATGATGACTCAGACTACATACTTCTGGTGGTGGCAGTGCTCAAGGTTCAAAAGATCGTGAGAAGATAGCCATGTAGCTCAGTCATTAACATAAAGACTCGAAGAGGCCTGTCGTTCTTGCGGCAGGCCTCTTTTTAATTGATAATTGATAGTTGATAATTGAAAATAAATAATTAAAAATGACAAAGCAACACAAATTCCAAGTAGATGAAAATGGGTTCTATGGGGCTTTCGGTGGAGCGTATGTGCCGGAGATTCTCTATGCCACCGTGAAGTCGCTGCAGGAACAGTACCTGCCAATCGTGGAGTCGGAGGCATTCCAACAGGAATACCGCCAGCTGCTGAAAGACTATGTGGGCCGCCCGTCGCCTCTCTATGAGGCCCGTCGCATGAGCGAGCAATATGGCTGCCGCCTGTTCCTGAAGCGCGAGGACCTAAACCACACTGGTGCACACAAGATTAACAATACCATCGGACAGATTCTGCTGGCACGTCGCATGGGCAAGACCCGCATCATCGCGGAGACTGGTGCCGGTCAGCACGGTGTGGCAACAGCAACAGTTTGTGCACTGATGGGCATGCAATGTGAGATTTTCATGGGTGCTACCGACATAGAGCGGCAACACACGAATGTAGAGCGGATGAAGATGCTCGGCGCGTCGGTGCATGCCGTGCGAACGGGCAACATGACGCTCTCCGATGCTTGCAGCGAAGCCATCCGCGACTGGTGTTGTCATCCTGCCGACACGTTCTACATTGTCGGTTCTACGATGGGTCCGCACCCGTATCCTGATCTGGTGGCGCGCATGCAGAGCATTATTTCGGAAGAGCTGAAATGGCAGCTGCAAGAGAAGACGGGTCGCGACTATCCCGACTACCTCATTGCCTGCATTGGCGGTGGCAGCAATGCCGCAGGCACCATCTACCACTATGCTGATGACGAACGGGTGCGCATAGTACTTGCTGAAGCGGGCGGTCACGGTTGGGACACCGACCACACCGCTGCGACCATCCATCGCGGTACTCCTGGCATCCTGCATGGTGCGAAGATGCTGGTGATGCAAGACGACGATGGACAGATTGAGGAGGCGTTCACCATTAGCGCCGGCTTGGACTACCCGGGTGTGGGCCCGATGCATTGCCACATGGCGCAGGTGGGTCGTACCGAGGTGCTGAGCATCAACGACGACGAGGCGATTCGTGCTGGCTACGAACTCACACGGCTGGAGGGCATCATTCCTGCCATCGAGTCGGCGCATGCTGTAGCTGCACTCTCGAAGCTGTCGTTCCGCCCAGATGATGTGGTTGTGCTCACCGTGAGCGGACGTGGCGACAAAGATATTGAGACATATCTGGCCAATCCGCAGGAGCCCACCCGCTAAATGCTTTGAGGAAGGGAAGATAGAAACTAACAATTTATATTCAGAAAACAGATA
>JAFZAP010000029.1 GCA_017557185.1 Prevotella sp.
ACTGTCAACCACATCAGGAAAAAGAGCAAAAACTGTCAACCTAAATCAGGAAAAGACAGTTTTTTTCGAACAAGGCGTTGCGGCGTTGCAGCGTTGCAGTTCCAAAACAAATGATGAAAAGGGCAAAACTGAAGCCTATATTTATATATATATATAAATATAGAAGTTTCTCTTGGGTCTGCGAATACCCTTTCGAGAACTGCAACGCTGCAACGCGCAACGCTTGCGAAACATTTTTTTTAAAAAAGTTTGAGAAAAGGCCGCGAAGTCGCAACTTTTTTTGTATCTTTGTAGCCGATAAACAATACACGTCGCTCTGCGACCTTATCCGCGGCTCTGCCGCTAACCTGAAACATAATTAAAAACAATAATAACTTCAAAACTACACATGATGAAAACAATCAATCTTTTCAAACATCTACTTCCCTCCCTACGGGGGAGGGCTAGAGTGGGGCTGTTGTTGCTCTGCCTCATCACGGCGGGAGTACAGAGTGCGTGGGCAGACGATAGGGATGTGTACACTTATTATAAAACGATTGAGGTGAATGGCCTGACTTATTATTTGTATACGTATGAATACAAGTATCATGATGCGTATGGGAATTGGCAAAAATACGTACTGCCTTGGCGTATTGCATCACTTTGTGGAATATCGGGTTCTGACAATGTTGATATTCCAAATAAATTTGATTATGGAGGTTATACATATTATGTTCAATATATAGGCTATTGGCCCGATCAACAAAAGTCGGAGGATCTAACCTTCAACAACATCACCAGAATGTCATTAAACGCAACGAATATATATGGATATTGTTCCATGCCTTCGCTTACAACCTTGGTTTCTAGTAGTGGAACTTATTATTTTGTATATGGTGATTATGCATATGTAAATACATCATATTACTATTCGTATGGGGAGATATGCGGAACATTATATGCCCCTAATTTGGTGTCTGTAGAAGGAGATTGCCTAATAATCTCTGGAACTTTATATAGTCAAGCACTTACATATTTGGATGTTCCGTTGTATGTAAAAGAGTCTGGAAAGTTGGATTGTCCCAACCTGAGAACGCTCGATTGTAAAAAAAGTATGCCTACTTTCCCCAATAATGCCAGTTATAGCCAAGTGTTCACTGCTCCGGCGAACACGATAACGGCTCATGTATATGACAAGACTCCTAGCGAACTCAACGAGTTGAGAAACAAAAATGTTTGGAAGGGCTTCAAGGAGATTATCAACCATAAGACCTCGGGCAACTTCACCTTGACTACCGACGGCAAAGCCGATATTTCATTCCTTCAACTTAACGACAATGCGACTTATGTGTCTTCTTACGATAAGACCCAGAAAGGTATCGCTCGCACGGGTTCATCATCGGGGACGTTTACGATTGGCGGAAACTATGCTATTGAGATAAAGGGTGTTGACCCTACCACTCAAATCGTAAAGCTCAAACGAAATGGATATCCTGTAGAACTTGGTCAAACGACCGATCAGGGTGTGGACGTGTATTACTATGACGAAACGAACCTGCAGGAGGATGTCAACTATGAAGTCAGCGTTGAGTACAAGACTTGTGATGTCTATTTCACACAAGAGAATTACAGGGGCAACATATCCTATTCCAGGTGGCTGAACGGCGAGACCACAACAGGAGGCATCTATAGTAGCAGCGCTACTATGACATGGCCGCGAGGCGCAAAGATTACGCTGAGCATCCCATATGACCAATACACGCCGCAAACGCTGAAAGTGGATGGCGTTGAAAAGACCTTGTCATGTTCGAATGGAGTTGCCACTGCCACATTCTATGTGCCTTCCAATAAATCCACGTCACAAGTATTGCTTACTTGGCAGGCACCACCTCAAGTAATCCTCGAAACCCACCAGCCGCAAATCATGATTATGCGCTCGGGCGAAGGCGACGTGCTCTTCAAAAGTGCAATTCATCTTACCTCAGCGGAATGGGGACAGTACATCGATGACTACGAGCAGGATGGTAAGATTATATCCCAAGATACTAATGGCGCATGGGTGCTAAACGGCAATGGGCCCGTAAATTGCGCCCAGACAGTCACTACTGTTACTGCGCCCGACTTAGATCCCCGCGGGGAAGAAACATTAGAAGAAGGTGAGTGGGGATTCTTCATTGAGATAACACCTGTTGCTGGACAGAAGCTGAAAACCCTCTTGTTAGGACGCATCGTTGGAAGAGTTGATCCCGAACTCATGTGGGACGACATGCTATATGGTGACTTACAGGATGAGAACTACGTCACTTACAACGATCAGACCAACACATATACGTTTGACCTCCGAAGTAACGACATGTTTTACGGTCCTGGCGACTACATCGTCAACATCGGAATGGGACCGGAAGAGAGTGCCGTAGAGACAGGTAAGACCCTCAACTTCGTGCGCAAGGGCGGACGAGGACAGGCTTGGATATATTGGCATGATACCGATTATGATTTCTATTTCAACGAGGATGGCAGTAGCACCAGAGTCATTCCCAACGAGCAACTGACCGACCTTCAGATGACTGTGCAGTTAAACGAGGGCGAATCGATGCATGTTTACAAAGACGGAGTTGAAATCACTGGCAAGTTCCAGCAACGAGAGGGCTCTGACGAGTACTGGGCAGAACTGGAGAAGGAATCTGCCTCTTACACCCTGCTCATCGAGGAGTCACCCGATGCCAACCCGACGTGGACGGTGCTGCAAAGTGGGGAAATGACTGGCACACAAGTCGTTATTACACGCAATGGCGAGGACGAAACCACAACAATTGGTGCCGCCACAACGATGACCATCAATGATGAGGGCGTGGAGAAAGTGACGCTGAAAGTACCTGTAGGACACCTTGATCCCGTAAAGCAGTATAAGGTGATGTTGGATGTAGTGGAAAACCAAAATGTTGTTCGTATATATTTAATGAATACTTTGGGAATGGGTAGGTTAGCAGTCACGGATTTGTTTAATTCCCTACCGGCTTTAATACCCATCGATGCATTTGATACAGAGGAAGAGGCCCAAGCCGTTGTTGATGCACTCGCAACTAAGGGTGCTACAGCACATACGGTATCCGGAACTTATGGAGCTACTCAAGCAGTAGGAGACAATGTTCCCATCAAGGTATTCCGTAATGGTTGGGACATGACTTTCGAGATGACATACAGCGACCCGCTCTACGCCACGTATGAGGTTCCCGTTGACGCCCTGACGAATGCCACATGGGAGGTGAGCTTCGACACCAGCCACCGTCAGACCATCTATCGCAAGGGCGGAACAGGCGAGGTGGAGATGGCCTATGGGTATATGTCGAGAGATATTAATGTTCCTCTTGCCCAAGGATTTACGACCGTCGATTTGCCAGCCTATAATTATAATGCAGGAAACACGTATGCAGAGTTCTCGATAGAGTATGTGGCGGGCGAGAAGGTCAAGATTTATCGCAATAACGAAGATGTGACCAACGCATTTGGGGAACCTCAGACGTTGCAAGGCAAGCAATATTACTATATCACCGACGCAAATACTGGTCCTAACACCCAGAACGCCTACGGCTTCATCCTTCGCGACGCTGCCACATGGGAGATTACGATAGAGAAGGCACATAAGGCTCTCAACGCTTATGCCAACAACGATGTTATTGTTACCGTAGCCAAATTGGTGGATGGTGAGGAACAAAATGAAGGTGGCAAGAACAATGCTACACATAAATGGATTAATGAGGGCGAGACTTACGTAGTGAAGTTCTTCCCGCAGCATGGAGAAGAACTCTCTCGCTTCGACATCTATTGGGAAGAAATCGACATCGAGAATGAAAGCCGACTGGTGAAGAACGATGATGGCTCTTACTCGTTCACCATTACGTACGACGAAATCAACGAAAAGACCTTCGACATCATGGCCGTGTTCGAGGGGAGCAACTCAAATTCATATGACTTGAACAACGACGGCGATGTGAACATTTCCGACGTTACGAAGCTGGTGAATAAGATTCTGGAGAAGCCCCAAGAATAACAATTGAAGATTGTTTTGTTAGTATTCATAATAGACTATTTCCAGCCCCCGTCGTGAGACTCGGGCTGGAAAACTTTTGGGGCCTCCCCCGACCCCTCCGAAAGGAGGGGAGCCAAAAAACATCTGTTCTTATGTTTCGTATGTCTTATTGTCCGGCGGTATCGTATGTTTTTTTGGCGTTTTTCTTTGCCGATTGAAAACATTTTGTTACTTTTGCAGTCGTTTTCGTGGTAACAAACTTAGTTTCGAGTTTCGAGTTTCGAGTTTATAACTTCGTTATGACTTTTGTCACGACTCGGCAAAGCTAATGCAAGCATTGCTCTGCGCTCGCTGATTCAAAAGTTCCGAGTGAACAATTACATTATTTATAAATCATCAACGAACATGAAGAAATTTACACTATTCCTGATGACGGCTCTGCTGATGACCGTCGCAAGTATGGCACAGAATCCCGCTCAACGCGAGCTGTCGCCGAGTAGGGTAGCCGCGCTGACGGGCAAGGATGCCCCCTTCGATGGTGCGAAGGGAGTGACGGCGGCTGCCAAGCAGAAACAAATCGACCCGGTTCGCCTGCGCTCGGCTCGCGAGGTGCTGCAGAAGGGTAAGGCGGCCAACGCCGCTGGTGAGGCTCTGCGGGCGGCAAAGAAGGTGATCACGGGCAACGAGGAGCTCATCACCGAGCAGCCTGCTGGTCGCCAGCAGATCTACACGCGTAGCGGCGATGCCTACTACGTTTACATCTTTTATGTGCTGAACGCCTCCTATACGGGTGCTGTGGGCAACGTGGTGTTTGGCGAGAACAACGAGGTGTACGTGAAGAACATCTTCTCGCAGTTTCCTACGCATTCCTGGATAAAGGGTACGCTTGAGGGCACGCAGATCAAATTCAAGTTCCCGCAGATGGTGTTTACGCAGGAGGGTGCAAAATACTATGCTGAGATGGTGTCGTACGATGAAGGCCAACAGTGGTATGTGCCGAGTGCGAGCCAGGAGTTGACGCTGAGCTACAACACCTCGACGGGTGCTATCACCTGTCCGTCGGGCTCGGATATTGCTACAGGCACGAGCATCATCGGCCTTGTAGCTGATGATGAATCGTGGGCAGGCTATGGCGACTGGAATTTCAGCATGACGGCGATGACCGACGAGCCTGTGACAGCTCCCGAGGGTCTTGAGACCACCGACTATGCTGTGACCTGTGAGGGAATGACCGGCACGATTGCCCAAGTGGGCTTCGACGGCAATGACGTCTATGTGCAGGGTATCTATGCCGGTATGCCCGACGCTTGGGTGAAGGGCACCATCGATGGCAACAAGGCTACGTTCAAGACGGGGCAGTATATGGGTCCCGACGAGGCTTCGGGCTATCACCAGTACTTCGTGTCGGCAACGGCGAAGGAGAAGTACGACCAAGACTACGGTTATTCCTATATTGAGTACACGCTGTCGAAAGCCGACGTGACCTTCGACTACGACGCTGAAACGAAGACGTTCTCGAACAGCAGCTGCTTCCTGGTGAACGCCGGTAAGACGGAGGTGAGCTACTCGGCTGCCTACAACAAGGCGAAGATGGCTCCGTTCATCGAGGTTGCCGCCACACCGGCTGCTCCAACGTGGAACTCGCTCTATGAGGGTGGTGTCACTTACTACAACTACGGCTACGGCTGGGGCTATCTGGATTTCGACATCAATACCGTCGACGAGAATGGTGACTTCATCCTGCCCGAGAAGTTGAGCTATCAGGTATATACGAAGGTGAACGGCGAGGAGAAGCCGCTGGTGTTCTCGCCCGACCACTATGTGTATCTGGATGAGGAGATGACGGAGGTGCCCTACGACTTCCAGGAGGGCTGGGACTTCTACGTTTCGGGTACGGACCACAATGTGTACTACTACGTAATCGGTCCTGAGGCCTTCGGTGTGCAGGCCATCTATCGCGGTGCCGGCGAGGAGCGTCGCTCGGAGATTGTGTGGAGTGATGTGCACGAGCTGGGTTCTGAGATTCAGCCCGACGCCGCTACGCCCGACTATCCCGACATCGATCCTGCAGACGTGGGCGGTAGCATTGGCTACGGCTACTACACGGGTGCTGAGGACGTGCAGGCCTTCGGCGAGATGATAGAGGACAGCTACGATGTGGCTATCCACTTGCAGGACGAGGCTCTGGTGGGCACACATATCGAGAGCATCACCTTCCCGCTGATGGGTACGAGGGATGTGAGCGATATCAAGGTGTGGCTGTCGAGTCAGCTGCGCGTGGAGGACGGAAAGAACGTTCCCGACCTCGTGAGCATCGACGTGACCAATGCGAAGGCAGGCTTCGTCACCGTGAACCTTGAGAAGCCCTACACGATTCCTGAAGAGGGTGTGTATGTGGGCTACAGCCTTACCATCGACAATGCGGCAAGAGAGGTGAACAAGAAGCCGGTGGGCATCATCCTCACGCCGAACGAGGGTGGATTCTATATCCACACCGGACGCGAATTCCTGAAGTGGCTCGACCTCTCGGAAGGCTTGGGCGCTACTGCTGCCATCCAGGTGACGGTGGGCGGTAGCAAGGTGAGCGCGAATGCTGTGGCTGCTATGCCCGGCGAGACCCTCTACGTGATGACGAACAAGGCCATCGAGGCTGAGGTGGAATTTGTCAATCACGGCTCGGAGGGCATCAAGTCGCTCGACATCGACTACACGCTGGCTGCAGGCCTGAAGGGTTCGCAGCACATTGACCTGAAGAAGCCCGTCGAAGGATTCTTCGGAAAGACCTATACTGCCAAGCTGACGCTGCCCGACCTGTCGTCGCCAGGCAACTACGATCTGGAAGTAGATGTGGTGAAGGTGAACGGTGTGGACAACGCCGATCCTGCCTCGACGGCGAAGACGCCTATCATCGCCCTGAACACGTTGCCGAAGAAACGCACGGTGATGGAGGAATACACGGGTACGTGGTGCGGCTGGTGTCCGCGTGGCTTCGTGGCTCTGGAGAAGCTGGCGAAGCTCAGCGGAGGCGACTACGTGCTGCTGAGCTATCACAACAGCGACCCGATGGAGATTACGCAGCGCTTCCCCAGCGAAGTGGGCGGATTCCCCGATGCCTGGCTCGACCGCGCCGAGGAGGTGGATCCCTACTACGGAACCGGCAACACGGCGTTCTATGTTTCGAAGGATATGTCCCGCCGCAACAAGCTGTTCGGACATGCTGCTGTGGAGTTCCAGTCGCAGATGAGCGAGGATGGCCGGGCTATCAATGTGTCGACGGCCGTTATCTTCCCGTATAGCGACGATAAAGCGAAATATGCTCTCGAATACATCCTCGTGGCCGACGGCCTCACGGGTGACGCTGGCACCGACTGGGATCAGTCGAACTACTACGCAGGCAGCGGTGAAGGCGGCGACCTCGCCAAGTTCAGCAATGCCGAAAGCAGTGTGCAGGGTCTGGTGTTCAACGATGTGGTGATTATGGCTCCGCAGTCGGGTAGTGGCGTCAGAGGAAGCATTCCTGCTAAGGTGACCGCCGACCAGCCTGTTGAGCACAGCTACTCGTTCGTGCTGGCGAAGGCTGTGAACACCGCTGGCGAGAGTCTGCTGCAGCCGCAGGCTACGCTGAAGGTTGCCGTGCTGTTGCTTAACAGCGCAACGGGCGAGATCATCAATGCCAATATCGCTCCTGTGGGCGGTGCTACAGGCATCATGTCGCCCGAGGCCGACAAGGCTGAAAGCGGCATCAGCAGTGTGCGCTACTACGACCTCGGCGGTCGTCAGCTCACTGCTCCGCAGCGTGGCATCAACATCGTCTCGATTACCTATAACAACGGTACCGTCCAAACGCTGAAGATGAAGCGTTGATAGTTCCCGACGATTAAAACGATAAAGAGGGTGTGTCCATTTTTGACACACCCTCTTTTGTTATAAGCGTTTTTAAAACAACACGAACAACAAGGGACAACTTACGTTGTCCTAAGTTGTTTAAGTTGTCTTAAAATTAAAAGAATACACTACCCAGATAGTCTTTGCAAAGAGCTCGTCAATCAAAAACAACACGAACCGCTCGGCTCTGCCGCTTTCGTAACGAAGTGGAGAAAGAACAAGGGACAACTTTACGTTGTCCTAAGTTGTTTAAGTTCTTGCTCCGTTTTTCTACGCAAGCGGCAAAGCCGAGCGGTCTTAAATCTTAAAGAATACATCGCTCTCTACGGCTGGGGCTTTCCAACATATTTCACGGGCTCGGCCTCACCCTTCAGGATCTTGGCGAAGGTCTGTGGGGTGATGGTGACGGGACCGCGCATGAATTCGGGGATGTTGTAGCAACGCAGGAACTGCCGATGATAGTTGGGGTCGGCGGTGGGGAGCTCGAAGGGCTTTCCGCAACGACCGTCGGGACCCACATGTGCGAAGAACGGGCGGGTGAACGACCCGTCGTCGCGACGACTGCTGAACACAATCCACCGGCCATTACTCGACCAGGAGTGATAGCTCTCGGTGTCGTCGGAGTTCACTTCGTCGAGCCGACGAACAGTACCGCTCTGCAAGTCCATCAGCCAGAGGTCGGCATCGTGGTGCCAGATGTGGAAATAGCCGTAGCTGGCCAACGTGAACAGCAGGAACCGGCCATCGGGCGAGATGCGGGGCAGGACGGCAGAGCCCGGGGCGACGGCCCCGTCAGCGCTACCACCCTGTGCTACGTAGCTGCGAAGGGTGTCGGCCCGCAATACTGCTTCGCTGGGCCCGAACTCGAAGGTTTCGGGATTGAAGCTCTTCTTGAAGATGTTGTAGCGCAGGTCCATGCATCGCCTGGCGACTTCCTGTTCCTTGTTGACGGTTGTGTCCTGCCGCTCGAAATGGGCGCTGCAGTAATAAAGCGTCTTTCCGTCGGGAGCCCACGCCGGGAACACCTCAAACTCTGTGGTGTCGTTTTCGAGATTGGTCACCTCGCCGCGATCGATGTTGTAGGCGATGATATCGCTCTCCACATCGAATACCTCAACCTTGTTCGGGTCGGTGGTGTGGAAGTCCTGGTGGGTTTTGTCGGTGGAATAGACGATGAGCTTCAGCCAAGGATGCCAAGCCGGATAGACGCCAGCCGAGAGGATGGAATCGTTCCTCATGTTCACCTTTTTGATGTCGCCGTCGTAGGCGATGATGGTGCCGCCGCACTTCTGTCGGGCATGAAACTGCATGCGGTCGGGATTGTATTGCTGGTAGTTGTGGCAATTGATGCACTGACCTTCGTTCTCGAAGCCGCAAAGCATGTTGTCGTAGATGACACTCTCGTCGTAGTTCTCCAGACAGCGCTGACTAATGGTGAGCGCCTCGTAGCTGACGAACGAGGGCGGAATGAGACGATAGCTGAGGTAGGAGTCGATGCTGTCTTCAGAGACGAAAATGCTGAAGGGCTTGTAGTGCGTCCACTGGTCGCCGCGCTGCGCAAAGACATCGACCTTGATGGCCCCGCCTTTGGCTTCGCCGACGAGCGAGGCCCATTCGTCGAACGTGGGCTGCATCTTGTCGGCACAGACCACCTCGATATCGCCCGCCACATAGCGCGCAATCATCGCATCGGCCTCCTCGTCGAGCTCGAAGGTCAGCGGAGCGATGTTCAGCGGAATCGTTACGTCGACGTAGTCGGGATAGATCTTCGGCAGGGCGTCGACGTCGGTAAATGCTGTCGGCACCTTCGTTGTGCAGGCACAAAGCAACAGGGTTGCAGCCAAAATGAGATATCTGTATTTCATCATACTTGGAACAATTAATACTCTGGCAGTTGCCCCATCGTGTAATATTGATAATAATAGGTATGCGCGAACTGGTTGCGGAGTCCTTCGCGCGCGTCTTCCACGTCGGCACCGTCGTAGAGCGGGGCAAACCGCATGAACTCATCGTATTCGGCTTTCACCGAACTGTCGAAGGGCATGTTGTCGAGATTCGGGCGCTCTTCCAGCTTGCCGTAGAGATAGGCGGCTTCCTGATAGTAGCGCGGCATCTTGCCATCAGGATGCAGACGGATGTAGTTGGCGAAGTGGGTCCAGAACTGCGGAACGTCGTGTGTGTAGAGCGTTGCCAGCAGGGCCTGCTCCTGGAAGACGGTGTCCTCAGTGTTGAAGTTGTTCGACAGGCGCCGCATGAGATAGCTCTCCACGAAGCCCTGATCTGTTCCAAGCACGTTGTCGTGATGCAGCATGTGCTTCACAGCGGCCAGTTCCGGGTCAGCGTCCATCAGTTTCGGATTCTTCAGGAACGACTCTGCCCGCTCGGCCCAGTCGTCGAAGAACAGGGTCTGCTTCAGCAGCCCGATGTACTTGCGTGCCAACTGTTGCTCGCCGTTGAGCAGGGCACTTTTCACCAGATACTTCAGATACTCCGCCCGCCATCCGAACTCCACACCCATTTCTACACACAGGCGGTTGCAGTAGTTCAGCATGCCGTATTGATAATAGGCCAGCGGTCCGACCTCGAGCATCGCCCGCATGCCGAAAGGTGCCGCGAAAGCCTTCGAGCCGTTCTTGTAGAGGAACATCTCGTCGCCCTGTCGGCCCAGACGCGATAAGGCGATGTTGCGCATCATCACGATGGGGCGTGTCGGCTCGTCCTCCTGTTCGCGTGCCTCATCGATCACGCCCTCCCAGTCGGCACAGTCCAGCCTGTGCTGCATCGTCAGTTCGTGGTGGAAGTTCTCGTCCTTGAACCAGAAATGGAACACACCGAAGGCCAATGCAACCACAACTGCTACTTGCGTTGCGGTTCGGACGATGGGCGCAGCTTTCATCTTCCACTCGGTATGCTGGCTCTTGTAGGTGAGCGCGAGCGCGAGAAAGAAGAGGAAGAGCAGGAGGTAGGGTAGGTAGTAGATACGATGGTTCTCCGTGATGAAATAAACGGGCAGTCCTGTGTAATAGATGTTTGCGAGATTTGTCTGATAATAGACGAAGTGATAGCAGACGAGAGGCACAGCGATGACGCTCGCTATAGCGACAATCGTACTGACCAATGCCTGCAGGCGCTGTTTCTCCAGTCGCCACGACCAGATTCCCATGAGGAGGGCTGCCGCAAGGGCGTAGATGCCGAACAGCGGATAGCCCACAGCAGCCACAACAACGATGAAGAGCGGACGCAATGCGTACTTTGACGGGAGGGCACGGAAGGCCCATAGCGACAAGACGGCCGCCAACGTGCCGAGTGTGGCAGCGAAGAAATAGCCCGGCAGCTTCAGCACGTAGAGCCAGTAGCCCGTGTCGACGATAGCTATGAGCAGCAATGCGACGGGAATCAGCAACAGCGTTGCCCATCGGTCGGGAATGCTGAAGGTGCGCTTCGCCACCCACATCAGCAGCAGCCACAAGCCACAGAGCAACAGCAAACCCAGCCAGGGGATATGCAGGAACTGCGTGCAGAACACTCCCAGCCACGACAACATGCCGCCAGAGACGACCATCTGTTGCCGGAAGAACAACGATGAATTCAGGAAGAGGTTCGCCTCCTGAATCTTCCAGAGGAAGTCGCGTTCATAGACAAGGAGTGCGCAGGCGATCACAGCCAGAACACCAACCCAGATGAGTGGATAAAAAGACTTCTTCATCTTTCTCAGTATCACATCTTCTCCGCTCGACCCGCAGGGGCGCTTTTCTTGCTCCGTTTTTTCTACGCAAGCGGCAGAGCCGAGCGGTAGCGAAGCGGAGAAAGAGCTCTTTTACCTTATTACTTCTGTGAATTCGGGCTTGGCGCCTTCTTCCTTTCCAACAGTCACGAAGATGGTCGCCGTTGACTCACCTCCATCGAAGCCGCGGCTCTTCACAGAGAATTGATAATCGGTGCCGTCAGGAGTCTCACGCTTGCCAACGGTGACGGGAGTGCCCAGGGGGAACTGATAGTTGGAGCAGGCAGCGTCGAAAATGGCTTTGTCGGCATCGGTGACGGGCTGTTGAGCTGAATAGTCGGGTAGGGGGGCGACGGTGCCTTCCTTGTAGCCGTTCTCAATGAGGAACCGGTCGAGTTCCTTCTTGGCGGCAGCCACTCTTGCTGTACGCACGCCGTAGCCTTTCTGGATCGTTGTCTCAGGGAGCGCCTTCTTGAGATCGTCGGTCGAGGTGTTCAGTCCGCCGCTGCCGAAGGTGCAGAAAGGCACGATGGTCTTTCCGGCAAAGTCGTTTTCCTTCACCAATGTGGCAATCGGCATGGCGTAGGTGCCGAACCAAATGGGATAGCCGAGGAAGATGACGTCGTAGTCGGCAATCTTCTTCTTCAACGGCTTCAGGGCGGGTGTCTCGCCGTTTTCCCGCTCACGCTGACTGCGCTGGATGGTTGCCTGGAAGTCGCCTGAATAAGGCGTCACAGCCTCGATGCTCTCGATGTCGGCACCGAGTTGTTTCTGCAACTCTTCGGCTACGGCCTTTGTGGTTCCGGTCTCAGAATAGTAGAGCACAAGTTTCTTCTGTGCACAGCCTGTTGTGATGGTTGCCATAGCGGCAACAGCCATGATTACTTTTTTCATTGTCTTGTCGTTTTTATAGGTTTTATATCTGTTTGATTGCATAGGGGGACGAAGCGGGTTCGTCATCACGATGGCAAAATTACGAAGAATTTGCTGAAATACCAAATATTCTATCCAAACTTTTTTCATTGAGAGAAATTGTATTGCTACGTTTACATGAAAAGATGGTCTTGAGCGGTTTCTGCAACGTCTACTATAACACGTCAAGTCTTAAGTGTTGGTTCTCAATAAGTTTGCTGATTTCCGTTAATTGAAAACTGTGAACGATTGCAAATTTTTCTTATATTAAAATTTGTAAAAATGGAAATTTTCTTCGGTTTCATCGCTTGTTGTATCATCTTTTTTGTTAACTTTGCACCCAGAAACAAAACATCAAAAAAGAAAACTTGAAAGGAGGAACTGTCGAGAAGATTTTCCAAAACGGGAAACTTTTCGAAAAAATTTCGCCCGGAAGTTTTCCAAAACCTAAACCGCAATGGAAATAAAAAATTTTACGATTACAAAACGTGACGGCACAAAAGACCGTTTTTCATTAGACAAGATCATGAATGCCATCGTGAAGGCATTCGAGAGTGTGAACATGCCAGTTGACTTGGGGAGTATCTATAAGATACTCAGCCACTTACAACTGCAGGAGGACATCAAGGTGGAGGACATCCAGAACCAGGTGGAAGAGGCGTTGATGCGCGAAGGCTACTATCAGGTTGCGAAGTCGTTTATGCTCTACCGCCAACAGCACACCGAGGACCGCGAGACATTGGAGAAGTTGAAATTTTTGGCAGACTACTGCGATGCCGCCAATGCTGCAACAGGTTCGAAGTATGACGCCAATGCCAACGTCGAACATAAAAATATTGCAACACTTATCGGCGAATTGCCCAAGGCAAGTTTCATCCGACTGAACCGCCGCCTGCTCACCGACCGTATCAAAAAGATGTACGGCAAGGCGCTGTCGGACGAATATCTCGACATGCTCACACACCACTTTATATATAAGAACGACGAGACCAGTCTGGCCAACTACTGCGCTTCGATTACGATGTATCCCTGGCTCATCGGCGGTACGATGAGCATCGGCGGCAACTCGACGGCACCCACGAACCTGAAGTCGTTCTGCGGCGGATTCGTGAACATGGTGTTCATGGTGTCGAGTATGCTTAGCGGTGCCTGTGCTACGCCTGAGTTCCTGATGTATATGAACTACTTCATCCAGAAGGAATATGGCCAGGACTACTACAAGGATCCCGATCGCATCGTTGACCTGTCGCTGAAGCAGCGTTCCATCGACAAGGTGATTACCGACTACTTCGAGCAGATTGTCTACTCGCTGAACCAGCCCACGGGTGCACGCAACTACCAGGCAGTGTTCTGGAATGTAGCCTATTACGACCGCCCCTACTTCGAGAGCCTCTTCGGTGAGTTCTACTTCCCCGATGGTTCGAGACCCGACTGGAATGGTCTTAGCTGGCTGCAGAAGCGTTTCATGAAGTGGTTCAACAAGGAGCGCACGAAGACCGTGCTCACGTTCCCCGTTGAGACGATGGCGCTGCTGACACACGACGGCGATTGCGTGGACAAGGAGTGGGCCGACTTCACAGCAGAGATGTACTCCGAGGGCCACTCGTTCTTCACCTACATGAGCGACAATGCCGACTCGCTGTCGAGCTGTTGCCGCCTGCGCAACGAAATTCAGGACAACGGCTTCAGCTACACGCTGGGTGCCGGCGGTGTGTCGACGGGCTCGAAGAGTGTGCTCACGGTGAACCTGAACCGCTGCATCCAGTATGCTGTGAACAACGGTCAGGACTATCGCGAGTTCCTCACACACATCATCGACCTCTGCCACAAGGTGCAGCTGGCCTACAACGAGAACCTGAAGGAGCTGCAGGCCAACGGAATGCTACCGCTCTTCGATGCCGGCTACATCAACATTGCCCGCCAGTATCTGACCATCGGTATCAACGGAATGGTGGAAGCTGCTGAGTTCATGGGCCTGGAGATCACCGACAACCCGAAGTATCTCGCCTTTGTGCAGGAGGTGCTGGGCCTCGTCGAGAAGAAGAACAAGGAGTATCACACGAAGGACGTGCTCTTCAACTGTGAGATGATTCCTGCTGAGAACGTCGGCGTGAAGCATGCCAAGTGGGATCGTGAGGACGGCTACTTCGTGCCGCGCGACTGCTACAACAGCTATTTCTATGTGGTGGAGGACGACTCGCTGAACATCATCGACAAGTTCAAAATGCACGGTGCACCCTACATCCAGCACCTCACCGGCGGCTCCGCCCTGCACATGAATCTCGAGGAGCACCTCTCGAAGACGCAGTACCGCCAGCTGCTCTGCGTGGCAGCCAAGGAGGGATGCAACTACTTCACATTCAACATTCCCAATACGCTCTGCAACGACTGCGGACACATCGACAAGCGCTACCTGCATGAGTGCCCGAAGTGCCACTCAAAGAACGTCGACTACATGACCCGCATCATCGGCTATCTGAAGCGCGTCAGCAACTTCTCGCTGCCTCGTCAGCAGGAGGAACACCGCCGCTTCTATGCAGGAAAGGAGAAACTTGTCGCAGTTGATAAATGATAACTGACAATTTCTTGTGCTGAAATTTGTGAATACAGGCGTCGTCTTTCAGGAAATCCCTGACGAGACGACGCTCTCAGTCAATATCTCGCGCTGTCCTTGTCATTGCCCGGGATGCCACAGCTCCTATCTGGCTGAGGACATCGGCGAGCCACTCGACGCGCTGGCGATCGACGGATTCGTGAAAGAGTTCGGCAGCGATATCACCTGCATTGCCTTGATGGGGGGAGATGCCGAGCCGGACACCGTCGATGCACTGGCGCAGTATATCCACGAGCGCTACCCCAAATACAAGGTGGCGTGGTATAGCGGCCGCATCCGCATCTCGCCACTCATCGACCGTCAGCATTTCGATTACATCAAGATTGGTCCCTATATCGCTCACTTGGGTCCGCTGACGAAGCCCACCACCAACCAACGACTCTACAGGCGTTCGGCTGATGGCACCTTTGTTGACATCACTTCGCGTTTCTGGAAGAAGTAATGGCCCGCTCTGGGAGAATGGAAAATGGATAATAAGGAATGACCCTATGGCAGAAGGAAGGCCCCGCATCGCTATCGTCGACCCGAACACGCTGGCAACAATCGGACTGAAGCAGTTGTTGCAGAGCGTGATGCCTATCATGACCGTCGACACATTCGGCTCGTTTGCAGAACTGGTGGCAAACGGTCCGGAGAACTATTTTCATTTCTTTGTTTCGATGAATCTTGTGCTTGAGAATCGCAGCTTCTTCCTCGAACACCGCCGAAAGACCATCGTGCTGACGATGTCGAACGATCCCTCGACCCAGATGAAGGACTTCCATTCCATCTGTATCAACGTGCCTGAGGGTGAGCTGGTGCGTTCGCTGTTGATGTTGGAGCAACACGCGCACGCCGACGGAAGGAACCTGCCGCCGATGCCCCGTGCGCTGCAGGCAAAGGTGCTCACTGATCGCGAGATAGAGGTGCTGGCGCTGATTGCGCAGGGGTATATCAACAAGCAGATTGCCGACCAGCTGTCGATAGGGCTGACGACAGTGATTACGCATCGCAAGAACATCATGGAGAAACTCGGCCTGAAGAGCGTTTCTGCCCTGACCATCTATGCCGTGATGCACGGTTACGTAGATATCAATAAAATCTGAGGTTTTTGTAACAGCGACTCTCTTTACAGGAACGGTGCGAGGAGATGTGCAAACCAGCCGCGGAACTTCTGCCAGGGGGTGCGGAACTGGTTCCATGTTTCTGGTGTCAGACGGAAGGAGTCGTGCTTGTCGGCATCGAACAGATCGCAGAGTTGCTGGGTGACAAATCGGTCGACGATGACGGCATTTTCCTCGTAGTCCCAGCGCAGCGAGCGGGCATTGAGGTTGGCGCTGCCCACAGTGCACACCCGGCCATCGACCATAATCACCTTCGTATGATGGAAGCCTGGTTCATACATCCAAACCTCCACGCCTTTTTTCATCAGTTTGTGCAGATTGTAGAACATGCAGTCGGGCGTGAGCGGGATGTCGCTATTTGTGGAAGCCATGATTTCGACCTTCACGCCCCGCTCGGCGGCTTCGCGAAGCTTGTGCTTCAGCTTTCTGTTGAGGGTGAGGTAAGGATTAACAAGTTTGATGCTGTCCTGAGCCTCATCAATGGCGTGATAGTAGAATGAACGGATGATGCGGTTCGACTTCTCGGGCTCGCGATTGATGATGCCGACTTGTGCTGGCGGCGATGGTGGCAACGTGCCCGCGCTGACGCTGTCGAGAGGAGTGAAATAATCGGATGTGTAGAGTCCGTAGTAGTATTTTGCTCCTTGCAGGCGTTCACCCGTGGTCTTCTCCCAGATTTGCATGAAGATGCGCTGCAGCGTATTGACTTCATCGCCTTCTATGCGGCAGTGCATATCGCGCCACGAACCCACCTGCTCAGTGCCGTTGATATAGTAGTCCGCAACATTCATGCCGCCAGTGTAGGCGATTTCCCCATCGATGACGACGATCTTGCGATGGTCGCGGCTGAAGACGTGGTTGATCCACGGGAAGCGCAGCGGGTCGAATTCGTAGATCTGTATGCCTTCGCTACGCAGTTTGCGGAGGTAACGTTTGCGCAGGGGCTTGTTGTTGGAGGAGTTGCCGAATGCGTCGAACAATGCTCTTACCTCCACACCCTCGGCGGCTTTTTTCGCCAGGAGTTCGAAGAGCAACATCGCGATAGAGTCGTTGCGGAAGTTGAAGTATTCCAGATGGACGCTGCTGCGAGCCTCGCTGATGGCCTGAAACATATCGTCGAACTTCTCCTGACCGCTGGTGAGTAGTTTTATGCGATTGTTGCTGGTGAAGGTAACGCCCTCTTGCCGCAGCTGTTCTACGATGAGGGAATCGGAGGTCTGGGCATGAATAGTGGAAAGTGAATAATGGAAAGTGAATAGTGCCAACAGCAATATTCCTTTCCATTTTTGTTGTCTCTTTATGACTCTTCTTCTCATCCCTTTCAACTATTCACTACTCTTTATATCATGCACGAATAGTGGTCGACAACGCCCAGCAGATGGCGTTCCTGGTCAGCAACGAGTACCGTGTGGATTTTGTGCCGTTGCATGATGCGTTGTATCTCGGTAATCTTCGTGGTTGGTGTGACCATCTTCGGCTGGTGTGTCATGATATCGCTGACGGTATGGTTGAAGAACTCTGCCTGCCAGCGTTCCATCGCACGGCGGATGTCGCCGTCGGTAATGAGGCCGATAATCTTCCCGTCTTCGAGTGAGACGCCCAGTCCCAGCTTTCCCTTGCTGACGTGGATGATAGCTTCGCCGAGATGCATATCCTTCGGGATGATGGGCAGATCGTCGGAGCGCATCACGTCAGCAGCAGTGGTGAGCAGACGCCGTCCAAGCTCGCCACCGGGGTGGAACTGTGCGAAGTCCTGCGGACGAAACTTGCGTTTCTCCATGAGTGCGATGGCCAATGCATCGCCCACCACCAGCTGTGCCGTAGTAGAGCTCGTCGGCGCGAGGTTCAGCGGGCAAGCCTCTTTCGCCACATGCACGTTCAGATGAATCGTTGAATACTTGGCGAGCAGGGAGTTGGGGTTGCCGCTCATGCCGATGATGGGCACTTGCATATGAAGCACCATAGGGATGAAGCGCAGCAGTTCGTCTGTGAGACCGGAGTTGCTGATGGCCAAAACGACATCATCGCGTGTCATCACGCCCAGGTCACCATGAAACACATCGAGGGGGTTGATGAAAAAGGCGGGTGTGCCCGTACTGGCCAGCGTGGCAGCAATCTTTGCACCGATATGTCCGCTCTTGCCGACTCCGGTGACGATGACCTTTCCGTGACAACGGTAGATGAGCTCAACGGCGCGGTCGAAATGCTCGTCGAGACTGGGTATCAGGTCGAGAACGGCCTGCGCTTCTTCGCGGATGACCTGTATGGCGTATTCTTTGGGAGATTTCATGACGTGACGGGTTTTTACGGTAGTGATGGGAACTAAAGGAGTTGTGCGACAAGGGCTTCGAGCTTAGAAAGCTCCAGCATATTGGCGGCATCGCTCAAGCCGAGGTCGGGAGTGGGGTGTACCTCGAAGAAGAAACCTGTTGCACCGAAGGCTTTTGCAGCCAGTGCCATAGCCGGCACGAAGCGTCGGTCGCCGCTGGTCTTGCCGCCTCCACCGCCAGGGCGCTGCACGCTGTGGGTGCAGTCCATGATGACTGTCGGCACAATGTCGAGCATATCGGGAATATTGCGGAAGTCCACGACAAGGTTGTTGTAGCCGAACGAGTTTCCCCGCTCTGTGAGCCACACCTCGCGGGCACCGGCGTCGCGAGCCTTCTCCACGGGGTAGCGCATATCCTGTCCGCTCAGGAACTGCGCCTTCTTGATGTTCACGGTACGTCCTGTCTTGGCAGCTGCCACGAGCAGGTCGGTCTGCCGGCAGAGGAAGGCAGGAATCTGCAGCACGTCGCATACTTCTGCCACAGGTGCTGCTTGCCAGGCCTCGTGGATGTCGGTGAGCAGGCGGAGCACGTGCTTTGCCTTCACGTCGGCGAGCATCTGCAATCCCCGTTCGATGCCTGGTCCGCGGAACGAAGTGATGCTGGTGCGGTTGGCTTTATCGAACGAAGCCTTGAAGATGATGTCGGTGCCCAACGTCTGATTGATGCGCACGAGTTCCTGCGCAACAGTATCGAGGAGTTCGGCCGACTCAATGACGCAGGGGCCTGCTATGAGAATGGGTTGCATATCGTATATGAATGTTCGTTATTGAAATCGTTGTCGCGTAAGTCGGGGAATCGTGTGAGACCGTTATTCGCTAGTCGGGATGATGTGCAGGTCGCGCTGTGGGAACGGAATCACGATATTGTTTTCGTCCAACGTGTTATAGACGCACTCCAGGATGCGACCGCAGTCGTAGTATTGGGTGAGTACAGGCACCCAGACGAGAATCTTCAAGTTCACGCTGGAATCGCCAAACTCCTTCAGCACGATGCGCGGGGGCTTCTTCGGATCGGTGATATGCAAGTTGTTGATGGCATCGATGATGAGTTGCTTGCAGCGTTCGATGTCGGTGCCATAGGCCACACCCACGTCGAGCATGTCGAGCTCGTATCCGTGGTTCTTGGTCATGTTCTTATAGTTCTTCGTGAAGAGCTGGCTGTTGGTGAAGGCGATGACTGAACCATCGATGGCCTCGATGAGTGTCGATGTGTAGTTAATGGAGCTGACGCGGCCGCGTGTGCCGTCGCAGATGATGTAGTCACCAATCTTGATACGACCTGCCATGAGCGAGATGCCGTAGTATATGTTCTCGAGGATGTCCTTCATGGCGAAACCGATACCCGTCGACAAACCACCGGAGATGACCACCAGCCAGGTGTTGTTGACACGCATGATGCTCAGCGAGATGAGTGCCCAGGCACCCCACACCACAATCTGAATGATGTTCTTCATCATCAGGCTACGCGTGCCAGCTGTCGAGCGGTCACTCTTCTCGAAATACTGCTTCAGCAGACTCTGCAGCGTACTGTTGATGTATTTGAACAGGAAGTACAGACACACCACTTGCGCTATCGACATAAGGCTGATGGTGATGGCTTTGGCTTCAACAAACTTCGTGTTGAAGATCCTGCGAGTGGTATCGCTGAGGTTGAAGACGTCGGCAGCCCAATAGATGGAGATGAGCACCGAGAAAACACCCAGCACCGGTAGAAACACGTTCTTCAGGAAATGGAATCCCCACGTCTTTGTGATGGGCATCTTGTCGATTTGCTTGCGCTTGGCATAGCTCGTCAGCCAGCCTGTGATACAGGTGATGGTAAGGATGCACGTAAGCTGCATGATCCACCAGATGAGCAATTGCACGCTGAGCAGTGTGTAGCCCAGCCACGAACAAACTACCGAGGCGATGAAGACAAACAGCGAGATGTATGTGTAGAACACATCGCTCCGCGGAATGTTCTTGTTATGCCGGCGGATGACCCGCCACTGCCACAGCATACAGACGAGCAGTGTCGGGGGCAGGATGAGGTTCACCAAGTCGTTGGGAATCAGCACGATACGGAACGAGATGACGAGGAATCCCATGAAGATGAGCGGTGCGTAGATGCGGAAGGCGCTCTTAATTTGTGAGCCGTCGAGACGCAGGAGCAGTGAGATTAATATCACACCCAGCAGCCACGTGTATTGCACGAGCAACTTTGATGCCATGATCAGGAAGTTCTGTTGCACGGTAGCCCTGATCAGTCCGAGGATGATGGCCAAGAGCACCACCGATGATGCCAGGATAATGCAGGTTTGCTTCGCCTGGAATGCTTCGGTCTTGAATCGTCGCGGCATCAGGAATCTCACAACGAGGAAGGTCACGACGAAGGAGATGAATCCATAGATGAGTAGCGCAGCGAAGAGGAATATGATGATACGCACGTCCCAGTCGGATTTCACCTTGTTGTATTGCTGGTATTTCTCGCTGATGGCTTCGCGTGTGCTGCGAAGATTATGACTGAGGTTGCTCAGAATCATGAAATAGTTGTCGCCGCGGTTGTTGAAGATGTTCATCTGGATGTCGCCATACCGCTTGTTGGCATAGTCGTTCAGGTTCTTCAGCTGTTGCTCGGTGTTCTTGTAATAGTTGATGTATTCGTTCAACTGGTCGCGGTTGTCGGTCAGTGTGCGCCGAATGTTCATGGCGAGTGTCAGACAGACATTGCGGTCAATCTTCGCACGTTCCGATAACGACAGCTTCGGCATGTTCGTCAGATTGATGATCAGGCTGTCGTAGCGGGCGATGTCTTCATTGGCCTTCTCCAGGAATGAGCGGAAAGGCAGGATGTTTTGCTGAAACTCGTGGTATTGTTCCGTGGCTTCGTGACATGCGTAGGTGAGGTCGAAGATGTATTCCGACTTCTGCGAATAGAGCATCAGCGCATTTTGGTTGGAGCGGTTCAGCACCGTGAACAGGTTCTTGCGAATCTGCTCCTGCTGCTCGCGCATGAATCCCGACTGCCGTTCCAGTTCTGCATGGTGTTTCGTCAGTTCCGTACGCAGGATGCCCAGCGTGTTGTCAAGGTCCTTCTCCTTCAGCACGGCGTGGCTCTGCAGCACCCATGCCAACAGCAATATGATGATGGTAGTGACTCTTCTCATGTGCCTATTTGTTGTTTTTGCTTGCAAAGATACAAAAAAACAAGGGTATGAGCGATAAGTTTTCTGTTTTTTCACGCATGCCCTTAAAAAAAATAGCTATCTTTGCACTCATAAAGTGAGAAATGACGATGGAAACAGTTGATTGCAAGCAGATTACGCTCGTTGCCGACAGCGGCAGCACGAAGACTGATTGGATGGTGGCAGAGACCAGACAGACGTTCCACACACAGGGCATCAATCCTGTGTTGATGAGCGAAGAAGACATTGTGGAGATCCTTCAGCGGGAGCTTATCCCGCAACTCGACGTGCTGTTGCCGCTGATGGTGGAAGGCTGTGGGTTGTCGGTGTATTTCTATGGCGCTGGCGTCCGACCCGATGCCGTGGGAGTCATGCAGCGCGCCATTGGTCGGGCCATCGGCTATCAGGAATTGGTTGCAGGAAGGAAATGGGTCGGAACGCCTGTTGTCAATGCCGCCAGCGACCTGCTGGGTGCAGCACGTGCACTCTGCGGGCACCGCGAAGGTATCGCCTGTATTCTCGGCACGGGTGCCAATTCCTGCCTCTTCGACGGCGAACAGATTATCGCTAACACGCCGGCGCTGGGGTTCATCCTTGGCGACGAAGGTGGGGGAGCAGCTCTTGGCAAGCGCTTCCTCAATGCCATCTTCAAGGGCCTGTTGCCTGCCTCGATGCGCGATGACTACCTCGCAACCACCGGCCTCACGCTCAACGAAGTGATCCGCCGCGTCTACCGTGAGCCGATGCCCAACCGCTTTCTCGCCTCCACATCGCTTTATATCGGCCAGCACCTCGACAACGAGGCCTTGCGCGAACTGGTTGTCGAGAACTTCCGGCAGTTCTTTAGCCACAACATTGGTCCTTATCAGCGGCACGATCTGCCAGTGGGATTCGTGGGAAGCATCGCCGCCCACTATGAGCCGTTGTTGCGCGAGGCAGTCCAGGCCGAGGGCTACACCCTTGGCACCATCCTCCCCAGTCCCATTGTCAGCCTGTGCGATTATCACCAGGGTCGGGGTGGGGCTACTCCTCCTTCTGCTCTAGGATAGCCTTGTTGGTATTCAGGTCTTCGACGAACTGGTCGATCTTCTGCAGCTCGCGCACGATACGGATGTTCTGCGGGCAGTGGGGCTCGCACTGTCCACACTGGATGCAGTGGTTGGCCTGCCGCAGGCGGGGCACGGCGCGGTCGAGGCCGATGAGGTAGTTGCGGCGCAGGCGCATGTAGTGCTTGTCGAGGACGTCGTTTGGCAGCGTTCCGTCATTCTTGCATTTGTTGTAATGGCCGAAGATGCCTGGTATGTCGATGCCGTAGGGGCAGGGCATGCAGTACTTGCAGTTCGTGCAGGGGATGTTCTCCATGGAGAACAGCTTGCGGGCAATGTCGTCGTCGAGGAATCGCTGCTCGTCTTCCGTGAGTGGCACGAGCGGACAGTAGGAGAGCAGGTTGTCCTTCAGGTGTTCCATATAGGTCATGCCGGAGAGTACGGTGAGCACGCCCTCGGGGGTGCCGGCATAGCGGAACGCCCAAGATGCCACGCTATGCTCGGGGTCGCGCCTCTTCAGTTCGTTGGCCACGAACTGCGGCACCTTTGCCAGTCGTCCGCCGAGCAGGGGTTCCATGATGACTGCTGGGATTCCTCGCTTCTGCAGTTCTGCATAGAGGTAGGAGGCATCAGTGTTGCTGTCGTTGATTTCGTTGGCGTAGTCCCAGTCGAGATAGTTCAGTTCTATCTGCACGAAGTCCCAATGGTATTTGTCGTTCCAGGAGAGGAGCGTGTCGAAGACCTCCACTTCGCCATGATAGGAGAAGCCGAGGTTGCGGATGCGTCCTGCGGCGCGTTCCTCCACAAGGTAATCGAGTATGCCGTTGTCCATGTATCGGGCGTTGAAGGCATCCATGCCTCCTCCGCCGATGGCATGCAGCAGGTAATAGTCGATATAGTCTACTTGCAGTTCGCGCATGGAATTGTGGTACATCTCGATACTTGCCTCGCGGGTTTGCGTCTCGGGCGCGAAGTTCGAGAGCTTCGTGGCAATGTAGTATTCACTGCGCTTGTGGCGGCTGAGGGCGATACCCGTGCAACGTTCCGAGAGTCCGCGGCTGTAGGCCGGGCTGGTGTCGAAGTAGTTCATGCCATGTTCGATGGCGTAGTCGATCTGCTGATTGATCATCTCCTGGTCGAACTCAGCGTCTTCACCCTCTTTGGCGGGCAGAGTGGGCAGTCGCATCATTCCGTATCCGAGCAGCGACACCTTGTCGCCATTCTTCGGATTCTTCCGGTACGTCATCTTTCCCGTTGGCGGCTCCAACTGCTGTTTGTATTCGTCCTCGATGGCCTGCTGCTTCTTGCTCTTGCAACCAGTGAGCGCGGCCGTAGTCGCCACGGCACCGGCTCCAACCAATTTTAAGAAAGAACGTCTGCTGATATAAGACTCTCCTCCTACGGACTCTCCCCCCTGCCCCTCTCTATAAGCGAGGGGAGTAGATAGCCTCGGCGATTGATTATCTTTATGGTTGTTCATATTTTGATCTTTTTTTGTTATTACCTTGAACTTTTGAACGCGCGAAGCGCTTTGAACTTCTTGAACTGCTGCGCAGCAGCATTGAACCGCGCCGTAGGCGCCTACACTTCCCTATGCACCTCGTGCCCTTCCACATAGATGGCAGAGAAGGGACGTGCCGGACAGAGGTTCTCGCAGGCGCCGCAGCCTATGCAGCGCTCTTCGTTGACGGCGGGCACATAGGGCGACTCATCGTCGTCGGGGTCGCTGGGCACCATTTCGATGGCTCCCGTCGGACAGTGGCGGGCGCAGTTGCCACACTCCACGTCGTCGGTCAGCACCAGACAGTTTTTCTTGATCCACACCGCATGACCGATCTGCGTCGAGACCTTGTCCTCAAGGGCGATGGGCTTGATGGCACCAGCCGGACACACCTCCGAGCAGCGGTTGCACTCGGGGCGGCAGTAGCCCAGTTCGTAGCTCATCGTGGGCATCATCAGGTGCATGAGGTCAGTGGAGGGGCGCAGCACCTGGTTCGGACACTCCGACACGCAGAGCTGGCAGCCTGTGCAATGCTGGGCAAAGTGCTTGGCAGAGAAAGAGCCCGGAGGCGTCAGCGGGGTTTGGCGCTTGGGAGCCACCTTTTCCTTGATCTCTGCCAACCCGCCATCCACCTTCTTCTTCTCTTGGGCAAGGGCGGTAGTGGCGATGAGGCCGGTAGCGAGGAGGAAGGAGCGGCGCCCAGACTCACCCCGAGAGTAATTACTCCCCTCCTTTTTAGGGAGGGGCAGGGGGGAGAGTCTTATTGCCCCGAACTCACATTTCTCTATGCAGTCACCGCAGACCACGCAGCGGGAGTAGTCGATGCGGTGGTTCTTGAAGTCGATGCAGGCAGCCTTGCAGTTCTTCGAGCAGAGTGAACAGTTGCGGCACTTATCCACATCGATGTGAATCTTCAGCCACGAGAAGCGGGCGAAGAATGAAAGGATGGTGCCCACGGGGCAGATCGTGTTGCAATACGTGCGACCGTTCTTCCATGCTAGTGGGAAGAGCACAAGCAGCGTGATGACGGCGATGGCAAGCACCACACCCATCGATGGCACGAGCACATCGATGGAGTAGAAAGCATAGCTGTCGATGCGCTCGGCGATGGCAGCCAGGCCGTTGTTGCCCAGTTTCCACAGCGGTTGGAAGATGGTTGTGGCGATGCGGCCATAGGCGGAGTAGGGGGCGAGCAACTGGAAGATGCTGCCAATGCCTGCCACCAGAGCCACGATGAACACACCTAGCACTGTGTAGCGTAGCCACGACAGGGCTTTCGAATAGCTATAGCGGTTCTTCTTCGCCTTCTTGCCCAGCCATGCGAAGATGTCCTGCATCACGCCAAGCGGACAAATCACGGAGCAATAGATGCGGCCGAAGATGAGCGTCAGCACGATGAGTGCAATGACAACGATGGCGTTGAGCGCCAGCACGGCAGGCAGGAACTGCACCTTCGCCATCCAGTCGAGCCAGCGGTGGGCCGTGCCCGTGAAGTCGAGGAATAGCAGTGTGATGCCGATGAAGAACACCAACGCAAGGATAGTACGGATTTTTTTTAGCATATCGTTTTTGTGTATAATCGGTTTTCAGTTTTCGGGTTGTCGGGCCTTGGGCACTAAAAGAATACTGCCTTCGTAGAGCAGCCAGATGGGCAGAGCGACGATCATCAGCGTGAAGGCATCTGTGGTTGGGGTGATGATGGCCGCCAGGACAAGGATCACGCACACGGCATGACGGCGGTACTCGCGCATCACGGACCGGTTGAGGAGTCCCATCCTACCGAGAATCCAGCACACCACAGGCAGCTCGAACACCAGCCCCATCACGAGGCTCATCGTAATCAGCGTGTCCATGTACGACTGCAGCGTAAGCATGTTCGCCACGTCCGGGCTCACCTGATAAGTACCCAGAAACTTCACCGTGAACGGGAAGATGAGCAGGTAGTTGAGCAGCGTGCCGACGGCAAACATCACATATGCCGACCCTACGATCTGCACGGCAAACTGACGTTCGCGGGCATAGAGCGCCGGCGACACAAAGGCGAAGATCTCGTAGAGCACATACGGCGAGGCAACAAGCAGTCCGGTATAGAGCGCCGTCTTCAAGTGTATCATGAACTGCTCCGTCAGCCCCGTGTTCATCAGCCCCACGTTGAAAGGACCTATCCCCAACACCCGATAGGTGATGAAGTCGCTGGAGCGAGGGGCGAGCACGATGTCGAACAGCTGTTCCTTGAAGACGAAGGCCACAATGCCCACTACTGCAGTCACTGCGAGGCATCGCAGCAACCTGTCGCGCAGCTCGTCGAGGTGGTCCCAGAACGTGCCCGTGGCATTGCTGCTGTTGTCAGCCTCGTTGCTCATTTCGTTTCTGCTTCCTCTTTCTTGTCGTTCAGCTCTTTCAGCTCGTCGTCCACCTCTTTCATTCCTTCCTTGAAGCTTTTCACACCTTTACCAAGGCCCTTCATGAGTTCAGGAATCTTCTTCCCACCGAAGAGCAGCAGGATGATCAGGGCGATAACGAGAATCTCTTGCATTCCAAGTCCAAACATAGTAATCTCAATTTAGTTGTTTCTTCCGTGCAAATTTACATAAAAAACTGGAAACACCAAAGAAAAACCGAAAAAACATGCGCAACAAGAAGTCAAAAGCGAATTATAAAGAATGAATAGCGAAAAATGAACATCGCTAGGAAGGATTGCGAAAATCCTCTATATATATTAAAGATGTACCACATCCTGATAATGTACTACATTGCTATGGAAGTCATCCCCTTTTTATGGTAAGCAGAGCAATCCTTTCATCCATCAATAGCAGTCCTCTCGATTGTCTATATCAATGCTCCAGTGATGCAAGAGCAATGGGGTAGAAAAGTAAATTAAGTTGATTTACAAAACAAGAACACTGCAATCGTTTCATCAAAGCATTGTTCTATCCATAATAAAGCATTTATCCGAGTGTACAAGAGCTAGTTTGTCCAGTCAACTTTAACAGTATTGGTGTCTATGAATTATTGAAGTGAGGGGTGATGGTGGACTAGAAATGGGGCAATACGGGCTTGGATTTGCAAAAAAACGTTAAGCAATTAGAAAAAACTCTCCACTCTCAGCCGTTAACTCTCAAATTTTTAGTACCTTTGCAGCCGCTATCACGAGATGGTAGCATGAAATTCAATTAATAATCAATAAATTACAAGTAAAAATGGCAACAAAAATCAGATTGCAACGCGGCGGTCGCAAGGGCTATGCAGTGTATCGCATTGTAGCCGCTGACGTGAGAGCACCACGTGATGGTAGGTTTATCGAGAAGATTGGCATGTACAACCCCAACACCAATCCTGCTACTGTAGAATTGAATTTCGAGCGTGCGCTCTATTGGGTAGAAGTGGGTGCTCAGCCTACTGACACCGTGCGTAACATCCTCAGCCGTGAGGGTGTGTACCTGATGAAGCACCTCCGCGGTGGCGTGAAGAAAGGCGCTTTCGACGAGGCTGCTGCTCAGGCTAAGTTCGATGCCTGGAAGCAGGCAAAGGAGAAGGGTCTCGAGGCTGTTCGCGAAGGCGAGGCAAAGGCTAAGAAGGAAGCTGCCGCCAAGAGCCTGGCTGCTGAAAAGCAGGTAAACGAGGCTATCGCCAAGAAGGTGGCCGACAAGAAGGCTGCTGCTGTCGCTGCTGCTGAGGCAGAGGCTGCTCCTGCTGAAGAGGCTCCCGCTGAGGCATAAGCCTTTCAGCACACTCTTTGTGAATCAGACAATCGGGTGGCTGTGATGCGTTCATAGCCACTTGTCATGAAAAGAAACAAGGGAAACGAAGCAATTCGCGCTCCCTTGTTTCTTCTATTTTTTTAACCACAGATTGCACAGATTTCTCAGATTTTATACGGAATGAAGGAATCGAGGAAATCTATCTTGAAAAAAACAATAAAAAAGGCCTCACCCCAGCCCTCTCCGAAGGGAGAGGGAGACCACTTACTTCAGTCATCATCTCTCAAACATGTGGAACCTTCCTTCTCTCTCCCCCCTTGGGGAGAGTCGGAGTGGGGCTTCCTTACCTTTTCATCTTGGCTTGCTTAGCATAGGCAAACAGCTCGAGGGGAAGGTGGCAATAGCCGTCGGGATTCTTGTCGAGGTAGTCCTGGTGATAGTCTTCGGCGGGATAGAAACAGCGCAGCGGTTCCACTTCCACAGCAATAGGCTCGCTCAACAGGGCCTGCTGCTCGGCAAACACCTTGCGGATGACGGGCAGCTGCGCCTCGTCGGTGTAATAGACTCCCGTGCGATAGCGCGTTCCCTCGTCGTGTCCCTGTCGGTTGACACTCGTCGGCTCGATGGCCTTGAAGAACATATTCAGCAGGAACTCCAGGTCGGCAACCGTCTCGTCGTAGACGATATGCACGGTCTCGGCATGCCCCGTTGTGTCGGTGTAAACTTTCTTGTAGCTTGGGTGTTCGGTGTGGCCGTTGGCAAAGCCTACTTCCGTGCTGACGACACCCTCTATTTGTTTGAAGAAATGCTCCGTTCCCCAGAAGCATCCTCCAGCCAGATAAATCTCTTTCGTCATGGTTCTCTGAATCATCAATAACGTGTTGGTTGAATGTTTTGCTGGCTGCAAAGTTACGTTTTTTTTTCGTAACTCTTTTGGTTTCAAAAGAAAAAGCGTTATCTTTGCATACAGAATCATAACAATCATCAAGAATCATGAATGTAGCCATCTATACCCTGACCTCGCCGCTTCACGATGAAGCCGCCGTAAGCGCTGTCACCCAGGAGTTTCTGGGAAGTCTGAACATCGAGTATTCCCTAAAGGGAAGCGACTATGCCGACTACGGCTCGTCGGCCCTGTCGCTGATCTACGTGCGTACAGGCGGCACCGAGAGCGTCTTCAACCAGCTGCTGCCACAGCTGCAGAAGCAGAGCGGCGAGCCGTTCTACCTGCTCACGTCGGGCAAGAGCAATTCGCTGGCGGCATCGATGGAGATCCTGTCCTTCCTGCGGCAGAAGGGCCTGAAGGGTGAAATCCTGCACGGCTCGGCCGACTACATCCGCCAACGCATCGAGGTGTTGGCGAGGGTGGGGGAGGCACGCCGCCGATTGCGTGGCGCCCGCCTGGGTATCGTGGGTGAACCGTCGGACTGGCTCATCTCGAGTGTTACAGATGCCGACCGCGTCCGAGAACATCTCGGAATCGAATTGGTGTCGATTCCCATGAGCGATCTGCTTCGCGAGTATCACGCTCTCGAGTCGGTTCCCATGCAAGAAGCAGCCGATGAATATGCCTCCTTTGTCGCTCCCCTGAATGCCTCTGACGCTACCGCCATCCGGCAGTCGTTGCCCGATGCTACACGTTTATATATTGCTTTAAGGAAAGTGGCAGAAACGAATGGTTTACAAGGACTTACCATTCGTTGCTTCGACTTGCTAACGGCTATTCACAACACGGGTTGCATCGCTTTGGCGAGACTCAACAGCGAAGGCTTTGTGGCTGGTTGCGAGGGTGATGTGCCTGCGATGTTGTCGATGATGATTGCCCGCAGTTTGTTGGGCGTTTCGGGATTCCAGGCGAACCCTGCGCACATCGATCCGCAGACGGGAGAGATGTTGTTTGCCCACTGTACGATTCCGTTCAACATGACGCACCGCTACGAACTCGACACGCATTTCGAGTCGGGGATTGGGGTAGGCGTGCGCGGCTATGTCGATGCCGGTCCCGTGACCATCTTCAAAGTGTCAGGACTCCTCGACAGGAACTTCGTTGCGGAAGGCACGCTCGAGGCCTGTCAGGCGGAAGGCGATCTGTGTCGCACGCAGCAGGTCATCCGCCTCGACCATCCTTCCGATACCAGCTACTTTCTCACCAATCCTATTGGCAATCATCATGTCATCCTGCCGGGACACGTAAAAGAACTGCTGGATGAGATATTGAAGTAGAAGGGCCTCCCCCGACTCCTCCGAAAGGAGGGGAGCCACGAAGGCTGGACATATAAGACATACGAAACAGACGGACAGAAGTTTTTTTCACAACGGAAATAAACGGAAATATACGGAATAAACGGAAACTATTATCGGAAACATTTTGAGCCCCTTGATAAGGGGCGGCTCTAAAGCAGGGATTTTAAAGACAACATAAACCGCTCGGCTTTGCCGCTAATAGCTACCCTCGCCTTTTGGAGAGGGGCTGGGGGTGAGGCTGATAGCGGAGAAAGAATTTTTCCCACAAATATTTGTTCTGCCTGCGGCGCCACGTGTAGGGGCAGACCCCCGTGTCTGCCCGAACAGCGGACACGAAATGGGCACAAATGGCGGGCAGACACGGGGGTCTGCCC